>JACMLX010000069.1 GCA_014379355.1 Gemmatimonadaceae bacterium
ACCGCGGCGCAGATGGCCGGCTGACACACGTGCCGGACGCACAGGCACGCGGCCTGAACTTCGGTCCGCGCAAGCTCACGATGGGTGGCGCAGGCCTGGCGTCGTCGATCGACGATTACATGCGGTTCGCACGCATGCTGCTGGGTGGCGGTGCACTGGGCGACGTGAGGATCCTGAAGCCGTCGACGATCCGCTTGATGGCGTCGGATCAACTCGATCCGCGCATCACCGAGAAATTCTTCCTGCCAGGGAAGGGAAGCGTCGGATTCGGCTTCGACTTTGCCGTGCGCACTGCACCGCCGCAGACCGCAGGGGAGAATCGCGGCACCGTCGGTGAATTCTTCTGGGACGGTGCCGCGAGCACATTGTTCTGGATCGATCCGGTGAACGATCTCGCCGTGGTGTTCTTCGTGCAGACGATGCCGTTCGACGGCACGCTGCATCGTGACATTCGTGAGGCGGTCTACGGCAGGGGGTACCTCGGCCCCGTGTCGCCGACACCCTGACCACCCGGCGCCCCGTGCGCCGGTCTTGCGTTGTGCCCGTGCGTGACCCTATCGTGGCGCATGCCGAACAACGTCGCGAGTTTTGCAATTCATGTCGATGATGTGCAGCGGGCGAGCGCCTTTTATGCCGCCGTGTTCGGCTGGCGCTTCGAGGCGTGGGGGCCGCCCGGATTTTTCCTGATCCACACCGGGGACGCGGAGAAGCCGGGGATTCAGGGTCTGATGCATGCGCGCATGTCGCCGAAGGGCGACGGCGGCCCGAATTGTTTCGAGTGCACCGTGGCCGTCAGCGATGTCGACGAAATTTCTGCACTCGTGGTGGCGCACGGCGGAACGATCGCGATGCCGAAGGCGTCGATTCCCACGATTGGCGACGTGATCTACTTCATCGATCCGGAAGGGAATCGCGTCGGCGCAATGCGTTACGACACGGCGCCGCACACGTAGCTGGTGGCGACGTGCCGGCGCTCAGAACACGGGCGTCGCAGCGGCCAGTGCGGCCTTGGGTGGTGCGAAGCCCAACACGGTGCGCAGTCGCGCACTGATCAGCCGACTGCCGAGCATCGTCAGGTGGTTGCCGTCCTGATACAGCAGCTGACGGCCACGCCGTGCGTGACAGAGCGCACCGTCGCAGAAGATCGATTCGGCGTCGAAGATTTCCAGTTGCGGAATACGCGCCGCGAGCGCACCGACGAGTCGACGGTATTCCTTGTTGCGATGATCGACGACGGCACGCGACACGGCACACGGCTCGCGGACGTCGCGGAGCCCGAACGGGCGACCGATGAGGCACTCCTCGGGCAGGAAGCCGATCTCCGGGACGCCAACGACCAGGATGACGCGCTTCCCCGCGTCGACGAACGATTGCACGGATTGCTCGAGCCCCGCATCGAACGCGCGCGCGAGTGCCAGCGTGTCGGTGAGTGACGTGCGCACCGCGACCGGCACCACGGGCCGCTGCGTGTCGACACCGAAACCTGCGCCGGTGATGTAGGCCGGGCCGCGAGAGACCAGGAGCACGGTGCTGATGCTCGAGTCACTGCGGACGGCTGCATGGGCGAGCTGTGATGCCCGGCGGCAGATCTCGCCAAATCGATCGGCGATGCTGTCGGGCTGCAGGATCGGCGCGCAACCCTTGCGGCCAGTGAGAAACAGCGGACGGTGCGCGTCGAGATCGGCGAGCCCGGCGAACACCACTTCGGCGTGGCTGTCGCCGAAGACGGCGATGCCCTTGCCGCGCCCGGGAATGCGCCAGCACCACGTGGCATTGCCCTTGTCTGCGAGGCGACAGCGTGTCGCATGTCGATCGTAGGCGGTGATCGAATCCGCGGACGCTGCACGCAACGTGGCCAGCGCATCGTCACCGGCAGTGCCATACCGCGACGGGATGCCGTGTGAGCGCATGACGGTGTGCGCCGTCATCGCGAGGATGGCAATCGCCACGCCGAAGGGCAACAAATGGCGCACGAGGATACGACTCCGTTCCTCGACGCGCGCCGCAATCTGCCGCACCGGCCGTTCGACATGATGCAACGTGGCGTGGGCGAGCGCGAGCGCGGGCAGCATGAGCGCTGCGGCAATCCAGACCTGCGTCGATTCCGGCACATTCCGTTCGGCGGCCAAAATGTGCATCAATGCAATCGGCGGCCAGTGCCACAGGTAGAGCGCGTAGCTGCGCTGTCCAACCCACTCGGCAGGCCGAATCGACAGCAACGTGCGATTGAGCAGTGCGTCCGGACCGGCGACAATCACGAGCACCGTTCCGACCACCGGGACGAGCGCTGTGATGCCGGGCCAGCTGCTCGCCCCGTCGGTATGCAACGCGGCCACGAGAATCATCGTCAATCCAACCGCCGACAGGCTCGAACGCAGCTGTGCGCGCATCCACACCGGAAGGGCCAACGTGGCGGGGACCATCGGACCGGCGAGTGCGATCAATCCGCCGACACCGAGTTCCCATGCGCGTGAATGCAGCATGTAGAATCCCTGTGACGGATCACTGTACGCGAGGTTTTCGCTGATGAGCAGCGACAGTGCCACGAGCGCGATCACACTCAGCAAGCGAATGCGTCGATTGAGCGGCAGCAGCGTGAGGAACACTGGCCACACGAGGTAGAACTGTTCCTCGATGCCGAGTGACCAGAGATGCAGCAGTGGCTTGCCGAGTGCACTGGTATCGAAGTAGCCGACTTCGTTCCAGAGCAGCAGGTTGGAACTGAAGAGTGAGCCGGCGACGACGTGGCGCGCGAGACTGACCAGTTCCGGACCTGTGAGCACACACGCGCCCATGAGCAGCGTGCCGACGAGCACGACGAGCAGTGACGGCAGGATGCGTCGGCAGCGCTTCCACAGGAATTCGACGTAGTCGAACGTGCCGGCGAACATGGCCGAATCGATGATGCGCGTGATCAGGAAGCCGGAGATCACGAAGAACACATCGACGCCGATGAAGCCGCCGGTCAGCTGGGCCGGGGCAACGTGATGGGCGATGACGAGGAGGACAGCGAGTGCTCGGAGGCCATCGATGTCGCGCCGAATTGCCGAGTCCGGTTCTGGCATGCAGGGAATGACGTCGTCATCGGGCTCGACGTCACGCCGGCTGTTTGCGCGGGACGGCTGCCCTACAGCTCCTTGTCCGCCAGCAGCTTCATGAAGTCTTCCGGCGACGTCAGCGCCGTCAGCTTGTCCGGCACGTCGGGCTCCTTGCCGAATTGCGCGATCTTGCCGAGGACGGGGAGATACTGATTGGAGACTTCGAGCGGCGGGGCCACGATCAGGAACAGGAAATGGACCGGCTTGTCATCCATCGCCTTGAAGTCCACGCCCGTCGGTTTCCGGCCGAACGCGACGCGCAGCTTGTTCACCACGAGCGACCGACAATGCGGAATCGCGATCCCGCGACCGATTCCGGTGGATCCGAGATTCTCCCGACGCTTGAGCATCTTGAACAGCATGCCTTCGGACTTTTCGTCGAGCTTGAGGAGGCCGATGAGCTCCTTCAGGACGTCGTCCTTGGTGCTGCCCTTGAGTTCGAGCTGCACCGCATCGATCGAGAAGAACTCGCGCAGTTCCATCAGGTTCCTTGGGGCGTCAGCACACGGCGCTGCGCCTTGTCGTGCAAGTGGCGGGACGGTCGGTCAGCCCCGGGGAACAGGCCAAGGTACCCCCCGGCTGGAGGGGTGTCAAACCACGAAACTGCACGGAGTTGGCTGATCCGGGTATCTTCTCCGCATGGAATTTCCGTATGCGGTCGGACACGCGGTACCCCTGTTTCTGGCGCCAATGGCCGGCGTCTCGGAATCGCCGTTCCGGCGGCTGTGCCGCGCGCATGGGGCGGACGTGGTGGTCACCGAGTTCCTGTCGGCGGAAGGGATTCGTCGGGAGAACGAGAGCACGATCGCCAAGCTGCGATTCCTGCCCGAGGAACACCCGATCGGCGTGCAGATCTTCGGTGCCGATCCGGTGGCGATGGGTGAAGCGGCGGCGCTCGTCACCGATGTCTTCCACCCGGATTTTGTGGACATCAACTTCGGCTGCCCGGTCAAGAAGGTCGTGAAGCGCAATGGGGGATCGGGCTGTCTGCGTGATCTCGATCTCGTGCAGACTGTCATCCGTGCGGTGGCCGGGAGCACACATCTGCCGGTCACGGTCAAGATCCGGAGCGGCTGGAACGAGGAGATGCGCGATCCGGTGACGATCGCGCTGCGCTGTCAGGATGCCGGCGCCCGCGCGCTGGCGTTGCACCCGCGCACCCGGACGCAGATGTACACAGGGCATGCACACTGGGACGAGATCGCGGCCGTCAAGGCGGCGCTGTCGATTCCCGTGATCGGAAACGGGGACATCAAGACGCCTCAGGATGCGTTGCGGATGCGCGCAGAAACCGGATGTGACGCGGTCATGATCGCGCGCGGCTCGTTCGGACAGCCATGGGTGTTCGCACAGGCACGCGCCCTGCTCGACGGTCGGGTGCCCCCACCCGTTCCGTCGGTCGAGACACGGTTCGGCATTGCTCTGGAACACGCGCGAATGGCTGACGTCTACGAAGCCGATCGGCGTGGCGCGGCGATTGAATTCCGGAAGCACTTGGGATGGTACTGCAAGGGCCTTCCGGGGTCCGCCAAACTGCGCGCCCGTCTGCATCAGGTGGATTCCCTGGCACAGGTCGAGGACATCTTCGCCGACTACCTCCAGAACCGGCACGCCTATCTCGAACTGCTGGCCGTCGACGACGAGTCCGAGCCCGAGCTGCACGAGACGACGCACTAGAGAAGCGCGCATGCGTGTGACGGGCAGCGCGGACGGTGGTGTCGTGAGCGTCAGCGTTGACGCCCGTGCTCCGACCGCTGCGGTCGGCTTCTCAACTCGGCCAGCGGTGTCATCCGTGGCGTAGCTTGGACTCGGTCGTCCAGAGCCTGATTCTCCGCCAGAGACGGGAGGGGAACCGATGGAAGGCGCGCGGCTGTGATGCGCGTGTTTCCTGGTGCCGACCTTTCCCGTCAGATCATCAGTTCACCGGGACGTTCCCCCACGTCAGCGGTCGAGATATCGCCATCGTGAAGCATCCACCCGCGCGCACCCGATTGACCTACGTTCTGCTCGCCCTGCCATGGCTGGTTGCCGCCATGGTCGCTGCGCGCATCGCGGGTGCGCCCGTGTCCGACGCGTACCGTGACGAGCTGTCGTTCGTCGTGGCGGCGATCGCGTTGCTGGTGGCCGCTGGTGCATCCGTCCTGATGTTGCCGGGCACGGTCGATGGGCGACGTCGCGCCATCGGGTACGCTTCGAGCCTGCTGGCGCCATTCTCCGCCGTGCTCGCAGTGCAGACACACGGCCCGCACTCCGTGGCGTTCGTCGTCGCATGCGTGTGCGCACTTGGCGCGACCGTGGCAACCGGATGGCGCGGCGTATTCATCGGTGCCACGGGCGCGATGATCGTCACCTTCGTGTCACCGATCGTCGCCGGTATCGCACCGGTGCCGGCCGACCTCGCGTACGGACTCGCGATCATCGTGACGGTGACGATCCTGCCCGTCGCGTACATCGTGCGCTCGCTGCAGCGCGGCACGTTGCGCACACTCTCGGAGCTTCCGGCATTCGCGGCCGGACCCTCGGAGTCCGCGCTCGAATTCCCGAATTCGTTGCTTGATGCGCGCACGGTGGCGGAGTCGGAGGCCGTCGAATCGCAGACGCGCAACGAAGCCGTCGCGCGGTATCTGCGGCAGGTGCGCGATACCCTCGGCGTCACGGACGCCGTGTTCTGGCGCTCGACGCGCAGCGGGAATGCGCTGGCGCCAGTGGCGTGGGCCAGCGATGCGACGGACAAGTGGCAGGCGAGCCACCATGCACTCGGCGGTGAACTGCTCACGGTCCAGAGTGCGACACGCGTCGCACTGTTCGACCGTCCGGGCGAAGGCATGATGGCGGCCGTCGCCGTGCCGGGGCCGCCGAACGCGTGCGGCGTGCTCTCGCTGCATGCAGCGAAACTCACCGTGTCGCACGAACTGCTGGCGCGATGGCTGCCGCGCTTCGCCGACAACCTCGGCTTGCTGGCGCAACTGCTCGAGACGCAGGCGGAATACAGTCGACAGAATCGCCAGGCGCAGTCGCTGCTGCAGGCCTCGCAAACGTTCCAGCAGCAGCGCACGATCGATACGCTTGGCCAGTCCATCTGCGATTCCGCGCTGACCGTGACCGGCGCGACGCGTGCGACGCTCGTGCGCTGGTATCCGGAGACCATGACCGGCGTGATCCAGAGTGTGACGGCCGGTCATCACCTGCAGCGTGGCGCGGCGGTGGCGATGGATTCACTCGTCGGCCAGCTCTGTTCCGCCGGACTGCCGCAGGTGTGGGAGGATGCACAACTGCTCGAGCAGATTACGCCGGTGTATGGCGTTGCGCATGCGGTTGCTCGCCTCGGCAGCCTGAGTGTCGTACCGCTGAAGCAGGGCGATGCGGTGACGGGCGCCATCGTCGTCGAAAGCGAATCAGTTGGCGGCGTGTTGTTGCGCGACATGCGCAACGTACGCCTGCTCGGCGCGGTGGCATCCGTCTCTCTCGAGACCGTGTGGCAGATCGAGGAAGCGACACGTCGAGCGCGCACCGATGCGCTGACGGGGTTGTCCAATCGTCGCGCGTTCGATGAAGCGCTGGCGCGTGCCGTGGCCGAAGCGGATCGTTTCGGGCACAACGTCGGCCTGGTCGTGTGTGACGTGGACAAGTTCAAGCGTGTCAACGATCTGTATGGCCATGAAGTCGGCGACCATGTGCTGCGCTCGATCGCCGCGACATTGTCCATCGGAATTCGTGGCGTCGACCTGGTCGCCCGTTACGGCGGCGAGGAACTCGTGATGCTGCTCGGTAAGGCCGACGTGGCGATGGCGTGGGAAGTGGCGGAGCGGATGCGTGCGGCGATCGAGGCGAAGTCGATCGGCGTCGGAGAGCACCTCGTCCACGTCACGGCGTCATTCGGTGTCGCGTCGTATCCGGAAACCGCACGACTCGGCGACGAGCTGTTCCCGGCGGCCGACAAGGCGATGTACACGGCCAAGCGCGAGGGCCGCAACTGCGTGCGATTCGCGCGACCGCTGAACGCGGAACAGGCCAACGAGGAAGAGGGTATTCCCGAGGAAGGCGAGGAAGAGGAGTAGCCGGTCGGGTGCAGGGTGCGTGACCGGTGGATCCTCGCTAGATTTCTCACGTCGGGGGCGACTTGGCTTCGACGGGGATGTAGCAGTTACGGTAGCGTGTCGAGGTTCTCGGACTCCTCGTAAATCCATTCGGGAAAACACAATCGCCAACAACAACTTGGCCCTGGCTGCCTAACTTCTAGTTAGACCAGCAGTGCGTAGATGGAAGCCCGCCCGGGGCGGCTGTCTACGTATCGCAAATCCGGGATAGTGTCCTGATGTGTTGCCGGTCAGGATGCAAAACTCAAGGTGACTTGTCTCGACGTGGGCGGCCCACTGGCCAGCGGCGGGAGACCTCAATCGGTGGGACACACACGTAGAAGCCGTAGCGGAAGCATTTTCGGACCCGGGTTCGATTCCCGGCGCCTCCATGCCAGCACAGAGAGCTCAGCCATATGGTTGGGCTCTTTGTGTTTTGATGCGATGTTGGAGTCGGCACTGCACCTTGTCGAGGACACTGAATGCTGCTCGCTTTTTCGACGTTCGATCGACGCACGGCGTACTTCTGGATGGCGTCGACGATCGCGCCCAGGCCGGTGGCGTGGGTGTCGAGCGTGTCCGCGACCGGCGTCATCAATCTCGCACCGTTCAGCTTCTTCCAGATGATCACGCCGCTGCCGCCCACGCTGATGATCTGCCCGCAGACCAACAGCGATGGTTCGCTGAAGGACACCGCGCGCAACATTCGCGAGACGGGCGAGTTCGTGGTCAGCCTCGTGTCGTTCCCGATGGTGCAGCAGATGAACGAGACGTCATTTGCGTTCGATGCCGGCACGAGTGAGTTCGAGCAGGTTGGCGTCGTGGCGGCAGCATCACACGCCGTCGTACCGCCGCGCGTGGCATTGGCGCCGATGAGTTTCGAATGTCGCGCGACATCCTTCACGCAGTATCCGGATGCCACGCCGCCATGCGCGATAATTCTCGGCGAGGTGATTGCGGCTCATGCGGATCCGGCCATCGTTGGTGAGGACGGCATCATCGATCCGCATCGATTGGATCTCGTGTCGCGCATGGGTGCAGATTGGTACGGTCGCACGAACAGCGCGGACAACTTCTCGCTCAGGAGGCCTGCAGGATGGGCGCGGTGAAAAAGGCGGGCGCAGCTCGCAAGACGGCGATCGTCAGCAGTGAGTTTTCAGGATTTCCGCCGACCGCGTGCAGCTTCCTCAAGGGTCTCGCGGACAACAACAATCGCGAATGGTTCGAGGCGCGACGCGACACGTATGAAACGTCGCTGCGCGAACCGATGAAGGCGCTGATCGAGGAGATGGATGCGCGTCTGGCGACGTTCGCCCCGGAGATCACCGGCACCGTGAAGGGAAGCATGTTCCGCATTCATCGCGACATCCGCTTCAGCAAGAACAAGGCGCCGTACAAGACGAACGCGGCCTGTTGGTTCTTCCATCGCGACTCGAAGGGCAACGTCGGGCAGGACGCCGTGCACGGTGGAGCAGGCATGTATTTCCACCTCGAGCCACGCGCGTGTTTCGCGGGTGGCGGTGTGTGGATGCCGCCGTCCCCGGTGATCAAGCGACTGCGTGGTGCGCTCGACGTGGGTCACGAAGAGTTCAACGCGATCGTCACGGCGCGTGCGTTCAGGAAGATGTTCGGCGAGCTCTCCACTGAAGCGGTGCTCAAGCGCATACCGCGCGGTTTCGATCCAGAGCATCCGGCCGGCGATTGGCTGCGGTATCAGAGTTTCACGGCCGGGTGTTCACTGACGCAAGGCGAGGTGACGTCGGCGACGCTGGCGGATCGACTGGAGGATGCATTCCGGACGATGACGCCATTCGTGCGCTGGCTCAATACGGCGATGGGGTTCAAGCCACACTCGTCACGCTGACGCCACGCGTCAGCGCGAGGGCAACACCGTGAATGAGCCAATCGATGTGGCGACTCCGTTGATCTGCACATCGACATTGTGTTCACCAGGATAGTGCCGACGCGTCGTCAGGTCCTCGAGCGAGATGGTCTTGCGCAGCTCGATCGTCGCGCGAGGTGCAACCTCGACTGACGCGAGCTTGAACACCTTGATCCCGACGCCGTTCGCCTTCACGAAGTGCACACGCAGATCAACGACAGCGCGCTGCACCGAACGGGATGGATTCCGTATCGTCACTGTCGCGATGACCTTCGTGCCCATCCGCGGACGCGCCGGAACGAAGCTCGACTCGACCACGGCAAGGCGAGAAGCGCCGGCGAATCCCAGCACCGCGAGCGCGGCGGCGTCGCCCTTCTTCACGGACGACCGGAGCGCGTGCTGGATGATCCACCGACGCTCGGGCGACGCATCGATCATCCACTCGGCGGCCGTGGCGACGAGCAGCGCCGGATGATCCTTGCCGATGTCGTTCAGGTTGTTCGCGACGCTGCGCCGCACATACAGCGAGGTGTCGTCGCGCAGCCGCGTGAGCAGGCGCAGCACCGGTGTCGGATCCTTCTGGAATGCGCGCAGTCGCGGGGCCCATGGCAGCCGCGGCCTCGTCGATTCCGACACCAGGCGTCGTACATGTTCGCTCGGATCGGTCACCCAGTGCTCGAGCTGTGCCAGCGTGGTCTCCGTATGCTCCGCGAGGAACGGGCGCATCGCGAACTCGCCGGTGAAGACTTGCGTCAACGCATGCAGTGCGCGCATCGAATCGGCGAAGTGCGGCAGGCCATGCGCGCGCACGAACTCCGTGTGCGGCAGGTAGAAGAACGACGACATTCCGCCCGCCGATTCCCGCGAAACCGGCAGTGTCCTCAGCAGGACATCGACCGCGTCACCGAAGCGCTCGGGCAGGTGCCGCTGCAGCACACCGCCGAGATGCCGTCCTCGGTCGAGCAGCTCGAGTGCATCGAACCCGCGGATGGCGTCACGCTCGAAGGCACGCCGGTCGAACGATGCGCACGCCGCCGCGATCTCCAGCGACAGTCGCTGGATGACCGCACGACCGAATTGATCCTTCAGCGGTGTCGCCATCGCGCTCGCGCCGGTTACACGTCGAGCGCCGCCTGACCCGCCGCCAGTCTCGCGATCGGCACCCGGAACGGCGAACAACTGACGTAGTCCAACCCGGTTCGATGCACGAACGCGATGCTCTTCGGATCACCGCCATGTTCGCCACAGATGCCTGCCTTCATGCCTGGACGCGTCTTTCGTCCCGACTCCATCGCGATGCGAATCAGCTTGCCGACACCTTCCTGGTCGAGCACCTGGAACGGATCGTCCGGCAGCATGCCGTATTCGACGTACAGCGGCAGGAACTTGCCGGCATCGTCACGACTGAGCCCCAGCGTGGTCTGCGTCAGGTCGTTCGTGCCGAACGAGAAATACTCGGCCACCTCCGCAATCGCCGAGGCGGTCAATGCGGCGCGTGGCAGCTCGATCATGGTGCCGATCTGGTAGTCGATCGGTTCACCCATCGCGCCGAGCACCTGACGCGCCACGTCCTCGATGATCGCGCGCTGATGGGAGAGTTCCTTGGCGCTCATGATCAGCGGCACCATGATCTCAGGCTTCACCACGATGCCACGTCGTTTCGCGCGCACCGCGGCCTCGAAGATCGCGCGGGACTGCATCTCGGTGATCTCGGGATATGTGACGAGCAATCGCGCGCCGCGATGACCGAGCATCGGGTTCGTCTCGCGCAGCGCGTCCACCACACGCAGCAGTTCCTCACGCGACACGCCGAGCTGGCGCGCCAGCATCTTCGTTTCCTCGCCACCGTGCGGCAGGAACTCGTGCAGCGGCGGGTCGAGCAGGCGGATGTTAACGGGAAATCCGTTCATCGCCTCGAAGATCGCCTCGAAATCGCTGCGCTGCATCGGCAACAGTTTTGCGAGTGCCCTGCGGCGTCCCATCTCGTCGTGCGCCAGGATCATCTCGCGCACGGCGTTGATGCGATCACCCTCGAAGAACATGTGCTCCGTGCGACAGAGCCCGATGCCTTCCGCGCCGAATGCACGCGCGATGCGTGCATCCTTGGGTGTGTCGGCATTTGCCCGCACGCGCAGTCGGCGCGAGTCGTCTGCCCACTCGAGCACCTGTCGGAACGCAAGATACGTCGGTGCCTGATCGGGTCGCGCTGTGCCGTTGATGACGCGCATCACTTCACTGGGCACTGTCTGCAGCTCACCGAGATAGACGTTGCCGGTTGCGCCGTCGACAGTGATCCACTCTCCCTCGCGCACCGTCGTGTCGCCGACCCGGAAGTATCGGGCTTCAGCATCGACCGACATGTTCTGCACACCGACCACCGCACACTTGCCCATGCCGCGACAGACCACCGCGGCATGACTCGTCATGCCACCGCGCGACGTCAGCACGGCGCGAGCCACCACCATGCCGTGAAAGTCCTCCGGCGTTGTTTCGTCCCGCACGAGAATCACGCTGTCGCCGCGGTTCGCGCGTTGCTCGGCGGTGTCGGCATCGAACACGGCGATGCCGCTGGCGGCGCCGGGTGACGCCGGCAATCCCTTGCAGATGACGGGAGCGCGCTGGCCCGAATCGATCACGGGATGCAGCAGCTGATCGAGCTGGTGCGCCGGGATGCGCATGACCGCTTCATGGGTCGTGATGAGGCCTTCGTCGACCATGTCACGCGCAATGCGGAGCGCTGCCGCTGCAGTGCGCTTGCCATTGCGGGTCTGCAGCAGGTACAGCTTGCCGCGCTCGACCGTGAATTCCAGGTCCTGCATGTCCCGGAAGTGCGTCTCGAGCGCGAGTTGCGTCTGCATCAGTTCGGCGTACGCATCGGGGAGCAGTTCCGACATGCGCTCGATACGCAGTGGTGTGCGGATGCCGGCCACGACATCCTCGCCTTGCGCGTTCACCAGGAACTCGCCGTAGAACGCGCGCTCTCCGGTGGACGGATCGCGCGTGAATGCAACACCCGTCCCCGAATCGTCGCCCATGTTGCCGAACACCATCGCGACGACGTTGACCGCGGTTCCGATGTCATCGGGAATGCCGTTCACGCGGCGATAGTCGACCGCCTTCTTCAGCATCCAGCTGCGCCAGACCGCCTCGGTCGCACCCCACAGCTGCTCGACCGGGTCCATCGGGAACTCTCGACCGACGGCATGCCGCACCAGCAGCTTGTACTCCTCGACCAGTGTGCGCAACGACTTCTCATTGAGGTCCGAGTCGTTGATCACGCCTTGCGTCAATCGCTTCGCTTCGAGGAGATGCTCGAACTTCTGTATCGGGACGTTGAGCACCACGTCGCCGTACATCTGCAGGAATCGCCGGTAGCTGTCGAACGCAAATCGCGCGTTGCCGCTGTTTCGCGCGAGACCTTCGACCGTGATGTCGTTCAGGACGAGGTTGAGGATGGTTTCCATCATGCCCGGCATGGAGACCGCGCCTCCGGAGCGAACCGAGACCAGCAGCGGGTTCTCCGCGTCGCCGAAGGCCTTGCCGGAGACTTCCTCGAGACGCTGCAGGTTGATGGCAACCTCGTCTCGGAGTTCCTGCGGATACGTCTGCTGCTTGAGGTAGATCGCGCACAGTTCGCACGTCATGGTGAAGCCCGGCGGAACCGGCACACCGATATTCGTCATCTCGGCGAGATTGGCGCCCTTACCGCCGAGCAGCGCCTTCATCTCACGCGTGCCATCCGCACGGCCGTTGCCGAAAAAATAGACGTAGCGGTGGTTGGTCATCGGTGCGGTCGTCGTCACGTGAGGCGCAGGAGTGGCGCGAACCGGTCAGCAGCCGTACGCGCGCCCGCTGACGAGGTCCGCCGGTGGTTCGGTGGGATAATTCCCACTGAAGCATGCGTCGCAGAACCCGGTTGGTCCACCGGGTACGGAGGAGAGCATGCCATCGATCGACAGATAGCCCAGCGAATCGACACCGAGCGCGTCGCCGATCTCAGTGACGTTGCGGGCCGAGGCGATGAGTTCCTCCTTGCGCGGCGTATCGATGCCGTACCAGCACGGTCCGGTCACGGGCGCTGAACTCACGCGCATGTGGACTTCACGCGCACCTGCGTCGCGAATCATCTTCACCAGGCCGCGCGTGGTCGTCCCCCGCACGATCGAGTCGTCGATCATGACCACACTGCGACCGTCCAGCACTTCGCGCACGGCGTTGTACTTGACCTTCACCTTCGCGATGCGACCGGACTGCGTCGGCTGGATGAAGGTGCGGCCGATGTAGTGGTTGCGGATCAGCGCCAGCTCGAGCGGCAATCCACTCTCTTCTGCATATCCCAGCGCGGCCGCATTCGACGAGTCCGGGACAGCGAACACGAGGTCCGAGCCGGGCGCCGGGCATTCGCGCGCCAGCTGCCTGCCAAGCGCACGCCGGGCGCGATCCACGCTATGGCCGAAGATCTGGCTGTCGGGACGAGCGAAGTACACGTGCTCGAAGACACACTTCTTCAGTGGCTGCACCTCGAAGGCCTGCACGGTCCGGATCTCGCCGGCTTCGATGGCCACGATTTCACCGGGCTGTACTTCCCGCAGCAGCGTGGCGTTGACGATATCAAGGGCACAGGTCTCGCTGGTGGCGATGATGCTCTCGCCGAGCCTGCCGAGCACCAGCGGACGCCAGCCTCTCGGATCGCGCGCCGCCAGCAGCGTCTGGTTGATGAGTACCACGATCGAATAGGCACCCTCGACGCCTTCGAGCGCGTCGGTGAGCCGTTGAATCGGATCTTCGTGATTCGAGCGCGCGAGCCGATGCAGCAGCACCTCGGAATCCATCGTCGACGTGAAGATGGAACCCTGTTCCTCGAGCTCAGCACGAATCTCCGAGGCGTTGGTGAGGTTGCCATTGTGTGCGAGGGCTATCACGCCACCCTTGAAGCGCGCCATGATCGGCTGCGCGTTCTCGACCGTCGAGCTGCCCGCGGTGCTGTACCGCGTATGGCCGATCGCCACGTCCCCAATCAACGGCGCGATGGCCGATGCCGGAATTGCTTCCGACACGAGACCCATTGCGCGGATCGGATGCGCTGCGCCGTTCAGGTCTACCGTCACGATGCCGGCCGATTCCTGCCCGCGATGCTGCAGCGCGTACAAGCCTAGATGGGTCAATGCCGCAGCATCCGGCGTCCCGAAGATCCCAAAAACTCCACACATGCGCTATGTCCTCAAGCCGTTGCCGTTGCGGCGCGCTGCATCAGTGCGGGAATCGCATTGAAGTACGCATCCGACAGCGGTACCAGCGGTGTATCGAGAGTCCGTGCACCGGCACGGATGATCAGGCGTTTTTCCTTCGTTACCCGTCCAATGACGCGCGCTGCGATTCCGTGTGCCGTCGCCGTCGCAAGCACGGCCTCGGCGGTCGGAGTGCTGACGAGCACCCGTCCCTGGGCTTCGCCCCACAGCAGCGAGCGGGGTGTCACGTCGGTCGCGGCGGCCAGCTCGACCTCCGCGCCCCACACGTGATCCTCGTCAGCCATGCAACACTCGGCCAGCGCGACGGCAAATCCGCCTTCACTGACGTCGTGCGCCGAGCGGACGCTTCCCTCGGCAATTGCGGCCAGCAACGCGTCGACGAGCCGCTTCTCGTGGTCGAGATCAACCACGGGCACCGCGCCAATCGTGAGATTGTGCACGCGTGAAAGATATTCACTCGCACCGAGTTCGTCGGTGCAGTCGCCGAGCAGCACGATTGCATCACCGGCCGTCCGGAATCCACTCCGCGTGACGTGATCGATGTTCTCGATCAGCCCCACCATGCCGATGGTCGGGGTGGGGAACACCGCGCCCTGCGGATTCTCGTTGTACAGCGAGACGTTGCCGCCCGTGACTGGTGTGCCAAGTGCACGGCAGGCGTCTCCCATGCCGTGAACCGCCTCGCGGAACTGGAAGAAGACTTCCGGCTTCTTCGGATTGCCGAAGTTCAGGCAATTGGTGATTGCCATCGGCCGACCGCCGGTGCACGCGACATTGCGCGCCGCCTCGGCAACGGCAATGCGACCACCCATGCGAGGATCCAGGTACACGTAGCGCGAATTGCAGTCCGTCTTGAGGGCCAGCGCCTTGTTCGTCCCGCGCAGCCGCACGACAGCGGCGTCCGCGCCACCGGGGCCGACCACTGTGCTGGTGCGCACCTGGGAATCGTACTGGCGATAGATCCAGCGCTTGTTCGCGATGGTCGGTGATGAAAGCAGCTGCACCAGCGTCCAGACGGCGTCCGCTTCCTCGGCGCGCTCGGGCACGGCATGTGGATCGCGCGCACGCAGCGCAACGATCGCCTCGCTCTCGCGCGCCTCAGGATGATACTGCGGGCATTCGGTGACCAGTCGGCTGCCCGGGAACTCGGCCACGACCCTGTCACCTTCCACTACACGATACACCGGCTCGGCGATGACCTCACCGATCACCTCCGCCTGGAGCTCCCACTTCCGGAGAATCGCCTTCGCCGCGTCTTCGTGACCGCGCTTCGCCACGACCAGCATGCGCTCCTGACTTTCGCTGAGCAGGATCTCGTACGGCGTCATTCCCTCCTCACGCACCGGCACCTTCGTCACATCGATGACGACGCCGACGTCGCCGCGTTCGGCCATCTCCGCGCTGCTCGAGGTGAGGCCCGCTGCGCCCATATCCTGGATCGCGACGATATGACCACTTCGAATCAGCTCGAGCGATGCTTCGAGGAGCAGCTTCTCGGTGAACGGATCACCCACTTGCACGCGCGGGCGCTTGGCCTCGTTCTCCGCACTGAGGTCTTCCGATGCGAAGCTGGCACCATGAATGCCATCACGACCGGTCCGTGCGCCGACGGCGAGAATCGGGTTGCCGATTCCTTCGGCCTTGGCGGTGATGAGTTCATCCTCGCGCATCAGCCCGACACACATCGCGTTCACGAGCGGATTCCCCTCGTAGGCCGGATCGAACATCACGTCACCGGCAACCGTCGGGACACCGATGCAATTGCCGTAGTCGCCGATGCCTTTCACCACGCCGGACACGAGCCATCGGACTCGTGGCGTGTCGAGGCTGCCGAAACGCAGCGAGTTGAGCATCGCGATCGGACGAGCGCCCATGGTGAACACATCGCGCAGAATGCCGCCGACACCCGTGGCCGCGCCCTGATACGGCTCGACCGCTGACGGATGGTTGTGGCTCTCGATCTTGAACGCGACGGCCCAACCATCACCGACGCTGATCACACCGGCATTCTCGCCGGGGCCTTGCAGCACATAGGGCGCCTTCGTCGGCAGCGACTTCAAGACGGGACGCGAGTGCTTGTATGAACAATGCTCGCTCCACAGCGCACTCACGATCCCGAGCTCCGTGAACGTCGGCTCACGACCGAGCAGGCCGAGCAACTTGTCGTATTCGAATGGTGTGATGCCGTGTTCCGCAACCAGTGCAGGCGTGATCGCCGGATCGCCCGGACGCGGCTTCACATTTGAAATCGTGGTGCTCATGCGCCAACCCGCGCCAGCAGTGATTCGAAGAGGGGCAGGCCGTCCGTCGATCCGAGCAACGCTTCGACGGCGCGCTCGGGATGCGGCATCATGCCGATCACATTGCCCGCTGCATTCGTGATCCCCGCGATGCCTCGCATCGCGCCATTGGGATTGCTCGCGTCGGTCACGTTTCCGCTCGCGTCGCAATACCGGAAGACGACCTGGCCGTTCTGCTCGAGCTGGTCGAGTGTGTCATCGTCCGCCGCGAATCGTCCCTCACCGTGTGCAATGGGAAGGCGCAGCACCTGACCCTGCTGGTATCCGTTCAGGTACATCGGCGCCGAGCCTTCGACTCGCAGGTGCACCCAGTCGCAGACGAATTTCAATCCTGCGTTGCGCATCAGGGCGCCGGGTAGCAGGTGCGATTCACACAACACCTGGAACCCGTTGCAGATGCCGATCACTGGTGCGCCGCGCTCCGCGTGGGCGATGACTTCCTGCATGATCGGACTGAATCGAGCAATCGCACCCGCGCGCAGTGCATCTCCGTATGCGAAGCCGCCGGGCAGAATCAGGACATCACAGCCTTGTGTGTCGTGATCACGGTGCCAGAGTGCGAAGGCGGTCTGGCCGAGCTGGTCGGTGACGGCGTGAATCGCATCGGTGTCGCAGTTGGATCCCGGAAACGTGACGATGCCGAACTTCATCGTCAGACCGTCACCGTCGAGGCGATCTGATAATCCTCGGTGACCGGATTGGCGAGCAGCTTGTCGCACATTGCCTGTGCCGAGATCTCGGCGGCAGCGGCGCTCTCCGCTCTCACATCGAGCACGATGTACCGGCCGATGCGTGTGTCCTCGACGTCGGCGAAGCCCAGCGCGTGCAACGCATCGGACACTGCCTTGCCCTGGGGATCGAGCAGGCCCTTGCGGGGGACGATATGAACACTGACGCGGAAGCGGTTCATTCGGGGGGCTCTTGGGTCGAGCGGGGAGAAGAGGACGGTGACTTCGGAATCACCGGATTGTCACGGGAGCGTCGACGTTTCCGCCGACGATTCGCGTCCACGACCGTCAGTGCATCGGACGCAGCGATGGCGCGCGCGTCCGGGATATCGTCTGCGCCGATTGGAACAGGGCGGTCGCTCAGTGACTGCAGGATCGTACCGATCAGTCCCACCATGACGTACGTCAGTCCGGCCGGAAAGAAGAATTCCCGCGGCAGAAAGATCGCCCCACCGAGACAGGTGAGCACCGTGATCGAGCCGACCACGCCCTTCCAGTCGCGAAGGCCCGTTCGCGGAAATGCGGGATACCTCACGTTGCTGATCATCAGCAGGGAGAGGCCGATCA
The DNA here is from genome assembly GCA_014379355.1 of Gemmatimonadaceae bacterium. Taxonomy (GTDB): domain Bacteria; phylum Gemmatimonadota; class Gemmatimonadetes; order Gemmatimonadales; family Gemmatimonadaceae; genus JACMLX01. The sequence continues at coordinate 17,901 of JACMLX010000069.1, forward strand.
TCAGGTACTTCACCAGCTCATGCCACGGCAGATCGCCGATGATCGTCTGCTGATACAGCGGCGTCTGCGCGAACCAGTGATACGTGGCGAGCGTACCACCCGCAGCCGGACTGGGCAGGCCGACGAAATAGCTCTTCTTGGCGCCCGCTTGCGTGATGTTGAAGCGCGCGAGCCGCAGCACAGCGCACATGCAGAAGAAGAAGACGATGATCCACGACCAGCGATCTCGACCAGGCTCCGTCGGGGTCAGCACCGCGAAGTACGTGATCATCGCTGGCGCGAGACCGAACGAGATGGCGTCGACGAGCGAGTCGAGTTGCTCACCGAACTCGGTGCCCGAGTTGGTCGCGCGTGCCACGCGTCCATCGAGCATGTCGCACACGCCACCGCACACGATGAAGAGCACCGCCCGTCCGACTTCACCTCGGCTGGCGCTGATCATCGCGAAGATGCCGAAGAACAGGTTGCCGAGCGTCAGGCCGCCGGGGAACAGCACCACGGCGCGTCGCATACCGGTCGGCCGTTCCGGGCGACCTCCAACAGTCGTCATCAGACGGGGAGTTCCGCGATGACGGTCGTGCCGGCGACGGTGCGCTGGCCGAGCTTCACGATCACTCGCGAGTCCGTCGGTACGAAGACATCGACGCGTGAGCCGAAGCGAATGAGGCCGTACCGGCCGCCCTGGCTGGCCGGGTCACCCGGACGGCTGTAGGTGATGATGCGTCGGGCGATCAATCCGGCAATCTGACGCGTCAGGATGCGAAATCGCCCCGTTGCAATGCCGACGCTCACCTGCTCATTCTCGAGCGACGACTTCTCACTCACCGCGTTGAGGAACTTGCCGGGCGTGTGCACGACGTGCTCGACCTTGCCATCCACCGGGTATCGATTCACGTGCACGTCGAACACGTTCATGAAGATCGAGATGCGTGTCGTGCGCCCATACACGTACGTCGGCTCGTCGACCTCGGTGATCATCACGATCTTGCCGTCCGCTGGTGCGATTACGTTGCGGCCACCACGCGGCCCGTCGCGCTCCGGATCACGGAAGAACCATGCGACCCACGCAGCGATCACGAGCAGCAGGAATCCAAGCAGCCAGAGGGACCAGCTGCGTCGCCACACGGCCACCGCCAGTACGGTCACGGCGATGGACGCACTGAGCGCCATGAAGGGATACCCTTCTCGAGCGAAGTTCATGTGTATTGGGTCAGGTCGAGAGACGTGCCGGTGATGCGGTGGTACGCATCGAGATACCGAAGACTCGTCGCTTCGACGATGCTGTCCGGCAGGGTCGGTGGTGGTGCGTCGCCATTCCAGCGGCCCGCCGCTCGCTCCGCACTCAGGTAGTCGCGCAGTGGCTGCTTGTCGAAGCTCGGTTGCGGACCGCCCGGCACATAACCGGACGCCGGCCAGAAGCGTGACGAGTCGGGCGTCAGCACTTCGTCGCAGAGAATGATGCGATCACGCCACCGACCGAATTCGAACTTGGTATCCGCGATGATGATGCCGCGACGGGCGGCCAGCGCACTGCCGCGTTCATAGATACGACGCGTGAGCTCTTCCAGTGCGGTCGCATGCCCCTCGCCAACCACCGCATGCATGCGGTCGATCGTGATGTTCTCGTCGTGCCCGGTCGCAGCCTTCGTGGCAGGCGAAAAGATCGACGGCTCGAGTCGCTGACTCTCGACGAGTCCACGGGGCAGCGCCTCGCCGGCGAGCGTGCCGTGCGCCGCATATTCCTTCCACGCCGATCCGCTGATGTAGCCACGGATCACGCACTCGATCGGGAAGATCTGCGCGCGCTTCACCAGCATCGACCGGCCGGCGATCGTCGCGAGGTGCGGCGCCAGTTCCGGCACTTCCGTGATGATCTCCTTCGCGTCAGCACTGATCATGTGATGCGGTACGTCACCTTCGAGCTGGCGCAGCCACCACGCGGTCAGCTGCGTCAGCACGATGCCCTTGTATGGCACCGCCTCGTGCATCACGACATCGAAGGCGCTGACACGATCGGTGGCCACGAGCAGCAACCGGTCGTCGTCCACTTCGTACACATCACGCACCTTGCCGCGCGCCGCGTGGAACAGCGGCAGGCGCGTCGTCGGGACGCCGACGGGCGTCGGCCGCACCTCAAACACGCACCGCTCCGGCCGCGGTCTCGTCCACGGTCAATCCCGCCAGCGCCGGCTCCACTTCCTCGGCGAGAAACTCATCAACCTGCTCGGCGCTCCGCCCGACAAACCGCAGCGGTGCCATCACGCTGCGCAACACGTCGAGATTCACGGGATACTCCGGATCGGCGGTGAGTCGTTCGAGCAGGTCGTTCCGCACGCCGTCATCCTTGACGGCGCGCGCCGCCGCGATCGCGTGACGGCGGATCACTTCGTGCACCTGCTGGCGATCGCCACCGGCACGCACCGCATTCACGATCAATTCCTCGGTCGCCATGAACGGCAGTTCATCGTCCACGCGACGGCGGATGCGTTCGGGATGCACCTCCAGTCCCCTGGCGATGTTCGCCACGAGGATCAGGATGGCATCACAGGCGAGGAATGCTTCCGGGATCACCAGTCGGCGGTTCGCCGAGTCATCGAGTGTGCGCTCGAAATACTGGACGGCATGCGTCTGGTTCGCGTTCGGTTCCAGCGACAGCACGAATCGCGCGAGCGACGCGATGCGTTCGGCGCGCATCGGATTGCGCTTGTAGGCCATCGCCGAGCTGCCGATCTGCTCCTTCTCGAAGGGCTCCTCGATCTCCCCGAACGCCTGCAGCATGCGAATGTCGCCACTGAACTTGGACGCACTCGACGCAATGCCGCTGACGACCCCGAGCACCTGCGCGTCGAGCTTGCGACTGTAGGTCTGGCCGGTGACCGGGAGCGGGCGAGGGAAGCCCATCGCACTCGTCACCATGCGATCGAGTTCGCGCACCTTGCCATGGTCGCCGTCGAACAGCGACAGGAAACTCGCCTGCGTGCCGGTCGTGCCCTTCACACCGCGGAACGGCAGCGTGGCGATGCGATGTTCGAGGTCCGCCAGATCCAGCAGGAAGTCCTGCATCCACAGCGTGCAGCGCTTGCCGACGGTGGTGAGCTGCGCCGACTGGAGATGTGTATACCCGAGCGTCGGCTCGTTGCGCCATTCCAGCGCGAATGCACCGAGTGCACGCAGCGACGCCGCAAGCTTCGCGCGCAGGATCTCGAGCCCGCGACGCATCAGGATCAGATCGGCATTGTCCGTGACGAAGGCCGAGGTCGCGCCAAGATGGATGAACGGCTTGGCCGCCGGCGCAGCGTCGCCGAACGCATGCACATGCGCCATCACATCGTGCCGGAATCGCTTCTCGTAATCGGCGACCGCGGCGAAATCGATGTCATCGAGCGCCGAGCGCATCTCACGGATTGCGGCATCAGGAATGTCCACGCCCAGTCGCTTCTCGCCCTCAGCCAGCGCCAGCCAGAGCCGGCGCCAGAGACCGTACCGGTTCTGCGCGCCCCACAACTCAAGCATCGCGGGAGACGCATATCGCTCGGCCAGCGGCGACGAATAGTTCGTGTGCGACGAAGACATCACTGGATGTAGAACTGTGTGGAATACATGGCGCCGCGACGCTCGATGATCAACTGAATCACGCCGCGGCCTGCCAGTTGGTCGATGGCGTGTGCAACTTCCTCGGCAGTCGTGATCGATGCACGGTTGACGCCGATGATGACGTCTCCGGGCATCACGCCCAGCTGGTCCATGACACGATCGCTCGCGTTCACGACGAGCGCTCCCTTGGGCGAGCGAATGCCACGCTCCTGTCGGATCGCAGGGGTGAGCGTGACCAGTTGCACGTCGCGCAACACTTCGACTTTCTTGGCGCCGACTTCCGGCAGGTCGGCTGGCGTGACGGTCACGGTCTCCTCGCCTCCCGCGCGCTTCAGCACCATCGTCGCCGCTTCACCCACGCGCAGCTCGAGCATTTCACCTTCCCAGTCGAACATGTTGCGCAGGTCACGACCACGACTGCGCAGGATCTGGTCGCCGGGACGGATACCGGCGCGTGCGGCCGGTGAGCCGAGCACCACACTGCGAACCACGACGCCCGACCGGAGCACTTCGCGAGGCGTGCTGCCGGTCGGCTGCGCGATGCGCACGCCGATCCACGGGTGTCGCACCGCGCCGTGCTTGAGCAGGTCGTCCGCCACGCGCATCGCGCGATTGATCGGAATGGCGAAACCGAGCCCGATGCTCCCGCCGCTCGGCGAGAAGATCGAGGTGTTCACGCCGACCACTTCACCAAGGGCATTCACCAGCGGTCCGCCGGAATTGCCAGGGTTGATCGATGCATCGGTCTGCAGCATGTCGACGTACGTGCCGGAGCCTTCCTGTCCCTGTTGCGGCACGAGGTTGCGGCCGGTGGCGCTGATCACGCCGGCCGTGACACTCGGTTCGGTGTTGCCGAGCAGAAAACCGTACGGGTTTCCGATCGCGATCGCCCATTCGCCAATTGCGAGTCCTGATGACGAACCGATGGGCGCGACGGGAAGCTTCGTGGCGTTGATGCGAAGGACCGCCAGATCATTGAGTTCATCGATGCCGATGAGCTTTCCATCGTACGTCGTGCCGTCGCGCAGCGCGACACTGATCTTCGTCGCGCCGGCGACGACATGGGCGTTGGTGACGATCACGCCATCCGGCTGCGCGATGAAGCCCGAACCGATGCCGTTCTGCGTGCGCTGTCCCGTGCGACCACCGTAGAACATCTCGAAGGGATCGGCGGCGACCTGCTGCACCGTTTCCGTCTGCACGGTGACGACCGCGGGCGCGACTTTCGCGACCGCCTCGGTGATCGCAGTGCGACGTGAAGCCGGCAACGAGGCGGCGGCCTGCTCGGCACGCGACGGTGCCGCGACGGCCGG
>JACMLX010000070.1 GCA_014379355.1 Gemmatimonadaceae bacterium
GCGGCACAGGACACACCGCGGCGCGCCGTGCACCGGTCCTGCCGGCGCTGCTGTGGGTCGCGGTGCTCGCGGCGACGACCGCACTGCTGCTTCTCGGTCGCGGGCGGCTCGACAAGGCGCACATCACGCTCGCGTATCTCCTGGTGGTGCTCGGTGCTAGTTCGGCCGGTGGTCGCACCGTCGGGCTGAGCATCGCGGCGCTCGCGTTCTGCGCCTTCAATTATTTGTTCCTGCCGCCGTACTACACATTCGTGATCGCCGACCCGTTCGATTGGCTCGTGCTGGTGGCGTTCCTGGTCACGAGTGTCGTCGCGGCGCAGCTGCTCTATCGTGCGAACGCCACGGCCCTCACCGCGACGCGACGAGCCGAGGAAGTCGATCGGCTCGCAACCCTCGGTGCCGAGACGTTGAGTGCACCCGATGCGAGCGCAGCACTCGGCGCGATGGCGACCGTGATTCGCGATGCACTGGGAACGGACAGTTGCGATCTCTTCGGCATCGACAGCGCAGGGGCGCTGATGTGGGCGGCCAGTGCACAGCCGATCTCAGGGCCGAGAGGCACCGACGTGATCGCCGCACCGGCGGATGGGCTGGTGACATGGCTTGCCGGGCGCGCGAACAGCGCCGTCGAACTGCCTGATGGTACGACGCGCCTCGATCCGACGATCACGGACGACCTCAAGGTGCGCGCGCTGTTCCGGACACTGCGCGTTCGCGATCAGGCGGTCGGCGTGCTGCGCGTCGCATCCCGCGACGGACTCACGCTCTCGACGGATCGGGCGCGCCTGCTCGATGCGCTTGCGTACTATGCGGCGCTCGGTGTGGAGCGAATGCGACTCGTCGCGACCGCGGAGCGCGCCGAAGCGGAGCGACAGGTCGAGTCGCTGCGCAGTTCGCTGCTGATGGCCGTGTCGCACGACCTGCGCACCCCGCTGACGACGATCAAGGGCATTGCGCAGGAGATCGCGGCGGGGGCGAACAGCGCGGGGCGCGCGGCGATCATCGAGGAGGAGGCCGATCGACTCGATGCGCTGGTGGGCGACCTGCTCGAGCTGTCGCGCATTCAGGCGGGAGCGGTACGGCCTGCGGCGGCCGTGAATACCCTCGACGAGATGATCGGCGCGGCGCTGCAACGCGCGCAGGGATTGCTCGGTCAGCACACCGTGGCAGTGTCGCTCTCGACTGACGTGCTGGCGGCGCGCTGCGACTTCACGCAGACGCAACGCATCATCGTGAACCTGCTCGAGAACGCCGCGAAGTATTCGCCGGCAGGCACGAGCATCGAAGTGACGGCGTCGCGCGACGCGGAGCAGGCGTTCATTGCCGTGGCAGACGAAGGTCCCGGCGTTCCGCCCGGTGAGGAGGAGCGCATCTTCGAGGCATTTTACCGCCCGCCAGGCACATCCCCCGACATCCGCGGCACGGGCCTGGGTTTGTCGATCGCGCGCGGTCTCGCGCAGGCACAGGGGGGCACGCTGACGTATTCCGCACGCAATGGCAGGGGATCGCGCTTCACGCTGGCGTTGCCGGTCGTCGATGCACCGACGGATGCGCACGTCGTTCCCGACGATACCGGTTCCTGACTTTCTTTACGCCACTTTTATGTGGTGATCGGGGGCGTTTGTGCGCGCTTCACGGGATGGCCGGCATACTCCGCGACGTAATCGGAGGTCCCGTTCCCTGAAGAGGAGTATCCCGTGCTCGACTTCGCCTACATCGTGGGCACCGTACTGTTTTTCGCAGCGATGCTTGCATACGTGCGCTTCTGCGTGACACTCGGCCGTCGCAATCCCGGTGACGTTGCATCGGAAGAGCGTGCCCCGTGACTGCTGATTCCCTGATCGGACTGATTCTCGCCGCGGCGATTCTCGTCTATCTCGTCTACTCCCTCCTCCGCCCTGAGCGGTTCTGAGGCGACGACGATGACGATGAATGGATGGGTGCAGATCCTGATCTTTTCGCTGGTGACGCTGGCGGTCGCCAAGCCGCTCGGCCTGTACCTGATGCGTGTGTTCGACGGCAGCTCAGGATTTCTGCGACTGCTCGAGCGACCGATCTACGCCATCTGCGGAGTGGATGACAAGGAAGACCAGCACTGGAGCCGCTACCTCGGCTCGCTGCTGCTGTTCAGTCTTGCGTCGCTGCTGCTGACCTATGTCGTCTTGCGGCTTCAGCATCTGTTGCCGCTCAATCCGCAGAACTTCCCTGCGCTCCCGGATCGCCAGGCGTTCGAGACGGCGGTGTCGTTCACCACCAACACGAACTGGCAGAGCTACAGCGGCGAGTCGACGATGTCGTACTTCTCGCAGATGACGCAGCTCGCCTTCCACAACTTCGTGTCGGCGGCGGTCGGTCTGTGCGTTGCCGTCGCGCTGCTGCGCGGCATCTCACGGCGCGGCGAGGAGGCACGCGGCCGGCTCGGGAACTTCTGGGTCGACCTCACACGCGGCACGCTTTACGTGCTGCTGCCGGCGTGTCTGCTGCTGTCGCTGCTGTTCGTGCAGCAGGGTGTGATCCAGAACTTCACGCCGTACCTGGACATCACCACGCTCGAAGGTGCCAAGCAGACGTTGGCGATGGGCCCGGTGGCCAGTCAGGAGATCATCAAGCAGCTGGGCACGAACGGTGGCGGGTTCTTCAATGCGAACTCCGCGCACCCGTTCGAGAACCCGACGCCGTGGTCGAACTTCTGGTCCATGATCACGATCTTCATGATCCCCTCGGGGCTCGTGTACCTGCTGGGCCGCATGGCGCGGAACGTGAAGCACGGCTGGTCCGTCTGGGCCGCGATGTTCGTCCTGTTCTTCGGCGGCGTGTCGGCGACGTACTGGGCCGAAGCCCGCGGCAATCCGATCCATGCAGCGCGTGGCATCGATGTCGCGACGACCGAGGGCAATCCCGGCGGCAACATGGAAGGCAAGGAAGTGCGATTCGGCATCGCGAACTCGGCGTTGTTCGCCGTGGTCACGACCGATGCGTCGTGCGGTGCGGTGAATGCGTGGCATGATTCGTTCACGCCGCTCGCCGGCCTGGTGCCGATGGTCAACATGCAGCTGGGCGAGGTGATTTTCGGCGGCGTCGGTGCCGGTCTCTATGGCATGCTGATCATGGTCGTGCTGACCGTGTTCATCGCCGGCCTGATGGTGGGGCGGACACCCGAGTATCTCGGCAAGAAGATTCAGGCGCGCGAGGTGCAGGTGACGATGCTGTACATCCTTGCGGCAGCGGCGTCGATCCTGGTGTTCACGGCGATCAGCGTCGTCTCGAAGAACGGGCTGGCTGGCCTCAACAACAGCGGACCGCACGGCCTCTCCGAGATCCTGTATGCGTTCTCGTCAGCGACGGCCAACAACGGCTCGGCATTCGGTGGCCTCACCGCAGGCACGTACTACTACAACACGCTGCTCGGCATCGCGATGCTGTTTGGTCGCTTTGCGCTGATCGTGCCGGTGCTCGCACTGGCGGGCTTCCTCGCCGAAAAGCGCGTCGTGCCGGAATCGAGCGGCACGTTCCCGGTGAGCGGTGTGCTGTTCTCGACACTGCTGGTCGGCGTAGTGCTCATCGTCGGCGCGCTGACGTTCTTCCCGGCGCTCGCCCTCGGCCCGATCGTCGAACACTTCCTGATGGGGACCGGAGTCCTCTTCTGACCATGAATGCTTCCAATGCAGGTCCCGTGTCGCGGTCGGGCAGCGCGGACCGTCCGATGTTCGCGCCGGAAATCGTCAAGCGTGCCATTGCTGACGCGTTCCGCAAACTCGATCCGCGTCTGATGGTGAAGAATCCGGTGATGTTCGTCGTGCTCATCGGATCGGTGTATACGACTGTCGTGCTGTTGCTCGACGCGGCGCGCGGCAAGTCCGGCCTAGGATTCCTGCTGCAGCTTGCGCTGTGGCTCTGGTTCACGGTGCTGTTCGCGAACTTCGCCGAGGCGATGGCGGAAGGACGTGGCAAGGCGCAGGCCGATTCGCTGCGCAAGAGTCGCACACAGTCCAGCGCGCGCAAGCTTGCCTCGGGTGCGGCATTGAATGGCAAGCCGGAGTCAGCGAAGGTGACGGAAGTACCGGCGCCGACGCTGCGTCGCGATGACTTCGTGCTCTGCCTGCCCGGCGACAGCATTCCGGGCGACGGAGAGGTCGTGGAAGGTGTGGCGTCGGTGGACGAAAGTGCGATCACGGGTGAAAGTGCGCCAGTGATCCGCGAGAGCGGCGGTGACCGCTCGGCGGTGACCGGTGGCACGCGCGTGTTGTCGGACTACCTCGTGATCCGCATCACTGCGAATCCTGGTGAAACGTTCATCGATCGGATGATCGCGCTCGTCGAAGGGGCGTCGCGTCAGAAGACGCCCAACGAGATCGCGCTGACGATCCTGTTATCCGGACTGACGATCGTGTTCGTGCTGGCGGTGGCGACGCTGCAACCGTTCGCGATCTATGCGCAGTCGCCGGTGCCGATTCCGGTGCTGATCGCACTGCTGGTGTGCCTGATCCCGACGACGATCGGTGGCCTGCTGTCGGCGATCGGCATCGCCGGCATGGATCGCCTGATCCAGCAGAACGTGATCGCGATGAGTGGCCGTGCGGTGGAAGCCGCCGGTGACGTGAACACGCTGCTGCTCGACAAGACCGGCACCATCACGCTCGGCAACCGTCAGGCAGCGGCGTTCATGGCCGTGCGCGGTATCGAGGAGCAGGTGCTCGCCGATCGTGCGCAGCTCTCGTCGCTGTCGGACGAGACGCCGGAAGGGCGCAGCATCGTCGTGCTGGCGAAGGAGAAGTTCAACATCCGTGGGCGCGACGTGTCTGATGCAGTTGGGGCGAGCGCGATGGAGTTCGTGCCATTCACCGCATCGACGCGCATGAGCGGCGTCAACCTCGCGGACGGCCATCAGGTGCGGAAAGGCGCCGGTGAGTCCGTGCTGCGCTGGGTGCGCGAGAACGGCGGTAGCGCGCCGGCCGATCTCGATGCGCTGGTGGAGCGCGTGGCGCGGGAAGGCGGTACGCCGCTGGTTGTCGCGGAGCGCAGTGCCGGCACCGGCGCACGTGCCCTTGGTGTCGTCTATCTGAAGGACATCGTGAAGGGCGGCATGCGCGAACGCTTCGACCGCCTGCGCGCCATGGGCATCCGCACCGTCATGATCACCGGTGACAATCCCCTGACCGCGGCGGCGATTGCACAGGAGGCCGGCGTCGATGACTTCCTCGCCGAGGCAAAGCCGGAAGACAAGATGGCGCTGATCCAGCGTGAGCAGGGCGGTGGGCGACTCGTCGCGATGACCGGCGACGGCACCAACGATGCGCCGGCGCTGGCACAGGCCGACGTGGGCGTGGCGATGAACACCGGCACGCAGGCGGCGAAGGAAGCCGGGAACATGATCGATCTCGATTCCGATCCGACGAAGCTCATCGAGATCGTCGAGATCGGGAAGCAGTTGCTCATGACGCGCGGATCACTGACCACGTTCTCGATCGCCAACGACGTCGCCAAGTACTTCGCGATCATCCCGGCAATCTTCATCTCGATTTACGGCGTGAAGGGCGCGCTGTCGTCGCTCAACGTCATGCAGCTGTACTCGCCGGAGAGTGCGATCCTGGCCTCGGTGATCTTCAATGCGCTCATCATCGTGGCGCTGATTCCGCTGGCGTTGCGCGGCGTGAAGTACCGCCCCGCACCGGCGTCCGTGGTGCTCCGTCGCAATCTGCTGGTCTATGGCGTGGGTGGACTGATCGTGCCGTTCATCGGCATCAAGGTCATCGACCTGCTGCTCGTCACCCTGCGACTCGTCTGAGTCACAATACCTGAAGGATATTCAAATGCTTCGTGGACAACTCCGGCCGGCGCTGATGATCACCGTCGTGCTGTGCGTGCTGACAGGAATGATCTATCCCGGCATCGTGACCGGCCTCGCGCAGACACTGTTTCCCAGGCAGACCGGTGGCTCGCTGGTGACCGTGAATGGCAAGGTGGTCGGCAGTGCGCTGATCGGCCAGCCGTTCACGCGCGCCGAGTACTTTCACCCGCGGCCGTCGGCGGCGGGCAGCGGCTACGACGCCACTGCGTCCGCCGGCACGAACAAGGGCCCGACCGATCGCAAGCTCGCTGACACGCTGATCGGCCTGCGCGTGGACAGTGCGCTGACCGAGTATTCGATCCAGCGCGGCAGCGTGCCGTCCGATCTCGTGACGGCCAGCGCCTCGGGACTCGATCCACACATTTCTCCCGCGAACGCGCAGTTGCAGGTGCTGCGCGTGTCACGTGCGCGGCGTGCGGATTCCGCGGCCGTGCGACGCGTGGTTGACGCGCACACCGAGGGTCGCCAGTTCGGCATCTTCGGCGAACCGCGCGTGAACGTGCTCCTCCTCAACATCGCCATCGATTCGACCTTCCCGATGCCATCTGCCGCCACTGCGGCAGCAGCATCTTCCACTCATTGAGATTCTCATGTCCCGCATAGCAACCCTCGTCAGCGCGGCTCTGATCGCCGCTGCGACATCCAACCCGCTCGCTTCGCAGGCCGCTGCAACCGACACCACTCCGAAGATCTCGTTCGGTGGCTTCGTCGACGCCTACTACGCCTATGACTTCGGTCGTCCACCCTCGTTCGATCGTTCGTTCGCCGGCGGCACGCTGTTCAGCACGCAGCCTGCCCGGCACAACGAGTTCAACGTCAATCTCGCGTTCGTCGAGATGAAACTCGATGCGCCACACTACCGCGGTCGTTTCGCGCTGCAGACCGGCACGTCGGTGCAGTCCAACTATTTTGGTGAGCCGACCAACGGGTCCATCAGCGGCTCCTCGCTGTCCCGCCTCATTCAGGAAGCGGTTGTCGGCATCAGGCTGTCCGAGAATGTCTGGGTCGACGGTGGTGTGTTCTACTCGAACGCCGGCATGGAGGCGTGGGCCTCGCGTGACAATCCCACCTATACGCGTTCCCTCGTCGCTGACTACTCGCCGTACTACTCGAGCGGCGTCAAGCTGACCTGGAGTGCGACGAAGAAGCTCACTGCACGCGTCGACGTGGTGAACGGCTGGCAGAACATCTCGGAGAACAATTCAGGAAAGGCCGCCGGCCTGCGCCTCGACTACGCGGCGAACTCGTCGAGCACACTGTCGTACTACAACCTCTTCAGCAATGAAGCGGGCACACGCTTGCGCACCTTCAACGGCGTCGGCATCAAGCAGACCTCCGGCAGCGTGACGCTGCTTGGCGAGTTCGACGTCGGCACACAGGCGAAGCCGGTCGGACAGTCCGGACAGTCCACCTGGTACGGCTGGACGGCCGTGGCCCGCGTGCAGACCACGCCGATCGTGGCGCTGGTGCTCCGTGCGGAAGGGTACGTCGACAAGGACCAGGTGATCATCGGGACCGGCTCGTTCCGCTCCGCCGCGAACCCGGCCTTCAATGGCGTCGGTGGCTCCGTCGGGGTGGACGTCACACCGTATGCGCGAGTCGCCTGGCGCAATGAACTGCGCGGACTGCACAACAACAGCGCGCTGTTTCCCGATGGCTCGAACACCACTGCCTCGAAGAACAGCATCATCGCCGTCACGTCACTGTCCCTCTCGTTCTGAGAACGTATCGTACATGTCGTGACGATCCCCACTCCACCGGACTCCCCGTCCACGCGCAAGGCGCAGGAGCCCAGTTTTCTGGAGCTCGTGCGCCAGCGTGAGCGCGGAAAGCTGAAGCTTTACATCGGCTCGGCCGCCGGCGTCGGCAAGACGTATCGCATGCTGCAGGAAGGCAACGATCTGCGCAGGCGCAACGTGGACGTCGTGATCGGATTCGTGGAGACGCACTCGCGCGCAGAAACGGTCGCGATGATCGGCGATCTCGAGATCGTTCCGCGGCGCCGCATCGAGTATCGTGGCGTGATCCTCGAGGACATGGATCTCGATGCGATCATCACCCGCCGTCCGCAGGTCGCGATCGTGGATGAACTCGCGCACAGCAATGTGCCAGGCGCGCGACACGCGAAACGATGGGAAGACGTGCTCGACCTGCTCGAGGAAGGCATCAGCGTCGTTTCCGCCGTCAACGTTCAGCACCTCGAATCGCTCAACGATGTGGTGGAGCGCGAGCTGGCCGTGATCGTGCGCGAAACGGTGCCCGACTGGCTCGTCGCACAGGCCGATCAGGTGGTGAACGTGGACCTCTCGGCGGAGGATCTGCGACAGCGCCTGCGCGACGGGAAGATTTATCGGCCGGAGAAGATCGAATCGGCGCTCGCGAACTTCTTCACAGACGAGAATCTCAGCTCGCTCCGCGAGCTCGCGCTGCGCGAGGTCGCCAGTTCGGTCGATCGCGCGCGCGAAGTCACGGTGCGTCGCGTGGACTCCGCACAATTCGCGGTTCCGCGCACCGTCGATCGACTCATGGTCTGCCTGTCGAGCGACCCACGCCTGTCACGCCTCCTGCTGCGCAAGGCCAGCCGGATCGCCGGCCGCCTCAACACCGACTGGTACTGCGTCTACGTGCAGACGAGTGCGGAACGTGCCGATCGCATCGACTCCACGCTGCAACGCAAGCTCGTGGACAATCTCCAGTTCGCGCAGTCGCTCGGCGCCGAGGTGGTGAAGCTCACTGGCGACGACGTGGTGGCGGCACTGGCGAAGTTCGCAGCGGAGCGCGCGGTCACGCTGGCTGTCGTCGGGCAGACGCGGCGCTCGCGCTGGTATCGATTCCGGCGCGGCTCCGTCGTCGAAAGACTCATCGAGATGCGTGAGAGCCTCGACGTGCTCGTCGTGTCGGCAAGACCCGATGCGAGCGAACGCGGTGTCTCCGATCGCCCGAGCGGTGAAGACGGAAGCGCCGGATGACACCGCAACCACGGGTATCACGTCTCATTGGCCTGTCTGTCGGCCAGCGCCTCCTGCTCGGCATTGCACCGGCGCTGCTGGCCGTGGTGCTCGTCCTTGGCCTCGCGTATTACGGCGAAATCGGACGGCAGGCGCCTGGCTACGTCGTCACCGGCGCCGGTATCCTCGCGTGTCTGTCACTGTACGCCACATGGTCGAACACGCGCTATCTCGCGGCGCGCATTCGCCGGCTGGCGGGTGGTGTGGATCAGGGCAGCACCGATGTCGCGGTCCGGGAAGACGATGAACTCGGGCGCATCGAACAGGTCGTCGGCAGGCTCGGCACCGCGCTGGCCGAGAGCGAGGCGGAGCGCCGACGCGCGCTGGTGCTCAACGAGGCGCATCAACGCGAACAGGCCACGATGCTCGCCGCCACCGTGCGCGACACCATGACACGGCTCGACGACATTCGCCTCCCGCTGCACATCCTGATCGACGCTCCGTTCGGGGAGCTGAACGAGAACCAGGAAGAACTGATCGAGACGGCGCGCTCGGCAGCGGATGCGCTCGACGCGGCCCTGCGCCGCCTGACCACCATCTGCGATGTCGATCGGGGCGCGATCTCCGTGCTCCTCGAGCGCGTGTCAGTCAACGAGGTGATTCGCGGCGTGATCCCGATGCTGCGTGCGTCCGCCGAGCGTCGCAATCTGCACCTCGACGTGACGCTCGATCCGTCGATGCCGAAAGTCGCGGCGGACCGCGCCCGACTCGCCGAGGCGCTGGCGCTGCTCGGTAGCGAAGCGGCGTGGACTGCGCGTGAGGGCGCCGAACCGCATATCAGCACCGGCGCACGTGAGAGTTACGTCTGGGTCGCGATGTCGCCGCTTGACAGCACGACGAATCCCGGCAAGCCGGAACATGTCGTCGCGACGCGCTTGATCACGGTGCAGGGCGGGACGGTGATCACGGAAGGGGAGCGGCTGGAGATCCGGCTGCCGACGAAACGACCGGAACGCGCGTAGTCACCTACACGCGACGCGTTCTTGTCTGTCTCAACGGCGCGGCAGCAATGCGTCGTCAGCGTTTGCCGAGCGCTTCATCGAAGTACGCTGCCACGTCGATGCGCAGCGGCTCGATCGCACCATCCGGGTGCCACTGCCACTCCGAGTCGGCGACAACATAATCTGCACGCGACCCGTATCCTCGGCGCGCCAGCATCCGGACGCTACTCTCGGCGCTGGCTCCGGGTCAAGGCGTGCGCACCATCACGAGTAATTCAGAACCTCACCACCTGATCCACCCGCGACCCGCCGGCATAAAACAGCGTCGACTCCTTACCCGACCCGATGTGTTTGATCTTGACGATGTTCTGCTGATCGTCGAACAGCTCCATCATCGCCGAGTTGTGCATGCTGATGGCAGTGATTGGTGCCGTCGCCGTCCACGTGACGATGTACGACCACATCTCGCGCTCCGCCGTGGCACTTGCCACGACCGGTACCAGCACTCGCCCGTTAGCCGTCACTGGAAATGACTCCACGAGATACTTCTGGAACGCGGCCTGACCGGCCGCAGACCCTGGCGTGAGCGCCGGCACCTTCGTGCGCTCGACGAGCGCCTTCGTCACATCATCACCGAACACACGAATCTGCGCCGAGATACTCGTGCCTTCGATGGCCATGCGCGTGTACGACACGTGGAAATCGTGATGCACCCGAGCAGCCGGCGCCGCGGCGGGAGCGGCCGTGACGAGCGCCCCCGCCAGCAGCGCGGCGTTCATCAGTCCGGCGATCACGGAATCGCGCCCGCCGCGGGCTTCGACCACTTGTTGTTGTCGCGATTGATATCCGCGAGCACGTTGTCCGGATCGAGTTCGACGCTCGCCACTTCCTTCTGCGAGAAGCGACCGTATTCGAACTTCTTCTCGTTCAGGCGCCAGATCGACACGGGAAGCCTGACGCGTTCCTTCGTGCCGTCGGTGTAGGTGAACTCGACGATTGACGGCATCACCAGTCCACCCTTGTTCTCGATCGTGACGCGATTGTAGAAGCGCCCGCGCGCACTCATGCCCATCGAGTCGGCCGACTGCGTTTCGACGGGGCCAAGCCCCTGATCGTTGGCGTGTGTACTGTAGAACCAGCCGCGCCAGAACCAGTTCAGGTTGTCGCCACTGGCCTGCATCAGGCTGCGAAAGAAGTCGGCGGGTTGTGGATGCTTGAACATCCACGCCTGACTGTATTCGCGGAACGCCTGGTCGAAGTTGGCCGGGCCGAGCACCTGCTCACGCAGGATGTAGAGCCCCGAGGCCGGCTTGGTGTAGCCATTTGGGCCGAAGCCGCGATGAATCAGGTCCGACTCGGTCATGAGCGGCACCTGATCGGGATTCTTCATGTAGAAGACGATGTTGTTCGCGACCAATGGCAACCGCGCTTTCGGCCACGCGGCGTCGAACTCCATCTCGGCCAGTCCCTCGAGGAAGCTGTTGATCCCCTCGTCCATCCATGTCCATTTGCGTTCGTCGCTGGCGACGATCATCGGGAACCAGTTGTGCCCGACTTCGTGGATCGTGACCGACACGAGGCTGTAGCCGACATTCTTCAGGACCGTCGCATTGGCATTCGCGGGAGGCCGCGCGCCGCAGAATGCGATCATCGGATACTCCATGCCGCCGACGATGCCGTGAATGTTGCTGGCCTTTGGATACGGATATTCGAACGCCATGCGGCCGTAGGTGCGCATCGTCTGCGCGATCGCCCTGGTGCTGAGCGAATCCCACACACCGAGGGCTTCGCGCGGGTAGAGTGAATGCATCTCGATCGGCTTCGACGTCGGCGTGTATCGGAAGCCCGCAGCATCCCAGATGAACCCTGCCGACGAGGCCCACGAGAAGTCGCGCACATTCTCGGCCTTGAATCGCCACGTGAACGGCTGGGTTCCGGCGGGACGTGTGACCGGTGTGTTCGCCTCGTCCTTCGTGATGATGAAGACCTGGCTCTCGGACGTGAACGCCTTCGCGAGGCGTTCGCGCTGCGTCGGCGTGAGCACGTCGGCCGGATTCTGCAGCACGCCGGTGGACTGCACGATGTGGTTATGCGGCACCGTGATGCTGACGTCGTAATTGCCGAAGTTCAGGTAGAACTCACCCTGGCCGTAGAACTGGTCGTTCTGCCAGCCATTGACATCGTCATACACGGCGGCACGCGGAAACCACTGCGCCGCGAGATATTCCCAGCCGTCCGTGAGCTTTTCGCGCGCGCCACGACCGTTGCGGCTCGCGAACGACTCGGGCATCACGTAGCTCCAGTCGATCTCGACATCCTGCGTGCCACCGGTGGCCAGTGGGGTCGACAGCTGGACCTTCATCTGTGTGCCTTGCAGCACATACTGCGCGGTCGTCTTCTGGCCGGACTTCGAGACGAGCTGGACACGGGAGATCGTGTACCCCTTCGTGTCGAGCCGCGCACTGATGAACTCGAGCTGGCGCGCACTGATGTTCTTCGGCAGCGCCGGCGCCCCGATCATCGCCTCGCTGACGTCGGGATTGTCGATATTCTGGTCGAGCTGGAACCAGAGATACCCGAGCGCATCGGGCGCATTGTTGTGATACGTGACGCGTTCGGAGCCGGTGACGGTGTGCGCCGTCGTATCGAGCGCAACGCGGATCGCGTAGTCCACACGCTGCTGCCAGTACTTCGGTCCGGGCTTGCCATTGGCAGCGCGCGTCTCGTTCGGCGCCGGCCATTGATCGAGCACACGAAACATCGACTGATTGGTGCGTCCCACCGTGTCGGGGTGCAACCACTGCTGCGCACCGAGCGGTGCAGCGGCGAGCACCACAGCGGTCAGGGTCCGACGGCAGACAGACGAAACGGGCATGTTGAAGCGGTCTGAGGGTGAATCGAGCGTTCTCAAACCTACGGGGGCGGGGCTGGTCTCGTTTCCGGGCACCGCGTACGAGCTTTTCGATGGGAGCACACGGTGTTCACGGAGTGCGTCGCTTGCAACGCTCCTCGCGGTGCGTGCGACCGCTGACTTCTTTGTGGGATAGCACGGGGAGGCCGGAGAGTGCGTCCGTTACAGCCGCCCGCTCAGAGCGAGACATCGCCGACTTCTTGTTGGAACTGCTCTTTCAATAGATCATCGGGACGCGATGGGCAGAGCGCTGCACGGCAAGCTCTCAGTGTCCTCGGAGCGCTCCTCACCCAAAGCTTTTCAGGTTGGCGCGCAAAAATAGAAGCCTCGAGTGACGCGCGCGCTCCGGCCTCCCCGACCTATCACCCCTACGCAGTTCGCTCACGCCAGAAGCTAGAGTCTCGCCAAGAGCATCTGCGTCGCGCAGCCGAGCGTGATCCCGCTGGCGGTCAGGACATAGCCTCGGCGGTCGAAGACGCGCCAGGTGAGGACGGCTCCGATGATGGCGAGAACGGCGATCGCAACGACCTGTGCCATCTCGATTCCGATGTTGAAGGACAGCAGCGGCACGAAGAGCGAGTCCTCGGCGCCCAGCAGTCCGCGAAGAACCGAGGAAAAGCCGAGTCCATGGATGAGCCCGAAGGCGAGCGCCATGGCGTAACGCGGCCAGACTCTATCCGCGTCACGGGGCGGGGGATCGTTGGCGCGTCGGCCTTGCCGCCACGTCCAGAGATTGACGAGGCTGGTGACGATGATCGTCCCGGGAATCAGCGCCTCGACCGCCTGCGCGTTGACCTGCACGACGTTCAGTGTGGCGAGCGCGAGTGTGAGGGAATGGCCAATCGTGAATGCAGTGATCAGGATCAGCAGCGAGCGCCACTTCCCGAATTCGTAGGCGAGAACGAGGGTCGCCAGAAACAGCAGGTGGTCAGCGGCCTCGAGCGTGAGAATGTGGTGGAGGCCAAGCTGGAAAAAACTTCCGAATGACGACATCGCGTAGGTGCAGGTTCCAATCGAGAGCCAGACTCAGCCAGGTAGGCGAAAGCAGGGCAAGCTACGTAGTGCAGCAATCGGGCCTGATCAGTCGGGTGCGTACACGAAAAGCGCCGGTGAAGCGTGCGCTTCACCGGCGATACGACGACTGCGTCCGCGCTTGCAGCGCTACGGCCAGCCGCCCCAAGTGAATCGACGGCTCATTCCGGGATACGAGAAGTTCACCATGGCAGGGGTCACAAGGATGTTGGTCGGAAACTGCTCGCCTCGATAACCCTGCCAGCGTAAAATCGCATCCGGGCTCTGCTGATATGACACGCCGAGATATCTCGCGGCCCGACCGCGAGCATTCGGCATCACCAATGAGTTACTTCGCAGGCTGATGTCACTAGCAACGCGCAAAGCTCGGAGATCCTTGGCCGTAAGATCCGGTCGATCACCGCGATCCGCGAGCCATGCCTGCACCACGGCCGGATCGAGATTCGTCGCAGCATCCGTGATGTCGCTTGCCGAGACAGCGGCCATTGTCTCGAGCTCACCATCGTTGCGCGACAGCGTACGATAGCTGCTCAGACGACGCTTCACTTCAGCCGGAAAGATCGTCGTGTCGAGTTGCACGATGAAGTTGACTGTCGTGGTGCGCGTCTCGCGCCCTGTTATCACGCCCTCGACCTGTGTGAACGCATCCGAGTGCGTCATCGCGACGATCGCATCGCCGCGCTGCTTGCTGCCGTTCCTGCAGCGATAATCCGCATGGATGTAAAGGCGACGCTGGTCCGAGGACCACCTCGCTTCTTCAAATCCTGCGCATTCACCGCGCACCTGCGCACGCGGCGTGCCCGATGCATCGATGATCGTGCGGCCGGAGACGGAATCACGATCGATGGTCAGGAACTCCACCCGCTTCGCGGAGTCGCCGGGAACGACACACACCATCGGCCCGACGACACCGTTCGACGACGTCGACCAGCACCCGAGAAACGGTGCCCACGGATCGGCGACTGGCACTGTCGACTGTTGTGCGACCAGCGGGATGGCCGCGACCAACGTTGCGATCGACATGGCGCGAGCATGTGTTGAGAAGCGCATGAGTCCTCGGCTGTCCGGTGTCTGTGATGGATTGCGTCAGGGGCGTTCTGCACTGCCTGCCGGCACTGTCACGGACGTGGCTTTGCCGTTCGCTGTTCACCACCGCCTGTGCTGGCCGGAGCGCTGCCGCCCCCGCCTCCCCCGCCACCGGTCGAACTGCTGCCGCTCGACGACGAGCCCCCGAAATCCGACGACCCCACGCTCGGCGAACGCGGCTCGGCGCTCGAGCCACGCGACGCTCCGCCCTGGCTGTAGCCCTGGCCATTGATCACGCGACCCGGCGGCTCGGGATTCTGCGGTGCGACCGGTACGATCACGTAGCCGCCGCCATTGCTGCCGCCATACCACGAATTCCCGTAGATCGGGCCATAAGGTCCGAATTGATTCGAATACAAGCTGTATCCCCGATAGATCGGATAGCCGTACCACGGGAAATACAGGTCGTTCCAGTTCATCAGCGACGAATTGCAGCGCGCGTACCCGCCGTACAACGTCGACAGGCACTGATCATTCGCGAGTGCCGCGATCTGTCCCGGCGTGAGCGTCGTGGCACTGGGGCGACGGCGGAACGGATCGGCCGGTCGCGCGACCGGAGCGCCATCTCGTGCGACCGCGAAAAAGCGTGGGTTCGCCAGTGCGACCACCATGTCGATGACACTTTCCGGCACGCTCGAGGAATGCAACGCGCGCAGTTCATTCACGCCGAGTGCGAACTTCTGCCCCCTGTCGCCGAGCCAGGCTTCGACGAGTGACGCGTCCAGCTCTTTCGTCGCATCGACGACATCGGCCGGAGAGACGTCAGCCGCCGCTTCGAGGCGTGCCCCGAATGCGGGCATCGCGGTGACGGATGGAATGCGTGAGACGATCGACTTCGGATACAGCGTGGAATCGATCTCGAGCTGGAAGTGCACGACGCGTGTGCGCGCGCCACCGCGAGTCTTCACGCCTTCGATTCGCGAAAACGTGTCGGCGTAGCGCATGGTGAGGAGGCCATCCTGCTTCTGCGCGCTGCCACCCGGGCAGATGAACTCCGAGTGCGTATAGAGGCGGCGCTCATCGAGCGACCAGCGACCGCTTTCCCAGCCGGCACACTTGTCACGCGTGAGCTCGACGCGCGCGCCGGACGCCGTGACCGGTGTCGTGCTCACAATCGAGTCACCGACGACGGTGATGAACTCCACGGTCTGGGCCGCCGACGTGGGTGCGACGCAGACCATCGGCCCCGACACACCGCCGGACGATGTCGCCCAGCAGCCGAGGTATGCGCGCCAGTGTTCGTCGATGCGCACCGTGGTGTCCTGCTGCGCGTGCGCGATCGATGCGAGGGCGAGACTGGCGCAGGCGACGACGCTGCGCATCGGTGATGAAGTCATGATGGATCTCCTACATCCGCACCGTGAGGCCCATCGTGGCGGCGGTGCCAGACAGGTCGATCTTGTCGAAGCCGACGAATGCGCCACCCAGTGGCGCCCGGGCATGCGAGTAGCGCACGTCGCCCGTCAGCGAAATGCGCATGCTGAGCTTGACGTCGATACCAGCATTACCGTACGCCATCGGTACGGTTCCACGGGAGTTGAAGGCCTGGGAAAACACGTTGAGCGACTGGAAATCCACAAAGTCGCCGGTCTGTGTGAATGAGTAGCTCATCGCGCCGCCGCCGGCGCCGATCCACGGTGTGACGCGTGACGGTATCCACGCGAAACGGCTGATGCGTTCCTCGGGCGCTCGCAACGCATAGCGCAGACCCAGCGTCACCGGGATGCGGCGAATGGTCGTGGTCTGCTCGATCGGCAGGTCGTTGTTGTCGATGAAGTTCCGGAACTCGGAATCGGCCGATCGCCGCGACGAACCAGCGGAGAGCACGATGTCGAGCCGGTTCGCGACACGGAACCCCAGGTCGGCGCTGTAGCCCGCGCCAATGAAGTCGCCCTTGCCGACGGTGAGGTTCGTGGTCGTGAAATTCCACACTTCGCTCGACGCCGTCGGCCGGTCGAGGCCACCGCGGATCGTGAGGCTGAACACGGGTCGTGCGAAGAAATATCCGTCGCCTGAGGCGCTGGCCGGCTGTGCGAGGATCGTGGACGGGGCCGCGGCGATCGCACCGAGAAACATCAGCGCGACACTGGTTGCAGATGCGCCCCGCGACACCACCGTGGGGTGGGTGTGACGGTAGAGAGCGATGAACACCCTGCTTCTCCTGCGCAAGCGCGGTAGGCGACCTTTCGAATCGTACCGTTGCGCGCCTAACGACGCAATACCCTGGCGATCGGGCCGAATCAGCCGACGTCCGTCACAGCGTCCATGTCCGCGCCGGCGCTCGCTCCGGCGTCTGATCCGGCGTTCGATCCCGCATCCGATCGAACGTCGGTCGGCGGTCTCGTCGGACCGATCAGTCGTGCCTCGCGCTGCAGCGCGCGCCGCAGCACGAACTCGATCTGCGCATTGAGACTGCGCAGATCGTCGTTCGCCCAGCGCTGCATCGACTCCAGCAGCGCCGGGTCCACGCGCAACAGGAACGCCTTGCGCTCCGACACGACACCAGACCTACTGATAGATGGTGCCGGTATTCAGTACCGGTTGCGCATTCCTGTCGCCGCACAACACCACCAGCAGGTTGCTGATCATGGCAGCGCGTCGGTCACCGTCGAGCTTGGCCATGCCGCGCTCCTCCACCATCTGCAGCGCCATGTCCACCATGCCGACCGCACCTTCGACGATCTTCGTGCGTGCCGCGATCATCGCCGACGCCTGCTGACGCTGCAACATCACACCCGCGATCTCGGGTGCATAGGCGAGATGGCTGACACGACTTTCAATCACTTCAACCCCGGCCTTGGCGAAGCGTTCGGTCAGCTGAATGCTGAGGTTCTGAGCGATTTCGTCGGGATTCACCGACAGCGAGACCTCGCCCTCCTGGTGCGCGTCGTACGGATACTTCGTGGCCAGCGCGCGCAACGCCGATTCACTCTGCGTCATCACGTACGTCTCGACGTTCTCGACTTCGAACAACGCCTCCGCGCTGTCGATCACGCGCCATACGACGATCGCCGCGATCTCGACTGGATTGGAGTGTTTGTCGTTCACCTTGAGTCGCGTCGTCTCGAAATTCCGCGCGCGCAACGTGATGCGCTTCTTGGTGAAGAACGGATTGGCGAAGAACAGCCCCTGCTGCCGCACGGTGCCCTTGTAGGTACCGAACAGCTGGAGCACCTTGGCTTCGTTCGGTTCCACCGTGAACAGGCCGGCGAACATGACCAGGTCGACGAGCATGATCAGCACACCGATCGCGGCCGAGAGGAATGACCGCTGGCTGATGCCGTTGTAGATGAACCACGCGCCGCCGGCGAGCGCGGCGATGAGGATGAAGAGGACCGGGAGTCCGGGGGCGGCCTTGCGGAGAAATTCGCGCGTCATGAGATCGGTAGCCTGGGTGGGGTGACATCGAAGTGATATCACTTTGCTATACGCCCCGCAAGCCTGCCGGTTTCGGTGCATACTGATCTCCGGCCGAAACTGCCCAACGCCGAGGCGCAGAGGATTGAACCGCCTCGACGCCAAGACGCCAAGACGCCAAGGCGGTCCTCGGCACTCTGACCCCCGGAGACCGGATTTCAGTATGTATTTCTTGGGGGACCTGCGGTTCGCGGCTGCAGTTCCAATACAAATCGGCCCGCGTGCGAGCGACGGCCGCTCAACTACTGAACGCAGCGCCGTTTCCTGGCGTCTTTGCGTCAAAGCAGTTGACCTCCGGGTCTCTGCGTTGATGCAGTTGTCGTCGCGCCGTTGCGCCGTCGCGTGATGCCCGTCGCCGATTCCGCGTCAGTGTCGCAGCAACTGGCCGAAACGGCAGGCGTCAGGTTTCCGGACGCAGGAAACCGTTCACGAGCAGGTCTTCCCGCAGCTGCGGGCCGGGGTGCGTCGGGCGGCGGAAGTACCACCACTGCCACTCCGGGCGCCAGCTGTTGGTGTGGGCGATCGCGTCCCCCCACAGACATGGGCACGGCACCGTCAGTGAATGGAATCGCTGATCCGCCTCGTCCAGGCGGAATGCGGCGGTGCGACGCTCGCGCGGTCCGGCGGCGGCGAGCGCACCGGCGAGTATGTCGCGCAGATCCATGTCATTCAGCCATTCGTCGAGCGACTCATCCCGCTCTCGTTCGGCGGCCGCCACGATACCCGCCCACTGATCGAGCAGACCGGGCAGGCCTCGGCGCACCACCAGCGGCGCACAGCCGCGGCTGATCAGATACGTGTGGACGGGATCGTGATCGACGGTCATGGCCCGCCGCCTGGCGTGCGTGATGCCTGTCGCCTGAAGTACGAGGCACCGTCGTTCGGTCGGAAGAACGTGCGAATGGTGCCGTCACGATTGACTGCGAGAAATGCGCCGCTCGTGTTGTCGAAGCGTGTGATCACGCCGTCGCGGCGACGGAGCTCGAGTACCTCGGCGCCGGTCGGTCGGTCGCGGAGCAACTGCGCCGCCGCCAGGTACGCATCGATGTCGAGGCCGGGAAACTCCGCACCATGTTTCTCGAAGTGTTCGACGAGATGCGCGCGGGTCGTGAACCCGGGCGAATCGCGACGCGGAACGGGCATCGCAGTACCATCGGAGCCCGTTGGCTTCGGCTGCGTCGCGGGAGCGGACGTCGGGACGCGAGTACTCGTCGGCGCTGCACTGGCTGGCGTCGACTGTCGCAAGAGCCGGCTACCGAAAATCGCCGTGAGAATCGCGATGAATACCGCGATCGGCAGACCGGTTCGGGTGCGGCGACGTGCGGAAGCCATGCGCGGCTGGAGACGGGTATCGTCGCCTGTGTCAGTGCGACGTCAAAACCACGGTCGCCCCGAATTGCGAACATGGCAAGCGCGTGATTCGCCGGTTACGCGCGCCTCCATGACCGCCGAATGTGATCGTCAGCGACGATGCAGCGTCAGCCCCTGTGCACCCCATGTTGCAGTATCGAACTCGACAAGCCCGAGCTCATTCCCGCGAATCGCCAGCAGCAACGATGTCGGGCGGGCCGCAGTGCCCTCGCCGCGCACGACCACGCGCACCAGCGAATCCGCGCCGTCCCACGTGCCACGCTCGATCGTCACCTGTCGTCCGACGTTTTCGCTGGTGAATTCGGCCATGCCCGACGACGTCATGCGCAGTGCGTACGCACGGGCGGCGGTGGCTGCGGCCGGCACCGTATCGCTGCGCCACAGACCGACGACCGCGCGTTCGGCAAGGCGTGGCTTCTTGTCCTGCTGACTGCAGGCAGTGGCCGAGGCGGCGAGGATGGCAGACAGCAGAAGGCGAGAGTGCATCGGGACAATCTCGCATGACCCGACCGCGCATCACAGCGGTGTGCCGACCACCGTCAGAGAACGTGGCGTGCGCTGGTGGCGCTGCCGTCGGCACGCCGATACCGTGCGCGCATGACATTCACTGCCTCGCTTCGTTCCCTGCTGCTCGTCGCGCCACTCTCGCTCGCGCAGGCCCAGGCACCCGCGCCGGCCGCCGGCGCGCCGAACACCGACATCTTCCTCTCGCGCATCACGATGAGGGACGGCGCCCTGATGGTGCAGCCCCCGCTCAACCTGACGCGACGCGAGGGATACGACAATCAGCCGGGTTTCGACGCGAGGGGGCGCATGATCTACTACACGCGCCGGGCACCGAACGTGCTGCTGCGCGACAGCATTCGTGATGTCCAGACCGACATATGGAGCTACGCTCTCGACGGCTCGGCGCACGGGCCCGTCGCCGTCACCGCCGAAAGTGAATATTCGGCGCAGGTGACGGCCGATGGTGCCGCGCTCACCGTCGTGCGCGTCGAGCGCGATTCGGCGCAGCATCTGTGGCGCTTCCCGCTGTCCGCGGATGGGAAACCGGAACGCCTCGTCGGCCGCGTCAAGCCAGTGGGATACTACGCGTGGGTCGGCTCGCAGGTCGTGATGTTCGTGCTCGGTTCTCCGGCCACGCTGCAGCTGATGGACACCGTGAGCGGCAGGATCGACACGATCGCGCGCGACATCGGGCGTGGTGTGAAACGTGTGCCCGGCACGTCGCGTGTGTCGTTCATCCAGAAAGTCGGCGCGCAGTGGTACATCGACGAACTCGATCCCGCCACGAAGTCCGTCAGGCGACTGATCGCGACGTTGCCCACGCAAGAGGAATACACGTGGGTCGACAGCACGACGCTGGTCGCAGCATCCGGCACCACGTTGCGCACGTGGACGCGAGGGCAGCCGGGATGGAACGTCGCCGCCGATCTTGGCTTTGCACCGCTCACCAGCATTTCGCGCGTGACCATCGATCCGACCGGCAACTGGCTCGCATTCGTCGCCGTACCGACGATTGCAGCGCCGGCGAAGGCCGGCGCCTATGCGCCGCGTGTGCGTGACGCGGACGTATCGCGTGATCTCGCGATTCTCGCGGCCGACAGCATGGAAGGTCGCCTGACCGGGTCACCGGGCAGCTGGCGTGCGACGCGCTGGCTGGCGGCGCAGTTTGCGGCCGCGGGACTCAAGCCGGCAGGCGACAGTGGCTTCGTGCAGCGTGTGCCACTCGCGTCGACGGTCACGGCGCCCGGCGCACGTGTGCGTCCACAGCTGCTCGCGAGCTGGGGCGCGTTCGACTCGGTGCCGGCCGAACGACGGCTGCCCGGCGCGAATGTGCTCGGTTACCTCGAAGGCAGTGATCCGGCGCTCAAGGACGAATACGTCCTCATGACGGCGCACTACGATCACATCGGCGTGACGAAAGCGGTCAACGGGGACTCAATCAACAACGGTGCGGATGACGATGCGGCAGGGACGATCGCCGTGTTGCAGGTGGCGCGCCTGCTGGCCGGTGGCGCGGTGAAGCCGCGGCGCACGATCATCTTCGCGGCGATGACCGGCGAAGAGGTCGGACTGCTCGGCACGCGATGGTTCATCGATCATCCGGTGCGGCCGTTGTCGCAACTGGTCGCGAATCTCGAGGTGGAGATGATCGGCCGTCCCGACAGTCTCGCCGGCGGCGCCGGCAAGGCGTGGCTGACGGGTTACGAACGATCGACATTGGGCGACCAGCTGCGTGACGGCGGCATTCCGATCGTGCCAGACCGGCGGCCGGCACAACGCTTCTTCGAACGCAGCGACAACATCGCCTTCGCACGCATGGGCATTCCCGCGCATACGCTGTCGAGCTTCAACCTGCACGCGGACTATCACACGGTGCGTGACGAGGCGCAGTATGCCGACCCGGCGCACATGGCGCGCGTGATCGAAGCGGCAGC
>JACMLX010000071.1 GCA_014379355.1 Gemmatimonadaceae bacterium
CGACGTGTCGCAGGCAGCGGCTCGGCCGACCAGGACGGCGGTGCGGCGAACCACGCGCCGAGTATGCCGCCACGGCCCTGCGCCATGCCGCGGTCGGTGATTCTGAGTTTCGCGCGCCGCGCGATCTCCTCGGCCAGCGCGTCCATCGGCGCGGACGCGATGTTCGTCTGGAGGCCACGCTCCTCGAACAGGAAGATCGGATCACCGCTTCGCCGGATCAGGCGATAGACGCGCTGCAGATTGGTGAGGCCCTGCGACACGTACGCTTCCAGTCGTGTCTCGATCGCGGTGACGTCGGACCAGGGCACGGTCTCGCTGCAACCCGGCGGATTGTGAATGAGCGAGCGACCGGCCGGCAGGTGCAGCGTGAGACCGGCGTTCGACAGGCGGATGGCCTGGGCGCGCTTGCCGCGCATATCGCGCCAGAGCAGCGATGACAGCGCCGTCATCGCGCCGCCGATTCCGAGCACCAGGGCGGCGCCACCGAGTTGCTGCGCGAGGCCGTGCAGCGCGCCATTCGCGAACGTGATCGCGAGCGCGATGGTCATCGCAGCGCCGAGTACGACACACAGCACCAGGACCGTTCCAGATCCGACGGCGCCCCACGCCGAGCGGCGCCAGACGCGCTCACCGGGGTGTTGGGGGTCGTCCCGAAATTCCTGCGCCATTGTCGCCACTCCAGACCGAGGGATGCCGGACTTGCCTCTGTCAGGGAACGCGAAAAGTGGTGCCGTTTCGGCTCATCGGAACCGGTCCTTCCCACGCACGGCGGCGACGCGCGTGCGTCGTGAGCCGAATCCCGACGCAGAGGCGCGTGTCAGGAAACACCTGTCAGGACACCGCTTCGATGACGCACGCATCAGTGACCGACGTATCGACTCGATCGCAGTTCAACCCGTTGACCGACCTGTCACCGTCGGAACTCGCGATCGTGTACGCCGATCAGTTTCTCAGGACGAGTGCCAATCCGTATCCGGAAGACGTGCGCGTCCCGCTCTGCGGTCGATTTGCCGAGGCTGGCCCGCTCGCATTCTATCCCATGGTCACTGCGCTCGGCGCGCTCTTGCAGGCTGGCGTACTGACCGTGCGAACCGAAAAGGAGCGTTTGCTCCGCTTCTGGTCCGTCGACGTCGTGACGATTCTCAGGAATCGCGACGTCACGGTCGCATGGCCCGCCGGCAGTCCGGAGCAACGCTGCGTCGACTGGCTTGAGACCGGCAACCGCGACGAGACGACCGTGGAAGCAATCATGCGCGACGTGCTGGCCGAATTTGCGTTCAATCCGCCGGGTCGGGCGACGGTCGATGTCCTCACGCGCGGACTGGTTGATCGTGGGATCGTGGTGAAGCAATCGAGGAAGATCTTTCACGTGCTGAGCGTTGGTGAGCTGCATGTGTCGGACACGCATCGTGCCGCACTCGATGCCGTTGCTCCGGCCGATGTGAAGAAGGTGCTTCAGTGCCGGCGATTCATCCGTCCGGCGGAGCGCGCCGCGTGCCTGGAATACTGGAATCTCCAGGTCCGACTCCAGCGGCAGGATTCCGCGTGATGATGACGCACATGTGTCGTCACCGGCGTCCGACGGCGTGGACGCCGGGCTGTCTGGGCAGCTGGCCGCCAGGTGACTCGGTGTCGAAGCCGTTCACGCGAAACGCAGTCAGCGGCTGAGGCAGCGGATGTCCGGAGTATTGGCGAGGTCGGTGGTGGCGATGATCTGCAGTCGCGGGGAGCCGTTGGGCGCAGCCACGCGTGCCACGTGCACGGCCGCCTCGCGACTCACCCACAATGCCACAGCGTCGCTGCCGTCGGGGCCGCACGGCGTGGTCCGGAACCCGATTTTCTCGAGCGACGTGCCGAGGGAATCTCGGACGCGCACCGCATCCGCTGAGTCGAGTGTCGGGCGCAGCCAGGTGACGATGGTGAACCCGCTTTGTGATTGGATCACGCCAGTGAGGCTGCCGCCCGCCGGTGTGCGCGGTGCGGGCCACGTGCAGTCGAAGGCGGCCTGCATGCGCTCGATGTGCGTGAGCGCCTTGGCACGTGTACAGCGCGGTGCCGTGGCCGTGGCCGACCAGCGCTGTGCGAGATCAGTAGCCGCGTTCTGGACGGACTGCGCACGCATCGGCGACATCGCGGCCAGACTGGCGGCGAACAAGATGGGGACCAACCGTCGATGGATGGGCATCGTGTAGTTGTATATCGCTGCGCGCGAGTACTCGTCCACGGCGTCACCGTGGTGAGCAGCTGCAGTCACGTGAGTTTCTGTCGTCACCGCGGACCTCGGAAGTCGATGCGGGAGAGGCCGGCGTCGGCGTTTCTTGCGAACCATGCCTTGCCGTACTGCAGCACATACAGCCGACCGTCCGGGCCCAGCTCCATGTCGATCGGCGCGGAGAAATCCGCCTTCGGCATCACCGGCTCCATGGCGTCGTAGTCGCCGTTGGGACGCAGCGTGACAGCCATGATCCAGTGACGAATCCAGTCGTAGATGAACAGCTTGCCGTCGTAGTACGCCGGCAGGGCGGTGTCGCGTGCGTTCGCGAAACGCTCGGCGTGAAACACCGGCCCGGCCATCGCCGTGCGACCGCCCTTGCCGACCTGCGGGAAGTCGTGCGAGTCGCCGTACGGATACCAGATGAATGCCGGCTGTGCCGGTGGCAGGTCAAGCAGGCCGGTCGTGTTGCGAGAGTCGTTGCGCGGCTTCGCCGCATCGTACGACGGTCCACTGACTCCCGTCGCGTAGTTCCACTGGTGATATGCGTAGTTGTCACCCACGAACAGCGGCCAGCCGAAGTTGCCGGCGGCGCGTGCCTGGTTGATCTCGTCGTAGCCGCGCGGTCCGCGTGTCGCGAGGGTGTCATCCGCGGCGTCCGGACCGACTTCACCCCAGTAGAGAAAGCCGGTCTTCTGGTCCACTGAGATACGGTACGGATTGCGATTGCCCATCACGAAAATTTCCGGACGTGTCTGCGGCGTGCCCGGCGAAAAGAGGTTGCCGGCGGGGATGTCGTACGTGCCGTCAGGCTTGATGTGGATGCGCAGGATCTTGCCACGCAAATCGTTCGTGTTGGCTGCCGTGCGCCGCGCGTCGAACGGTTCGTGGCCAGCGCGATCGTCAGTCGGCGAGAATCCGTGGCTCGCGAACGTCACGCCCTTCTCATCGAATGGCGTCGAGTTGTCGCCTGCCGAAATGAACAGGTTGTTGCCGGGGCCGAAAGCGAGCGAACCACCGGTGTGGCAACAGATCTCGCGCTGCGAGTAGAATTGCAGCACGATGGTCTCACTGCTCATCTTCAGCGAATCGCCGTCCATCACGAAGCGTGAGAGACGATTCACCGTCGTGTCAGCCGGACTGTAGAACACGTACACGAACCTGTTCGTCGCAAAATCCGGATCGATCGTCAGCCCGAGCAATCCTTCCTCGACATTCGACCCGTTCCTGCTCTTCGAATACACGGCCAGCTTGCCCGCCGGCTTCACCGAGCGATCGGCGTCCTTGTACAACACGATCTCGCCACCACGCTGCGCGATCAGCACATCCTTCGTCGGCAGCACGGCCATCTCGGTCGGCTCGGCCAGTGTGCCCATCGTGAGATCGGTCTTCGTCCACAACGACTCCGCCGGAACCTGCGCGGTGGTCGCCTTGCGATAGTCGAGCCCCTTGTGACCGCCGATCGCGTAGGTGATGCCACCCAGCACATGCTTCAGGAACAACGAGTCGCTGTACGATTCGACGGTGTGGCCGAGTTCCGTGTACCAGGCGCGCCCGCCGTCGACGTCGTGATACCACGCCATCGGATGTGTCGCGCCATTCGTGCCACCCGTGTAACTGGATTCGTCGATCGTCAGCAGCACGTGCAGGTCGGGCGCAAGCGCCTTGAAATTGTACCACTCGTCCTTGCGCTTCCATTCGGCCGGCAGGTGTTTCGTGGAGCCGTGTGTGTTGTCGACCACACGCAGCGTCGCCTCCTGCTGGTCAGGATGACTGATGAAGTATCCGCCGACGAGTCGGCCATACCACCGCCAGTCGTATTCCGCGTCGGACGCGGCGTGAATGCCGACGTAGCCGCCGCCGGCTTCGATGTAGCGCTGCAGGTCGAGTTCCGACGCACGATCGAGAATGTTGCCGGTCGGGCTGAGGAAGATCACCGCGTCGTACTTCCTGAGCGACGCTTCCATGATCTGCGCCGCATCCTCGGTGGTATCGACGACGAATCCATTCGCCGCGCCGAGTGCCATCAGCACTTTCTTGCCCGGGTCGATGGACTCATGGCGATAGCCGGCCGTCTTCGAGAAGACGAGCACCCGTGGCGGCCCTGACGGCGCACGCGGACCATCGGATTTGCAGGCGTGCAGCGTGGTGAGAGAGACCGCAGCAACGAGCAGACGGATCACGCGCATGACAGGGCCGGGATTGGGGTGAGCGGATGGCGCAGGTCGTACGTACCACCCGTAGATTAGCCGCTCTCACACCCCACCGCCGAGGATCCGAGCATGGTCAAGATCACCGTGATGTACGCCAATGTGCCGGGCGCCCGCTTCGATCACGACTACTACCGCGATACACACATGCCGCTGCTGAAGGCGCGGATGGGTGATCACTGTCTCTCGTATACGATCGACAAGGGGCTGGGTGGTTTTCCGGCCGGTGCACCAGCACCGTTCATCGGCATGTGCAGCATCTTCAGCGATTCGGTGGAGTCGTTCATGGCCGGATTCGGTCCGCACATGGCGGAGCTCCTCGGCGACATCCCGAATTACACCGATCAGCCGCCGCAGGTGCAGATCAGCGAAGTCGTCGTGGGCTGACTCTTCAGCGCGGGACGGGTGTGCGGCCGCGGGCGAGCCCGTTCCGCACGAGATAGTCACAGCTCTGCTGCAGCGCCGTGAAGACATCGCCGGCCGTCCTGTCCATCTCGACGACCATCCAGTTCGTGTGGCCCTTCGCCGCGCGCACGATGGCCGGAAAGTTCTGCGTGCCCTGCCCCACGGCCGTCATCGGATCGGGATTGTCCGCTGCAAGATTCGGATGGAACTGCGCCGGTCCGTCCTTGATGTGCAGCAGCGGTGCACGCGCGCCCAGACGCGCCACGATCGCGGCCGGATCGTGACCCGCGACCTTGACCCAGTACGTGTCGACTTCGAAGAAGATGTCGGGATCGAGTTCATCGAGCAGCACTTCGAACACGTACGTGCCGCCGACGCTGTTGCGATACTCCCACCAGTGATTGTGCAGGCCGAATCGCAGGCCATTGTCCTTCGCGAACCGGTTCGACTCGTTGTAGATCGCGGCCAGCTCCTTCGTGCCGGCGAGTGAGCTGTAGCGGGGATCTTCGGGCCAGCCGTGCCAGATCATGCGCGTGGCGCCGAATGCCTTCGCGGTGTCGAGCATCACCTGACGGTGGTCACCGATCGGCAGTTCGATGTGACACGAGCTCACCGGCAGTCCCGCATCGCGCAGCGCGCCGCTGGCCTGCGAGAGCGACACACCATCGGGCCAGAACGCGGTCTCCACACCGTCGAAGCCCATGGCCGCCACCCGGCGCAGCGTTCCGACCATGTCGGTCTTTATGGCGTCACGCACGGTGTAGAGCTGCAGCCCGAGCTTCGCGGGCGTCGCGAGTGCTGTCTGCTGGTACTGCGCGACATGGGGGAGCATCGTCGCGCCCAGCATGCCGGCCGTGACGGTCTGCACGAAGTCGCGGCGCGTCAGCCTGTTGTCTGATCGTCTGTCTGCGGGCCGCTCTGGATGCATCGCTGTCTCCGGCAGGTAGCCGCAGCGCGAGTGCTGACGGCACTGCGAATCAACCGCTCGCGCCAGCTTTCGGATAGGCGGCCACGTTGCCGGTGCGTGCGCTCACGGCGCGAGTGATGCCCCGATGTCCGCAGTGCCGAACCAGCCGTTCTCCTGTGCGTCGCGGAGGCGCACGTCGAGATACGCCCAGAGCGCAGGACACCCGCCCTCGATCTGCGCCTGCACCCGCGCCACCACGCGCCCGTACGTGATGCCGTTCTCGCGCCAGCTCTGTCCGTTGTTGGCGAGGTTCAGGAGCACGGGCATCGCCCGGTCCGCGGCATTCGCGAATTTCGCCTCGGCCGTCTCCTCGGCTTCGAACTCCTGCCACAATGCGAGCAACCGCGACGCATGTACTTCCGGCAGCAATCCGAAAATGCGTTGTACCGCCGCCAACTCCGCCGCCTTCCGTTCGTCCCATCCGCCGATCGCGTACGCGATGGTGTCACCGGTATCGATCTCGCCGATATCGTGCACGAGCAGCATCGCGATGACATGCTCGATGTCCACCGGTCCGCGCGCATACTGCACCAGCGTCATGGCGAGCAGCGCGATCTGCCAGCTGTGCTCGGCCGAGTTCTCCTGGCGATCGAGGCCGAGCGGACGCGTCTTGCGCGTGACGCCCTTCAGTTTGTCCAGCTCGAGGATGAAGTCGATGATCTGCTGCATTTCACGAAAGGTACCCACGAACTGCATGGCTCACACACGGCGGCGGAGGGGCAGGGAATCGGGCTCATTCGATCGTTCCGGGAAGACCAACTGCCTGGCTCGCACAGAGCCACGGAGACACAGGGACTCTTGCGCTGCGTGGTCGTCGCTGCAAGTCAGCACTTGAATCGCAGCACGCGGAGCCGCGGGGCCGCTATCTCTCGCCACTCGACGATCGTTGCGACGCGAGCGAACTCCCTGTACCCCTGTGGCTCTCTGCGAGACAAACAGTTGACCCTTTCCGGAACGAACACAACGACCCAAGTCTCTGCCCCCCGCTGCCCTGCGTGAACCACGCAATTTCTTCAGCGAGCGAATCAGCCAGCAGCAGGTCGCGTCACGAGCCAGAGTCCTGCGAGGCAGAGCGCGATGCCCGCGCCACGCGCTGCGGTGATCGGTTCGCGAAAGGCGATCGCGCCGATCAGCAGCAGCGCGACGGCGACCATCGTGTTGGCCACCATCGACACGTTGCTGATCTCCCAATTGGCGCGATACGCGAGCAGAAAACCGATCTCGATACCGAGCGCGCCGAGGCCGACGAGCAGCGTGCCGCCGTTGAGCGAACGCCATGATGTGGCGAGTGCGACGTCACGGGCGAAGAACGGCAGCAGCGCAGCGGCACCGATCATCGCCACGACATAGGCGCCGAACGTCGCGATGAGGGCGTTCGCCTGCGCCGGGATGGCGCGCTGCCCGAGCTGGTAGACCACCGTGGAGCAGACGACGAGCGCGATCGGTGCCCATTTCATGTCGTGCGCCTCACGGCAACGGCACCCACGTACCACCGGCCGCTGCACTCTGCACGACGGTCTCGACGAACACCACGCCATGCACACCATCCACCACCGTCGGATACTGCACGGCGGGATCGAGGGTATCCGCGTCGGAGCGGCGCGCACGAATGGCCTGTGCGATCTCGCTGTACAGGGTCCCGAACGCCTCGAGGTACCCTTCCGGATGGCCCGACGGGATGCGCGTCACGCGCGACGCGGCGCTGCCCGCGGCGCCGGTCCCGCGGGCGATCGTCTGCGTGGGCTGACCGAACGGCGACCAGTGCAGCTGGTTGGGATGTTCCTGCTTCCACTCCAGACCGCCCTGTGCGCCGTAGATGCGGATGCGCAGGTTGTTCTCATTGCCCGGCGCCACCTGACTCGCCCACAGCGTGCCGCGCGCGCCATTGGCGTAGCGCAGCAGCACCTGCGCGTTGTCATCGAGACGACGGCCCGCGACGAATGTGCTCAGCTCCGCCATCAACTCCGTGGCATCCAGGCCGGTGATGAAACTGGCGAGTTGGTACGCATGCGTGCCGATATCGCCGATGCAGCCGCCAGCACCTGCACGCGAGGGATCGGTGCGCCAGTCGGCCTGCTTTTGCCCACCACCTTCGATCGCTTCCGTCAACCAGTCCTGGCTGTACTCGACCTGCACCACGCGCAGCTCACCGAGCAATCCGTCCTGCACCATCTGCCGCGCCTGACGCACCATCGGATAGCCGCTGTAGTTGTACGTCACGGCGAACAGCAGCTGCTTCGAGGAGGCGAGCGCCTGCAGCCGACGCGCATCGGCGGACGTGGTGGCGAGCGGCTTGTCGCAGATCACGTGGATGCCGGCGTTCAGGAACGCCTCGGCGACCGGGGCATGCATGTGGTTCGGCGTCACGATCGACACCGCCTCGATGCCGTCGGCACGCGCCGCTTCGGACCGCGCCATCTCGCTGAAATCCGAGTAGATGCGATCATCGGCAAGGCCCAGCGTGCGTCCCGATCGCTGCGCCTTCTCCGCACTCGACGCCAGCGCGCCCGCCAGCAGCTCGAACTGATCGTCGAGACGCAGCGCAAAACGATGCACACCCCCGATGAACGCCCCTTCCCCACCGCCCACCATCCCGAGCCGGATCCGGCGCG
Source organism: Gemmatimonadaceae bacterium (assembly GCA_014379355.1). Classification (GTDB taxonomy): domain Bacteria; phylum Gemmatimonadota; class Gemmatimonadetes; order Gemmatimonadales; family Gemmatimonadaceae; genus JACMLX01. The sequence continues at coordinate 8,407 of JACMLX010000071.1, forward strand.
TGGTCACATCCTCCGCGCCTGCCTTCGCCTCTATGGCCACGTGCTGTTCCTCAATTGAGTTCTTCGTTCATGCGAAACTGCATCGGAGCGGAGGTCACCGAGATCACGGAGTGTGTCGCAAAACCATGCTCCTGCGATCGCGAGACACCGCAATTCTTGTGAACTGCAGTTCCAACACAACTGTGATCACGCCAACGATTCAAACGCTGCCAGCGACGCCACTCGGTGTTCTCGGTGAGCTCTCGCGCCTTCGCTTTTCGTCAATTGCGTATGGCCTACTCACATTCCGAGCATCCGCTTGATCTGCTTCGCATCCGTGCTCGCGCCCGCGAAGTCGTCGAACGCCTTCTCGGTGACACGGATGATGTGCTCGCGAATGAAGGTCGAGCCTTCCGAGGCACCCTGCTCCGGATGCTTGAGGCAGCACTCCCACTCCAGCACGGCCCATCCATCGAAGTCGTATTCGGCAAGCTTCGAGAAGATCGCCTTGAAATCCACCTGCCCGTCGCCGAGAGACCGGAAGCGTCCGGCGCGCTTGAGCCACGGCTGATAGCCGGAGTAGACGCCCTGCTTCCCGTTCGGACGGAACTCGGCGTCCTTCACGTGGAAGGAACTGATGCGCTCGTGGTAGAAGTCGATGAACTCGAGATAGTCGAGCTGCTGCAGGAGGAAGTGTGACGGATCGTAGTTGATGCAGCAGCGCGGATGATTGTGCACCCGCTCGAGCAGCATCTCGAACGTCACGCCGTCGAACAGGTCCTCGCCCGGATGCAGCTCGAACGCCACGTCGCACCCCGCCGCGTCGAAGGCATCGAAGATCGGGCGCCAGCGTCTCGCGAGCTCATCGAACGCCGCTTCCACCAATCCCTCCGGGCGCTGCGGCCATGGATACAGATACGGCCACACCAGCGCACCGGAGAAACTCGCCATCGACGTCAGGCCGAGATGCTTGGACGCCTTCGCGGCCCACAGCAACTGCTGCACGGCCCACTTCTGGCGCGCCTTCGGATTGCCCTTCACGGCATCCGGTGCGAACGCATCGAAGGCCTCGTTGTAGACCGGATGCACCGCCACCAGCTGGCCCTGCAGGTGTGTGCCGAGCTCCGTGATCGCGACGCCGTTCTGCTGTGCGATACCGGCCAGCTCATCGCAGTAGGTCTTCGACGACGCGGCTTTCTTCAGGTCGATGAATCGCGCATCCCAGGCCGGCAGCTGCACACCGGTGAACCCCAGGCCGGCCGCCCACTTCGTAATGCCATCCCATGTGTCGAACGGCGCCGCATCGCCCGCGAACTGCGCGAGGAAAACTCCAGGGCCCTTGATGTTCGTCGGCACGACAGTCTCTCCGGAAGAAGTCGAACGCGTGGTGTCGTCGCGCGCTGCTCGCGCGACGCTGCGTCAGATGTAGCTGTTGATCAGGTTCTCGAGATATTCCTGACGCCCCGACACCGGCTGCGGTTCGCCATGCTTCCGGTCCACCTGCGCCGCCAGGTCGGCCAGGCTGCGCTTGCCCTTGAGGATGGCCTTCCCGTCCCGGCTGTCCCAGCCCGCGTACCGCGCCTCGACATGATCGGCCAACGCGCCGTCGTCGATGATGCGCTCGACGATCAGCAACGCACGCGCGCACAGATCCATCGCGCCTGCATGCGCCGTGATCAGGTCGTCGGGATCGATCGACTGACGCCGCAGCTTCGCATCGAAGTTCACGCCACCGGTGGTGAACCCGCCGCCGCGCATGATCTCCAGAAACGCGAGCACCATCTGCGGGAGATTGTTCGGGAACTGGTCCGTGTCCCAGCCCAGCTGATCGTCACCGCGATTCATGTCAATCGAGCCGAACACGCCAAGCGCATTCGCGAGCGCGATTTCGTGCTCGAACGAGTGGCCGGCCAGGATCGCGTGGTTCTGCTCGATGTTGACCTTGATCTCGCGCTCGAGGCCGTGCGCCTTGAGGAACGCGAACACGCTCGCCACATCGTGATCGTACTGATGTTTGGTCGGTTCACACGGCTTGGGCTCGATCAGGATCGCACCCTTGAACCCGATCGCGTGTTTGTGCTCGACGACCAGATGCAGGAACCGCCCGAGCTGATCCCATTCGCGCTTGAGATCCGTGTTGAGCAGCGTCTCGTATCCCTCGCGTCCGCCCCAGAGCACGTAGTTCTGGCCGTGCAGCGCATGCGTCAGCTCGAGCGCCGTCTTCACCTGCGCCGCAGCGTACGCAAAAATCTCGGGGTCGGGATTGGTCGCCGCACCCGCCATGTACCGGCGATTGGAGAACAGGTTCGCCGTGCCCCAGAGCAGCTGCACGCCGCTCTCCTCGATCTTCTGCGCCAGTCGCTCGCCGACGCGATGCAAGTTCGCATTCGACTCGCGCAAGGTCGCCCCTTCCGGCGCCACGTCGCGATCGTGGAACGTGAAGTACGGCACGTCGAGCAAGCGGAACAGCTCGAACCCGATGTCCACTTTCTGCATCGCCTGTTGCATCGGATCGCCGCCGGCCGCATGCCACGGCCGCAGGAACGTCTCGCCGCCGAACGGGTCGCTGCCCGGCCACACCAGCGTGTGCCACCAGCAGACGGCGAAGCGCAACTGATCCTCCATGCGCCGCCCGAGCACCTTCCGGTTCGCGTCGTACCAGCGATAGCCGAACGGCTTGCGTGAGGTGGGCGTGTACTTCGGCCCTTCGTATTTGAGCGGATCGGTCGGGCTGAACCACTGGCCTGCACTGGACGATCTGGAGGCTGCCATTGCGATGGAATCGTGTGAGCGTGTTCAGACAGGATGACCCGGACGCGATGACTCAGCCGGATCGACCTGGCGGAGACGCGCGGACCGAGTGACGCTGAAAATCGTGCGACAGCGGATACAGCGACTGCCAGGTGATGTGACGTGACGCGTGTCGCGCCACAGCCTCCGGCCGTGGCGTGTAGCTCGCCAGTCGTGCCGGCCGCGTGGCGATCTGTGCGACCGCATCCGGCCCGCCACCGAGCACCGCCATCGCTGCCAGCCGCGCGGCGCCGACAGCGCATCCAATCTCGCTCTGTGTCACCGCATGCAGCGACAGGTCGAGCACGTCGGCCATCAGCTGGCACCACAACGGCGACCGTGCGCCGCCACCGAGCAGGTCGGCCTCTGTCAGGTGGGTCCCGGCTGCCGCCAACGCCTGCTGCGCGTCGCGCATGGCGTACGCCACACCTTCGAGCACCGCGAGCGTCATGTCGGCGCGCGTGTGGGCCGCGTCGAGGCCGAGAAAGCCGCCGCGCACCGCCGCGTCGTTGTGCGGCGTGCGCTCGCCGGAGAGATAGGGCGCGAAGCACACCGACGTCGTCGCATCGACATCGACTTCGTCGAGCAGGGTCGCTTCGCTCACCCCGGTCAGACCGGCCCACCAGGCGAGGCACGACGCGGCATTCAGCAACACGCCCATCTGGTGCCACGTCTCCGGCACGGCATGGCAGAACGCATGCACGGCGCCCTCGGTGTTCGGGGCGAAGCCGGCGGTGGTGCACCACAGCACACCGGAGGTTCCGAGCGACACGAACGCATCGCCGGCGTGCACCGCGCCAAGGGCCACCGCACCGGCGGCATTGTCGCCCGCACCGCCGCCGATCACCACCTGCGCGCCCATGCCCCAGCGCTGCGCCAGTTCGCGGCG
>JACMLX010000072.1 GCA_014379355.1 Gemmatimonadaceae bacterium
CGGCGCGAGCACCGCGCCGTCCGCCGCGAGCAGCGCCACGCAGGCGAGCACCACGACGAGCAGCAGCAGCGCCGCAGGCACTACCGGCCGGCCGGAGTGATTCACATGCCAATTCCCATGACAGACAATTCGATTCGCGCGTCTCGCACGCAGTCCAGCACCACGTATGGCCGTCCCGCACTGCTCGGACTGCTCCTCGCGAGCAGCACCATCGGCCTCACCGCCTGCGGCAAGAAGGACACTGCCGACGCACAGGTCGTCGAGCAGCCCACGCTCGTCTCACCCGAGAACATCGGTGTGGTCGACACGATGCGCATCTCGAGCGGCCCGGCACTGTCGGGAGAACTCTCCGCCGAACGCAGCGCATCCGTGCGATCGGAGGTGTCCGGCAGCGTGATCCAGGTGTACGTCGAGGCGGGCCAGAAGGTGGCCGCCGGTGCACAGCTGGCACGCATCGATGCGGGGACCGCTGCGGCCGCCGAGTTGTCGGCGCGCACGGGCGTCACCGCATCGGAAGCGTCGGCTGCACAGACGAAGAAGGAACTCGATCGCGCCGAGCGACTGAACGCAGCCGGTGCGATCGCCGATCGCGATCTCGAGAATGCGCGTCTCACGTATTCGACCGCGATGGCGCAGCTGGCGAACGTGAAGTCCGCCTACGCGCAGGCGAACAAGCAGCTGCGCAGCGCGACGGTGCGCGCACCGTTCGCCGGCGTGATCGCCGGCACGGTGGTGAGCGCAGGTGATGTCGTGCAGCCGGGCGCGCAACTGTTCACGGTCGTCGATCCGAAGAGCATGCGGCTCGAGGCGGCGGTGCCGGCAGCGCAGGTCAGCCAGATCCGCATCGGCATGCCGGTGGCCTTCAAGGTCAGCGGTTACGCCGATCGTGAATTCACCGGCACGGTCAAGCGCATCAGTCCCGTGGCTGATCCGACGACGCGACAGGTGATGATCCTGGCGGCGATTCCGAACAGCGCCGGCACGCTCGTGGGCGGTCTGTTCGCCGAAGGTCGTGTGAATGCAGAGACGCGTTCGGCGATGGTGCTGCCATCCACGGCGATCGATCAGCGTGGTGCGAAACCGGTGGTGATGCGGCTGCGGGCCGGTCGCGTGGAGCGCGTGGCCGTCACGCTCGGCATCCGCGACGAACAGCGCGAGAACTACGAGATCACACAGGGATTGCAGCGCGGAGACACGGTGTTGCTCGGCGCGGCGCAGGCGATCGGTGAAGGCAAGCAGGTGCGGGTGTCATCGGTGAACGATCGGAGTGCCGCGGCGGCTCCCGCCAAGGCCACAACCGGCACGAGGTAATCGCTTATGTGGATCTCGGATTTTGCGATCAAGCGCCCACTGCTCACGATCGTGGCGATGATCGTGCTCGTGGTGAGCGGCCTGTTCGCGTACAGCAAGTTGCAGACGGACGAATTTCCCGAGGTGGCGCCGCCGGTCGTGATGACGACGATCGTGTATCCGGGTGCGAGCCCGGATCAGGTGGAGCGCGAGATCCTCGATCCCGTCGAGGAGGCCATCACCGGCATCTCCGGCGTGGACAAGGTGCAGGGTGAGGCGCGCGACGGGTTCGTGACCGTCGTCACGTTCTTCCAGTTCGGCAAGAACATGCAGGAAGCGACGACGGAGATCCGGGATGCGATCAACCTGAAGCGCAACGACCTGCCGGCGGAAATGAAGGAGCCGATCCTGCAAAAGTTCAATCCCACCGATCGCCCGGTGGTGCAGATCGCACTGTCGTCGAAGGAGCTGACCGCGCCGCAGCTCACGCTGATTGCCGATCCGGGCGTGACGCGTGAACTGCGCGCGATCGCCGGTGTGGCGAAGGTGGAAGTGACGGGTGGCGTGAAGCGCGAGATGATGGTCGAACTGCGTCCGGCCGCGCTGCAGGCCAACAACCTGAGCGTCGGCGAAGTGGTCGCCGCGCTGCAGCAGCAGAACCTGGCCGTGCCGGTGGGCAGTCTCACCGGAGTGCTCGACGAACGCACGATCCGGCTCAAGGGTCGACTCGAGGATGCGCAGGACTTCGCGAACATCGCGGTCGCCGAGCGCAACGGGCAGCTGATCCGGCTGTCACAGGTGGCCGACATCCGTGATGGCACCGAGGAGCAGCGCACGTTGTCGCTGCTGGACGGCGTCGAGTCGGTTGGCCTGCAGGTGAACAAGTCGAGCGGCTACAGCACCACCGAAGTCACGACGAAGGTCGTGGATGCCGTGAATCGCATCCAGAAGCGGATGCCGAAGGGCGTCGAGTTGCGCGTGATCAAGGATTCCGGTGAGCGCGTGGACGCCAGTGTCGCGAACGTGCGCGGCACGTTGATCGAAGGCGCGCTGCTGACGGTGCTGGTGGTGTTCCTGTTCCTGAACTCGTGGCGCTCGACCGTGATCACCGGCCTCGCGCTGCCGGTATCGGTCGTGGCGAGCTTCCTTGCCGTCTACGCGTTCGGGTTCACGCTCAACACGATGTCCCTGCTCGGATTGTCGCTCTCGATCGGTATCCTGATCGACGACGCCATCGTGGTCAGGGAGAACATCGTGCGACACGTGGAGATGGGCAAATCGCACATGCAGGCCGCGATGGACGGCACCGCTGAAATCGGGCTCGCGGTGGCCGCGACGACATTCTCCATCGTGGCCGTGTTCGTGCCGATCGCCTTCCTCGAAGCCGAAGCCGGTCAGTGGTTCAAGCCACTCGCCCTGACGATCGCCTGCTCCGTGCTCGTGTCACTCTTCGTCAGCTTCTCGCTCGACCCGATGCTTTCGGCCTACTGGCCCGATCCGCACCTGACGGAAGACAAGAAGTGGTTCATCACGAAGTGGCTCGACAAGTTCAACAACTGGTTCAACCGCCAGATCGAGAAGTACCGCGGCGTGATCGCGTGGGCACTCGATCATCGCGTGGCGATGATGATCCTCGCGATCGGCGTCTTCTTTGCCGCATTCTCGCTGCCGGTGTCGGGATTCATCGGCTTCGTGGTCGCGATGGGCCTGATCCTGGCCGGCGTGTTCTTCGATACGCGCAAGTCGCTCTCGGGCGGCGTTCGCGTCGCGCTTGGCGTGGTGTTCCTGGTCCTGGCCATCGCGAGCATCCCGATGGTGCCGAAGATCGCACAAACGGCCATGGGTGTCGAGAAAGGCAATGCCTTGCTCGACTTCGGCAAGGTGGGCGTCAGCTTCTTCCCAGGTGAAGACAACGCCGAATTGAACGTGAAGGTCGAGACACCGCCGGGTTCGAACCTCGACTACATGCGCCTCAAGGTGCTCGAGGCCGAGCGCATTGCGCGCCGGTATCCGGAAGTCGTGTTCACTTTCGCCACCATCGGTGGCGCCAGCGGCGCCGTGGATGCGGGCAATGTCTACGTGAAGCTGTATCCAAAGGGTGAGCGCAAGTCGAAGGGCCAGCTGTCGGCCGACGATCTGGCCGAGAAGCTGCGCCGCGACATGTCGATCATCGGTGGCGCGGTGTCGAGCGTGTACACGAACGACTTCAACGGCGACCAGAAGCAGATCCAGTTGCAGTTGCGCGGTGACGACGCGCGCTCACTGCAGGCGTACGCCGAGAAACTGCTGCCGAAGATCGCCGCAGTGAAGGGTGCCGTTGACGTGGACCTGAGTACGAAAGGTCAGAAGCCGGAACTGACGGTGCAGGTGGACCGCGGGCTGGCGAGTTCTCTCGGTGTGACGGTGGGTTCCGTTGCGCAGGCGCTGCGCCCCGCGTTCGCCGGTGTGGAAGCGGGAGACTGGGTCGATCCGATGGGCGAGACGCGCAAGGTGCGTGTGCGCTTCACGCCGGAATCCCGTGAACGCCTCGCGGATTTGACGCGATTGCCGCTGGTGATCCCCGGCAAGAACGGGGCGCCATCGACCACGTTGCCGCTCGGTCAGGTGGCGACGGTGGAGCAGGGACTTGGTCCGGCGATCATCAGCCATCTCAATCGCGACAAGCTGGTGACGGTGCAGGCGAACGTTGCCGGTCGCCCGAACAGCGACGTGCTGGCCGACATCAACAAGATCATGGCGGCGGAGCCGATGCCGCCGGGCGTGACGCTCAGTCAGGGCGGTGACACGGAGAATCAGGACAAGGTGTTCGGGTCGATTCTCTCGGCACTCGGCATCGCGATCGTGCTGATGTACATGATCCTGGTCGTGCAGTTCGGCAGCTTCCTCGACCCGATCGCGATTCTGATCTCGCTGCCGCTGTCGCTGGTGGGCGTCTTCGGTGCACTCGCGCTGACGGGCACGACGATCAACCTGATGTCACTGATCGGCGTGATCCTTCTGGCCGGTATCGTGGCGAAGAATGCCATTCTGCTGATCGACTTCGCGAAGTGGTCACGCGAGGAGAAGGGCGTATCGTTGCGCACCGCGCTGATCGAAGCCGGCGCCATCCGCCTGCGCCCGATTCTCATGACGACGTTCGCGCTCGTGGCCGGCATGTTGCCGATCGCGCTCGGCACGGGCGAAGGCGCCGACTTCCGCAAGCCACTCGGCACGGCAGTCATCGGCGGCGTGATCACCTCGACGATCCTGACGCTGATCGTGGTGCCGACGATCTATGAAATCCTCGACGGCATGCGCTCCTGGTTCGGCAAGCGACTCGGCTTCAGCACGCCGCAGACCGGCGAACATCCGATCCCGGTCGGCGGGATGCCCACGCCGGTGATGGGTGACTGATCTCGTTGCGTATGGCAAGATCATCGAAGGGCGAGCCGATCGGTTCGCCCTTCGTTGCGTCGGTGCGCATGCTTCGAACACTTTTCGCACGGGGCTCGCACGGTTCTACAGTATCGAATCGAACACTTTTCGCACGGGGCTCGCGCGGTTCTACAGCATCGAATCGAACACTTTTCGCGCGGGGCTCGCGGGGAACCGCGGGGGATTTCGGTGCGCGCCGCGCCGATCTACACCGCAACGATGAATGAAGTGCTGTTGGAACTGCGCTCCCGCAAGCGCAGTTCCAACAGCATTTTCAGTTTGCTTGTTTCAATGACGGCCGCATAGAGAACCGACCTCCCGCGGTCCCCCGCGAGCCACGCGTGAAAAGTCTTTGAGACGATGCGCTCGAAGTCGCGAGCCCCGCGAGACTGCGTCCGTCGCTCACGCGCTCACGCAACTGTGTCGAGCAGCGACTGGACATCGCCGGCGCTCACACGATTGATGTCGCCGGGAATGGTCATCTTGAGCGCACCGGCGGCTGTCGCAAAACGGACGGCATCGTGGGCGGGCGCCCCGGCCAGCAGTGCGTGCAGCAGTCCGGCCGTGAAGGCATCGCCACCGCCGGCCCGATCCACGACCGTCACGGTATGCCGACCGCCGTGACTCAAGACGCCGGTCGACGCTTCCCAGAGATACGCCTGCCATGCATGACGACTCGCGGAGATCACTTCCCGCTGCGTGATCGCGATCTGCGTCGCACCGTACGTCGCGTGCAACGCGTCCACGGTTGCGTGCACGGCGGCTGCCGTCTCGGGGGCGGTGCCGGCCGTGCGGATCCCGAGCATCGCGTCGATTGCGCCCGGATTCGCAATCAGCAGCGATGCACGTGCGGCGAGCGCCTGCATGATCGGCTTCGGATCACGTCCGACCCACAGGGCGGGCCGGAAGTTCAGATCGAGACTGATCGACACGCCAAGCGTCGCGGCGACGTCTATCGCGGCGTGCAGGTTGCGCAACGGACCGTCGCCGAGCGCGGCCGAGATACCCGTCACGTGCAGCCAGCGCGCGTTGCCGAGGATCATCGACCACTCGAATTCGTCGCCCTGCTGCGCTGCAAATGCGGAATCGGCGCGATCGTACACGACACGCAGGGGCCGGACGTCGGCCCCGGGCTCGACGAAGTACAATCCCATCCGATCACCACGGCGCAGCACGTGGGTCGTGTCCACGCCGTCGGCACGCAGTGCGCTGGCCGCCGCATCACCGATCGCGCCGTGTGGCAGCACGGTGACATGCTGCGATGCCGTGCCGAGGTTGGCGAGACCAGCCGCGACATTCGCTTCGGCACCTCCCCAGAACGTCCGCATCGTCGGCGACTGAAAGAGTCGCTCCTGAAGGGGTGGCGACAATCGCAGCAGCACTTCGCCGAAGGTGACGACCGGCCGCGTGACCTGGCTCATGGCGCGCCCCGATTCCTGCGCGCCGCAGTGATGCCGGCCGTCACGATGTGCGCACGTTCCGTGATCGTCGCGAAGTCACCGCTGTGTACGAGCTCGGGATCGACGAGCGCCGAGCCGAGTCCGACGGCAACGGCGCCAGCGGTGATCCACTGTCCGGCATTGTGTGGGGTGACGCCGCCGGTCGGCACCAACTCCAGGAACGGCATCGGCGCCAGTACACTCTTCAGGTACGCCGGGCCAATCGTGTCGGCAGGAAACACCTTGACCAGATCCGCGCCCGCATCATGTGCACGACGTATTTCGGTCGGCGTGAAGGCGCCTGGCAGCATCGGCGCGCCGCCGGCATGCGCCTCGGTCATCACATCGGCATCGAACACGGGACTGACGATGTACCGCGCGCCCGCATCGATGGCCTGACGCGTCGCAGCCACCGTCAGCACCGAGCCCGCACCAAGCAGCAGCGCATCGCCGAACTGTTTCGCGAGCACGGTGATCAGCTCCAGCGCGCCGACAGTCGTGAGCGTGATTTCGATCGCCCGCACGCCGCCGGAAAGCAGTGCATGAACCAGCGGTTCGCCGCGCGACACATCCGGCAGCCTCACGACTGCAATGGCGCCGGCGTCGATCAACGCCTCCACGCTGTCGCGTCGTGGGCCACTGCGTGGCGGCCGCGCGGCACGTGAGATCTCAGGTGCCTCGCTCATGGCACGCCCGCCATCAGCAGGGTGGCCAGCGCCTGATCGGCACCGAGTGTCATGATGCGCGACAGTTGCAGCGTCACGGATTCGACGAACAGCGGCAGCTGCGACAGATCGGTGCCCCAGATCACGGTGTCCGAGAGAATTGCCTGAACCATTGCGCGCAGCGCGATGCGATCCGGCAGCGGCGGCAGCGCTGCCCACGCCTGGCGAATGCGTTCGCCGAGGTCGTCCCGGGGCACTGCCTGTCCGCGACTCGAGCGCTGGCGCTGCAGGTCGCCGCGCATGAACTCGAAATGCGCGGCGACACCGAACGCCAGCGATTCCGGAACGTAGCCGCGCATCTCGGCCGCCCGCAGCAATGTCGGCACGATACGGACGCGCAGCTTGGTGGTGCCCTGCAGTGTGATGTCGAACAGCGCGTGTCGGATGAACGGATTCTCGAATCGCTCGAGCACACTGCGTGCGAACGGCTCTGCGTCAGGCACGTCGAGCGTGGGTACTATCTCTTCAAGCAGAACTCGGCGGATGAACGCGCGCACGCCCGGATTGGTCAGCGCGTCCGACACCGTCACGCAGCCGCACAGCAGCGCCGTCGCGACGCTGATCGAATGTGTCCCGTTCAGCAGCCGAATCTTGCGTTCGCGATACGGTTCGATGTCGGCCGCGATGATGATTCCGGAATCCGCGCCCACGAATCCGAGCCGATCCGCCAGCTGTGCATCACCCTCGATCACGAACTGCCGGAAGTGCTCAGCGGTCGTCATCAACTCGTCACGGTATCCGAGTCGATCGGCCAAGGCGTCTGCGTCCGGACCGGAAGGGACACCCGGCACGATGCGATCCACGAGGGTGTTGCAGAAGGTCACCCCCGCGTCGAGCCAGTGGACGAAGCGCGCATCCAGCGCCCAGAGTACCGCAAAACGATCGACGATGGCACGCAGCTGAACACCATTCTGCGCGATCAGTTCACACGGCAGCACGAAGACTCCGCGCGACGGAATGAACTCGAATGCCTGCGCGCGTTCGTACAGGAAACGCGTCAGTTTTCCGGGAAACGAGATCGGAGGCGCCGCGTCGTAGGTGTCGGTCGGATCGAAGACGATGCCGACCTCGGTGGTGTTCGAGAACACGAGTGAGAGTTCGGGAGCGCGCGCGCAGGCGAGTACCGCATCCCACTCGGTCGCGGCCGACAACGCGCGACTGACGGAGCCGATCACGCGACGCTCCTCCCGCGTCGCGCCGCCTGAGTTGCCGCGAGCGATGAGGGTGTACAGTCCATCCTGCTCGCCGAAGGCACGATCACGACCACTGTCGGTCGACGCGATCGCCACGACGCGTCCGTTGAACTGCCCGCCCGCATTTGCGACGTCGAGGAAGTAGTCGACGAATCCTCGCAGGAACGCGCCGGTCCCGAACTGCACGGCGCGTTCAGGCAAGGCGAGCATTGCGGCAGTCGGCACCGTCACAGAGGCCGCGCCATTCCACATCGGGTCGGAGATCAGCGCCCGGGAAAGTTGCGGACGCGTCATGCCGCCACGACCGGCACACGATCGAACCGATACGTGCGACGCGCGAGGCCGTAGGCCAGTTCGCCGCCGAGCATCATCGCATCCGACATCCCGATCACGTGCCGTGCGACGAGTCCGCCAAGGAAGTTTGCATCCATGCGACGCGCGAGGTCATGGCGCGCCGGAATGGAGCAGAAGGCGCGCGTGTCGTCATTGAAGCCGGCGGTGTTGAACACGCCGGCGGTTTCGGTCGTCTGCTCGCGAAAACGTCGCATGCCTTCGATCGAATCGTGAAACCACCATGGCGGACCGAGACGCACGGCGGGGTAGTGGCCGGCCAGCGGTGCCAGCTCGCGCGCGTACGTCGACTCATCGAGTGTGAAGAGAATCAGTGTCAGGCGTGGATCATGGCCGAACTCGGACAACAGCGCCTGCAGGTTGCGCGTGAACTCGGTGACGACGGGGATGTCGGCGCCCTTGTCCATGCCGAATCGTGCAAGGATTCCGGCATGATGATCGCGCAGCGAACCCGCATGCAGCTGCATCACCAACCCATCCTCGGTGCTCATGCGCGCCATCTCGATCAGCATGTGCGCCTCGAACGCGGACTGATCCTCCGCCGACGCGCGACCGGCGCGCGCGTCGGCAAAAATTCGGTCGAGCACCCGTACGTCGAGCCGCCGCGTCAGGGGTGTGACGACGGCATGATCGGTGGCGGTGGCGCCGAGTGAGGCGAAGTACGAGCGTCGCGCCACCAGCGCATCGAGGAATGCCGCGAAGGTCGGAATCGACGAACCCTGCCGCTGCTCGAGTGCCGCCAGCGCGGTCGGCCACGCTGCGCTCGCGACACGAAACAGTGCGTCCGGCCGGAACGTCGGCACGACGCGACCGGTCCAATCGCTGTCGTTGATCCGTCGATGCGGCTCGAGACCGTCGGCCGCCCCGTCCGTCGTGGCCAGCACCTCGATCCGGAAGCGCTCGAACAGGGCGCGCGGCAGGAATTCCGGCGATGCGAGGCACTCCGCGATCTGGTCGTAGATGCGCTGTGCCGAGCTGCCGGCCAGCGGGGTGCGTACGCCGAAAAGTTCGTGGAGCGTGTGGTGCAGCCACGCCCCGGTCGGCGTGCCAAGGAACAGATGAAAGTGTTCGGCGAACAGCTGCCAGATCCGGCGCGGGTCGCGCTCCACGTCCGTGCCATCCACCGTCGGCACACCCATCGATTCCATCGACACGCCCTGCGACGCGAGCATGCGGAAGACGTAGTGGTCAGGCGTGATGAGCAGCGCCGTCGGCTCCGGAAACGGCGCATCGCTGGCCAACAGCCATGGGTCGACGTGACCGTGTGGGCAGATCAACGGCAGGCAACTGCTGGCATCGTGGATGTCACGTGCAGCCCGCCGGATGGCGGGATCGGAGTCGAAATAGCGATCCGGGTGCAGGTCGAGCGCCGCGTCTGTCGTGCTCATGCCGAACAATAAGCGCCGAGATGCGCGCCCGTGACGAGCTGACGTCGGCACGCGACACAGCGCCGGGACTCACCTGACTCGGTCGGTCCGACCTTACATTCCCGGCGTTCCGTCCGTGACCACGCTGCCCCCTCCGACATGCCCGTCCGCGCCGCGATCCCGTGGGTTCTTCCCTTCGCCGTGTTCATGCTGCTGCTGGCCGTGCTTCCGGCACTCGGTATCACCGAGCCCTGGAACGCGCTGCTCTGGGCGGTCGTGCTGGATGTGGTGCTGATCGTGTTCAGTCGCGGTGTGATCAAGCTGGCGCCGAAACACTTCTTCATGTCCACGGCGATCGGCATCGGCGTGTTCATGTTCTGGATCGCACCCGACGCACTCTGGCCGGACTACCGCTCGCATTGGTTGTTCAGCAATTCGATCGTCGGCATCCCGGCCAGTGGCCTCGATACCGCGGCGCAGCAGGATGTCATCACACTCTGGCTGCGCGCGGCGCGTGCCGTGCTGCTCGTGCCGATTCTCGAGGAGCTGTTCTGGCGCGGCTGGTTACCGCGGACGGTCGATTCGTTCGACGATTTTCAGGCGCGGCCGCTGGGCAGCTACACGACGCTGTCCTTCTGGGCGACGGCCGTGCTCTTCGCCAGTGAACACGGATCGTATTGGGACGTCGGCTTGCTGTGTGGCATCGTCTACAATGTGTGGATGGCCCGCACGCGCTCCATCGCCGACCTGATCTGGACCCACGCTGTAACGAATGCGTGCCTGTCTGCGTACGTCGTCTTCGCGAAGCAGTGGCAGTACTGGGCGTAGCGCGAGCCGTGTCTTTCGTGAGAATTTTAGATCTGAAACTGCAGTGGATGGATAGGGCGGGGAGGCCGGAGAGTGCGCGTGATGCGGGCGTCACTGTGGTGCGAGAAATCGCACTTTCTGACTGAACTGCGCTCCGGTTGCAATGATCTTTGAGTTTGGAGGCCTCGTCTTTTTTGGGTGTGGAGCGCACGGAGCTCACGGAGTGCGCTGGTTGCAACGCTTTGTGAGTTGCGAGGCATCGCCGACTTTTTTGTGAACTGCAGTTCCAAAGCATTTCATTGATACGCAATCCATCGACGCTGGCCACATTCGCACTCCGTGCGCTCCGTGCGCTCTC
>JACMLX010000073.1 GCA_014379355.1 Gemmatimonadaceae bacterium
CCCGCGTCGCGCACCGTTATTTTGGTGTCGGGGGCGACTATCTGCGGGCTGGGGCGGCCCGTGGATGCCGCGAGGGCCGCCGCCGGTGGCGCGCGCTATGTCGGGGCGATCTTCGCTGGCGGACCGCGGCTCGTGACACCGGCGGCGGCGAAGGCAGTGTTCGATCGCGCGGGCACCGCGACGCGAGTCGTCGTGGTCGGGCACGAGCCGGTCGATGACATCGTTCGATCGGCCATGGCCGCTGGTGCGGACATCGTGCAGCTGCACGGCGATCCATCGCCGCGCATGGTGCTCGATCTGCGCGAACGCTGGCCCGGTGGCATCTGGGCTGCGCTGCGCGTGCAACCGACTGCGTTCGATGCCGAGCGTGCGTCGGCGCTGTTCGCTGTGGCAGACGGCGTGGTGCTGGACGCGCACGTGCCCGGCGCGTTGGGCGGGACAGGCGTCGCTCTCGACTGGCGCGCGCTGCAGTCGCCTCTGGCGGCATTGCGTGCGGTGGATGAGGCATCGGCGCTGCTGGTGCTGGCCGGTGGCCTCACACCGGAGAACGTGCAGGTCGGAATCCGGTTGCTGTCACCGGATGTAGTGGATGTGTCGTCGGGCGTCGAATCGGCGCCCGGAATCAAGGATCAGGCGCGTATGCAGCGGTTCATCGCCGCCGCACGCGGCGACAGCGCAGGCGACGAGCAATTGTCCTTCGCAGGAGTGCAGTGAATGGCCACCATGCAGGAACATGCCACGACCCCGGGCGACCGATTCGGTCCGTTCGGCGGTCGCTATGTGCCCGAGACGCTGATTCCCGCGCTCGATGAACTCACGGCGGCCTACGAAGCGATCAAGACGGATGTCGCGTTCCAGGCCGAGTTGAATGGACTGCTCGAGACATTCGTCGGACGTGCCACACCGCTCGGTTTCGCGCCGCGCCTGTCGGAGCGTGTCGGTGCGCCCGTGTGGCTCAAGCGCGAGGATCTGTGTCACACCGGTGCGCACAAGATCAACAATGCACTCGCGCAGGTGTTGCTCGCGATGCGCATGGGCAAGCGGCGCATCATCGCCGAAACCGGCGCGGGGCAACATGGCGTCGCGACGGCGACCGTGTGTGCGAAGTTCGGTCTCGAGTGCGTCGTCTACATGGGTGAGGAAGACACGCATCGCCAGAGCCTGAATGTCTTCCGCATGCAATTGCTCGGCGCCACGGTGGTGCCGGTCATGGCGGGAACGCGCACCTTGAAGGATGCGACCAGTGAGGCGATTCGCGACTGGGTGACGAACGTTGACACGAGTCACTACATCATCGGCAGTGTGGTGGGCCCGGCACCGTATCCGCGCATGGTGCGTGACTTTCACGCCTGCATCGGCAATGAAGCGCGTGAGCAGATGTTGCGACTTGCCGGCCGCCTGCCCAAGTCGGTGGTCGCGTGTGTCGGCGGCGGCTCGAATGCGATGGGAATCTTCCACGCGTTCGTGCCGGATCACGAGGTCGAACTGATCGGCGTCGAAGCCGCTGGTGAAGGCGTGATGACCGGACGACACTCGGCGACACTGAGTTCCGGGACGCCCGGCGTGTTGCACGGCTCGTTGTCCTTGCTGCTGCAGGATGCCGACGGTCAGGTGCATCCTGCGCACAGCATCAGCGCCGGACTTGATTATCCGGGTGTCGGTCCCGAACACGCCTTCATGAAGACCACCGGTCGTGCCGAATACGCGGCGGTGACCGACGAAAGTGCGCTCCGCGGCGTCGCGCTGCTGAGCCGGTTGGAAGGGATCATTCCCGCACTCGAAACGGCGCACGGTGTCGCATTCATCGCAGACAACGCCGGACGCTGGGCGCCGGACGAACCGATCCTGCTGTGCGTGTCGGGACGAGGCGACAAGGACGTCGGGACCATGATGCAGCATCCCATCCGGGGGATCGCGTGACACCGGGTACGGCTGCCCATCTGACGCAGCATATGGAATCGCTGCGTGCGAGTGGTCGGAAGGCGCTCGTCACCTACGTGACCGCGGGACATCCCGATCGCGCGCGCTCGGCCGAGTTGCTCAGGGGACTCGAGGCCGCGGGGGCGGATTGCATCGAACTCGGGGTCCCGTTCTCCGATCCGCTGGCCGACGGTCCGGTGATTCAGCGCAGCTCGCAAATCGCGCTCGAGCACGGCATCAACTTCGATGCGGCGCTCGATATGGTCCGCGTCGCAGGACTGTCGATTCCGGTCGTGTTGTTCAGCTACCTGAATCCGGTGTTGAACGCTGGTCACGACGCCTTGCAGCGCGCCGCCGACGCCGGCGTGTCCGGAATCCTCATCACCGACCTGCCGGTCGGGGCGGATCCGGAGCGCGAGGCGTGGCTCGGCAATTCGCCGCTCGCGTACGTGCGCCTGGTGGCGCCGACGACACCCGTCAGTCGCATGGCGGAGATCGGGCGAAACGGCAGTGGGTTCGTCTATCTCATCAGTCGACTTGGCGTCACGGGCGAGAAGGATTCCCTCGCGGGTGACCTGCCGGAAACCATCGAACGCCTGCGCAGCGTGACAGCCCTGCCGATCTGCGTCGGCTTCGGCATCAGCACCGCGAGCCAGGCGGCCGTGGTGGCTGAGATGGCGGATGGCGTAGTCGTGGGCAGCGCCATCGTGAAGATGGCCGAGAGCTCCGTGGATGCAGCACTCGCGCTCGTGCGTGATCTGCGCGCGGGGCTCGACGGCGCCACCGCATAACGTCATGCCAGCGGCCGTGGAAATCACTTTGCGCAGCATGCAGTTTCAGGTGTGCGTCGGGGTGTTGCCTCACGAGGCGGAATTCGCGCAGCCGCTCGAGATCGACCTGACGGTGTGGACGCAGGCGCCCGCGACGGGAACGATCGGCGTCGACTATCGCGATTTGTATGCGGTGGCGTCCGATGTCGTCTCGCGCGGACCGCTGCTGTACCTGGAAACGATCGCGACGCATATCGTCTCGAGCGCAATGTCGAGACCGAACGTGATCGGCGCGCGCGCCGCGATCCGCAAGCCGCACGTGGCGTTGCCTGGACCGCTGGCTCACGCGGAGGTCGTCGTGGAAGACGGTTCGCGCGCGTGAGTGATGCCGCGTTGCGCGTGGCGATCGCGCTCGGATCGAACATGCAGGATCGCTACGAATTGTTGCAGAGTGCGATCGCGGCGATGGCCGCGCTCGATGGCGTGACGCTGCACTCGACGTCACGCATCGAGGAGACGGAGCCGTTCGGCCCACCGCAGCCGTTTTACCTGAACGCGATGGTGCTCGTCGCGACGACGCTCAGTCTCCCGTCACTGTTGTCGCAGCTGCAGCTCATCGAAGCGCAGCACGGCCGCGATCGGGCCGTATCGAAGGGCCCGCGCACGATCGATCTCGACATCGTGTGGGCGAGTGACGTGACCGTCACGTTGCTGGAGCTGTTGATCCCGCATCCCGGCCTGACGTCGCGTGATTTCTGGCAACGCGAACTGGCGGAACTGCTTGGTGTCAGTGCGGCGGCTGAGGCGATCGCGGCCGCACAAGTGCATTCCGGAATGGAGACGTCCGAACGCGATGCCGCGAGGCATGAGCATCGCTGGTCAGGCAGTTGGGACACCGTCGACTGACGAGGAAAATCATGAGCGCAAACATGACGCCGGCGCCGGCGTCAGTGGGAAAGCCGGTCACCATCCGGGATCTCCAGGCGAAGAAGGACCAGGGGCAGAAGATCGTCGCCACCACGGCGTACGACGTGTTGTTCGGCCGACTGGTCGATGCGGCCGGCGTCGACATGGTGCTGGTCGGTGACTCGCTCGGCATGGTCATCGCCGGACTGGACTCGACGAAGAAGGTGACGCTCGACCAGATGATCTGGCACTGCGCTGCCGTACGCCGCGGTGTTCGTCGCGCGATGCTGATCTTCGACATGCCGTGGATGACGTACCAGGTGAGTGCGGCCGAAGCCGTGCGCAATGCCGGTCGCGCACTGGCCGAGACGAATGCAACCGCGGTCAAGCTGGAAGGCGCCGGCGAGGCGTCGTTGCACGCCGTGCGCGCGTGCGTGGACGCGGGAATTCCCGTGATGGGACACATCGGCTTCACGCCGCAGAGTGACACGGCGCTCAGCGGCGCGCGGGTGCAGGGGCGCGAGGAGGCGGTCGCGGACCAGTTGATGAAGGATGCGGTGGCGCTGCAGGACGCCGGTTGCTTCGCCACGGTGCTCGAGCTCATGCCGACCGAGTTGTCGCACAACATTTCCGCAGCGCTGCGCATCCCGACGATCGGCATCGGCGCTGGTGCTGGTTGCGACGGACAGATTCTCGTGTTGCCCGACCTGATCGGGCTGAACGAAGGGTTCAAGCCGAAGTTCCTGAAACGATATGCGGATGTGGCGGGCATCGTGAAGACCGCCGTCACGGAGTACGCCGACGACGTGCGCACGGGTCGGTATCCTGACGACAGCACGAGTTTCACCTGAGCATGCAGATCGTCCAGACTGTCGCGGCGCTGCGTGCGGCGGTCGCCGACGCGCGCGCGCGGGGTGAGCGCATCGGCTTCGTGCCGACCATGGGAGCGCTGCACGAAGGGCATCTGTCGCTGATCGATCTTGCCCGGGCGCAGTGTGCCTGCGTCGTCCTGAGCATCTTCGTCAACCCGCTCCAGTTCGCACCGACAGATGATCTCGCGAAGTATCCGCGCACCGAAGCCGCCGATATCGCGCTCGCGGCGTCGCGCGGTGCGACGATCGCGTTCGTGCCGAGTGTCGACGTGATGTATCCGGGTCCTCGCGTCGTGTCGGTGATTCCGGACGCGATTGCCGATCGTTGGGAAGGTGCAATTCGCCCTGGACACTTCGCCGGTGTGCTGACGGTGGTGAGCAAGCTGTTCAATCTCGTGCAGCCCGATGTGGCCGTGTTCGGCCAGAAGGACCTGCAGCAGGCGACACTGCTTCGCGCACTCGTGCGCGACCTGGATTTCCCGGTCACCGTGCAGATCGCGCCGATCGTTCGCGAGGATGACGGGCTCGCGATGTCGAGTCGGAACCGCTACCTCGGTGTCGACGATCGGCGCGCGGCCCTGGCCTTGTCGCGTGCACTCTCGGCGGTGTCTGGTCGGTTTCTGGCCGGTGTTCGCGACGCCACGGAGTTGTGCGCCACCGGTGACGCGCAGCTGCGCCTGGAGTCTGCTGTGCGGTGCGATTACCTGAGCATCGTCGATCCCGTCATGCTGGCGCCGGTCGATACGGCGTCCGTCGGTGACTACGTGATGCTTGCCGCACGAGTCGGTGGCACGCGGTTGCTCGACAACCATCGCCTCGGCGAACCATTTCCAGTCCTGCGATGAAATCACCCGCTGTCTCACAGCCACAACTTCCCGCCTGGGCGGTCGCATCGCCCAAACGTCGCGAGCACATCGGCCGTGTCACGGCGCTGCTCGATCAGTGGGCGTCGGCGATGGCGATTCCGCCTGCGGAACGAACCGCGTGGCACGACGCCGGTCTGCTGCACGATGCGCTGCGTGACGCGGAGGAACCGCAGCTGCGCGCGTTGTCGAACGATGTCGTTGCGCCGGTGGAAATCCTGCACGGACCTGCCGCCGCCGCGCACCTCGAGGCACTCGGCGAGTTGCGTCGCGATGTGCTCGAGGCGGTCCGCTGGCACACCCTTGGCAACGCGGGCTGGGCGCGCACTGGGCAGGCGTTGTTCATGGCGGATTTCCTCGAGCCCGGACGCAAGTTCATGGTGTCGGAACGCGGCTGGCTGGCGCAGATGGTGCCGGACGATTTCGCCGGCGTGTTTCGTCAGGTCGTCAAGTCGCGGCTCGAATGGTCTCTGCGTGAAGGGAAAGGCCTGCACCCGGAAACCGTCGCCATGTGGAACGCGGTGCGATGACACGAAGCCGTATGCTCGTGTTGGCAGCAATCGTGATTGTCGTCGGCTTAGCGGGAATGCTCGGCGCGCGGCGATGGTATGGGCGCGGCCCCGGCGTGGTGCTCGGTGACACCACCAGCGCGCCACAGGGTCAGCGCGTGCTGGTGGAGGTGCTCAATTCGAGTGGCGTCGGTGGGCTCGCACGACGCGCGACGTTCCTGTTGCGCGATCGCGGCTTCGATGTCGTCGGGTGGGGCAACGATCCGCGCGGGAGACGCAGCCAGACGGTGATCATCGACTACACGAACAAACCGGAAGCGGCTGATCGGCTCGCGCGCGTGCTCGGCGGCGCGCAGATCGAGCGCGGCAAGGACTCCCTCGATCGCGGTATCGACCTGACCGTGCGATTGGGTAGCGCCTACAAGCCGCCGATTGAGGCGTTCCACCCGTAGGGACGTCCTGCACGAGCGTGATGGCAGACCGTCCCCGGGTCGCCTACGACGCCGTCAGCTCGCGTCGGCGACCGATCTTCTCCACGCGCAGTTGCCCGCACGCCGCGCTGATGTCCAGCCCACGCGAGCGACGGATCGCGACCTCGACGCCCGTGTCACGAATCCAGTTCGCGAATTGATGGATGCCGTCGCGTGGCGTCGGATGGAAGCCAAGGCCGCCGCCCGGATGCAGCGGAATCAGGTTGACGAACGCCTTGCAGTCTCTCGCCAGCGACGCGAGTTCATCGGCATGCACGCGCTTGTCGTTCACGCCACCGAGCATCACGTACTCGAATGTCACGCGCCGATCGAATGCGGCGGCCGCGTCGATCACATCCGCGAGTGGGAACTTCGTGTTCACCGGCATGAGCTCCTGGCGCAGCTCGTCGTTCGGCGCGTGGATCGAAATCGCGAGCCGGAACTGCTCCGGGCGTTGTCCGAGTGACACGATACCGGGCAACACACCGACGGTGCTGACGGTGATGTGACGCGCGCCGATGCCGAAACCCTCTGGCGAATTCAGGATGGTGAGCGTCGGGCTGACGGCCCTCCAGTTCATGAGCGGTTCGCCCATGCCCATGAACACGATGTTCGTCGCGCGCACGGGCGGCACCAGCATCGCCAGTTCGCGCACCTGCCCGGCGATCTCGTGGACCGAGAGGTTGCGCTGGAAACCCATCGCGCCCGTCGCGCAGAACGCGCACGCCAGCGCACACCCGGCCTGGGAGGAAATACAGAACGTCATCCGGTCGCCATCCGGAATCGCGACGGTCTCGATCGACTGGCCGTCGGCCATCGTGAACAGGAACTTCTCGGTGCCGTCCGTCGACGTCTGCCTGACCGCCAGCGTCAGTCGCGGCAGCACGAAGCGGGCGGCAAGCTCGTTGCGCAGCGCGGCCGGAAGTTCGGACATGTCGTCGAAGTCGCGCGCCGGATTGATCCACAGCCGACGCACCACCTGCTCGGCGCGGTACGACGGCTGGCGCAGCTCGGCCATTGCCGTCAGCAGCGCCGAGCGGGCGTCAGCGGGGCAGAGGTCGAGCAGGTTGGTCAGTGACGCGGACATTGGCCGAAATCTAACGCATTCCGGCGGCCGCCTGACCTCGACCACGGATTCTGCTGCAGTCAGGTGTCGCAGGAGCCGGGGAGTGTCAACCGCTTGTCCCGCAATGTGTTGACGCGATTCACGCTACCCAGTCTGCGAAGGCTCGGCTAGTTTACGGGCTTACCCGATACCACCGAGACGTGCTGTCTGATCTTCTGACTCTGGAGCGCGTCAAGGTTCCACTGGTTAGTCAATCCAAGGACGAGGTGCTGCGCGAGCTGGTTCAGCTCGCCGTGCCGTCGGCCAGCGTGGCTGTGCTCGAGCAGATCGTGACTGCCGTACGCGATCGCGAAACGCTGCTCAGCACGGGGATCGGGAGCGGCATCGCCATCCCGCATGGGCGCACGCCCGCGGTGGATGCGCTGATACTCGCCGCTGGTGTCGCGCCCGAACCGATTGACTTCGATGCCCTCGATGGCAAACCGGTATCGCTGTTCTTTCTGCTCCTCGGACCTGACAGCGCTGCCGGCGCACACGTGCGGGCCCTTGGTCGGATTTCGCGAATCGTCCGCAACGAAGCAATGCGTGACGAGCTCAGTCACGCGATGGATGCCGGGAGTTTTCTGCAGCGTCTGTTCGGGGCCGAAAACCTGTGAGTACGGCGACTGCACCGGCCGGCGCGACACGCAGCCGGCTGCGCTGGCTCGCGCCGTTGTTCGTGATGACATGCATCCTTATGGCCACCTCGTGGCCAGCTCCGCCCGACATGCCGCACAACAGTGACAAGGTCGTGCATTTCTCGGCCTACGCGAGTCTCGGTGCTGCCGTCGGATGGGCCGCCGAGACACGTTTCTTCCGTCGCATTCTCCTGTGGATCGGCGTGGTGTCACTGCTCGGGGCGGCGGATGAGTGGCATCAGCAGTTCATTCCCAGTCGCAGCATGGATGTGCGCGACTGGCTGGCCGACACCGCCGGGGCGGTGACGGGCCTTTCTCTCGTGACGGCGCTGACCAGGCGCCGGGAGTCAGTTGCGTGACCGTTGCGTCAACATTCGCCACTTCCCGCCGCAGTCATCTCTGTGGTGAACTGCGTGAAGAACATGTCGGAGAGACGGTTCGGCTGGGGGGCTGGGTGCATCGCACGCGGTCGCTCGGCTCGATCGTGTTCCTCGACCTGCGCGATCGCGCCGGCCTCATTCAGGCCGCCTGTGATCCACGCTTTTCGCCCGCGGATGTCATCGCGGCGGCCGATCGCCTCGGCGCTGAGACGGTCGTCGAAGTGGATGGCGTCGTCGCCAGGCGACCGGCGGAAATGGTGAACAAGGACATGGGCACTGGCACGATCGAACTGCAGGTCACTGCGCTGCGCATCGTCGGGCCGGCGGTCACACCGGCGATTCCGGTGGCGCGTGGCAAGGACGAGAAGCTGGCCGCCGAGGAACTGCGGCTCAAGCATCGCATCCTCGACCTGCGTCGTCCGGAGCTGCAGGCGAACATGATCCTGCGGCATCGTCTGCTGCAGGTGGCGCGTCACGCCATGTCGTCACACGGATTTCTCGAGATCGAAACGCCGATCCTCACCAAGACGACACCGGAAGGTGCGCGCGACTACCTCGTGCCGAGCCGGGTGCATCCGGGTGAGTTCTACGCACTGCCGCAGTCGCCGCAGATCTACAAGCAGCTGTTGATGGTGGCCGGCTACGATCGCTACTTCCAGATCGCACGCTGCTTTCGTGACGAGGATCTGCGCGCCGATCGACAGCCGGAATTCACGCAGATCGACCTCGAGTGCGCGTTCGTCACGCAGGAAGACGTACAGGCGGTCGTGGAACGCGTCCTCGTCGCGCTGTGGAAGGAAGCCGGTCATGACATCGCCATTCCGTTTCAGCGACTGAGCTGGTCCACGTCGATGGAGCGGTTCGGCATCGACAAGCCGGACCTGCGCTATGGCTTCGAACTCGAGAACTGGACAGCGCACGTGCAGGGTGACGCAGCGACCTTCGTGCATGACGGCATCACGGTGGGCGGGCTGCTGCGTGGTATTCGTGTGCCTGGCGGAGCGGCGTTGTCGCGCAAGGACATCGACGCCCTCGCGGCGACGGCCAAATCGAATGGACTCGGCGGCTTGTTGTGGGCGAAGCGTACCGAGACGGGGTGGGAAGGGCAGGGCGCAAAGGCGTTCGGTGCCGGGACCATGGAGAAGATCGGCGGCGTGATTGGAGACCTGATCGTGGCGGGCGTCGGTGCGGATTCCGTGGCGCTTCCGGCGATGGGCCAGGTCCGCCTCGAACTCACGCGTCGGCCGGAGCACGCGCCAGCGACGGCGCACGCATTCTGCTGGATCGTGGACTTTCCGCTGTTCGAGCTGGACGCCGCGAGTGGCGAGCACACGCCCTCGCACCATCCATTCACGTCCCCGCATCCGGACGACGTGCACAAGCTGGAATCGGTGCCGTGGGAATGTCGCGCGATGCACTACGATGCGGTCTACAACGGTAA
Organism: Gemmatimonadaceae bacterium; assembly: GCA_014379355.1. GTDB lineage: Bacteria > Gemmatimonadota > Gemmatimonadetes > Gemmatimonadales > Gemmatimonadaceae > JACMLX01. Next base: position 9,875 of record JACMLX010000073.1, read on the forward strand.
CGAACTGGGCTCAGGCTCGATCCGGATCACCGATCCCGCGGTGCAGGAAACGATCTTCCGACTGCTCAAGGTCCCGGCGGAAGAGATCCAGCGTCGCTTCGGCTTTCTGCTCGATGGGCTCGCCGCTGGCGCGCCGCCACACGGCGGCTTCGCGCTCGGCTTCGACCGCATCGCGATGCTGCTGGCGGGTTCCACCTCCTTGCGCGACGTGATTGCCTTTCCCAAGACCACCGCGGCACGCGCACTGTTCGAAGGGGCACCGAGTCCCGTCAGTGCCCGTGAGCTTGCCGCGCTGAACATTGCCGTTTCGATCAAGGAGCAGTCGTGACCGGTACCACGCTCGTGACGCAGAAGGTCTCCACCGAAGGCGCCGACCTGCTCACACTGGCAGGAGTGAACGACGCGAACCTGATCGAGCTCGGACGCATCCACGGCGTGCGCGTCGGCATGCGCGGCGAATCGATCACGCTGGCGGGTGATTCGCAGTCTGTCGATCGTGCACTGCACACGGCGCAGCGCATGGTCGAGGCGGCGCGTCAGCGCGCGTCGTTCACGGCGGATGACGTGCTGCGCATGTCGGAAGACACGGCGGGTGAGGTCGGACCGATGGACCCGTCGCGACTTGCACTGCCCGGCATCAAGCGCGTCGTGCAGGCCAAGACGCCCGGTCAGGCCGAATACCTGCAGAAGATCGCCGAGCACGACATCGTCGTCGGTATCGGTCCGGCCGGCACGGGCAAGACGTATCTCGCCGTGGCCGCTGCCGTCGATGCACTGATGCGAAAGCGCGTGAAGCGCATCGTGCTCGCGCGGCCTGCCGTGGAAGCCGGTGAGTCGCTCGGCTTCCTGCCAGGCGACATGCAGGCGAAGGTCGATCCGTACCTGCGGCCCCTGTACGACGCGCTCGACGAGATGATGCCACCGGAACGTGTCATCAAGGCCCTCGAGACGCGCGTCATCGAGATTGCGCCGCTCGCCTTCATGCGCGGGCGCACCCTTGGCGACGCGTTCGTGATCCTCGACGAGGCGCAGAACTCCACGCTCGCGCAGATGAAGATGTTCCTGACGCGGCTCGGTCTGAACTCGAAGGTCGTCATCACGGG
>JACMLX010000074.1 GCA_014379355.1 Gemmatimonadaceae bacterium
AGCGCGCGTCCGACCCGGCCTGAAATCTCCGCGCGCACGACCGTTTCACTGACGCTCTTCTGCGCCCGGGCGAGGGTGGCACGAGCATCGTCGAGCGCGGCGCGCGACTGCAACAGCGTGGCTTCGGCGTTGTCCACGTCCTGTCGCGCGACGGCGTTGTCGGCGATGAGCGGGAGAAGCCGCGCAGCGTGCACGGTGGCGTTCTGCACGCGCGACTCGGCCTCCGCCACGCGGGCCCGGGCGCCGCGCAGGTCCGCGTCGTAGTTCGTCGCATCGATGCGATAGAGCACGTCACCGGCGTGCACCTGGGCGCCTTCACGAAACGGACGCGCGGTGATGACGCCGGAGGCCTGGGCGCGCACCTGGACAGTGCGCGATGCCTCGACCTGTCCGACGAAGTCCAACACTTCTTCGGTGGCCTGCGGGGCCACGGTCGTCACTGCGACGGTGGCCGCTGGCATCGGCATGGGATCGCCACCGGAACGACACGCTGCGAGCAACAACAGCGGCACCTGCACGGAGGCTGGAATGATAGATCGCATCGCACGCTCAGGATGAGTGGGAGAGCTACGCGCCCAGGCAATCGAATGGACGAGTGCGTCCATTGACGGGGTCGGCGCAGTCGAACGAAGGATCAGCATTCCGCTGCCACGCGCGGAGTGAGCGCCGGTGCTGACCCGTCACGATGCCACGCGGCGGTCGCAGCAAGGGGCGCGCAGCGCGTCCACGCGCGGCGCGCCAACGAGAACGACCAGCCGCTCAGAAGCGGATCGTCAGTCCCGCGGCAAGTGTGACATCGTTCCTCGTGCCAGAACCGACGAGCGCTCGCGTCGGGCCCGCCTCCGACAGGTAATCGCGCGCCTCGATCCGCACGCCGATACGTCGTGTTCTGGCCTCGGCGCCGAGCGCGCCGTACCCGGCGAACTTGCTGTTATTGCCCCCGCTTCCGGACCGGACCCGGTACGTCCGCGCTCCGAGACCGAGCCCGGCAAAGGGTGCGACGCTCCATCCGCTGCTCCTCGACACGCCGGCCGTGCGTGCTTCCAGACCGGCGTCGTAGTGAAAGAGATCGATCTTCGGCGCGCTCGGAATGCCTCGTGCTTCGCTCGCCGACCAGGCGAACGTCCCAACGACCGACAGCTTCGGGATGATGTCATACGATCCCTGAATGCCGAGATGAAACGCGTCGCGGAGCACGTCACGCTGATCGCCGGTCGGGACATACGCGCCGATGATCGGACGGACCGCGAAATCGCTTCGCGATGCCGCTGCAGACGACTGTTGGGCGTGTGCGACCGAGGCGCAGGTGGTCGCCATGAGCAGCGAGATCCATCGCTCGCGATACATGCGGGCATACACGAGCATCTGGGTAAGGCGAGTTGAACGAGTCGACATTGGAGAGATCCCCGGCAGGAGTGGTGTGGTGCGCATCGTCATTGAGTGTCCGATGCGACGTGCACCACCATCTTGCCTTCGCACTATGAACGCGGCGTCTGCCGTCCGAGGACTCTTTCACTTGTCCGAACGGGGTAGCCTGGCGTTGCGACATTGAGCGACGACGCGAGCTTGCATTTGGAACCGAATGCCACGCAGCGTAGCGCAAGCCGCCGCACATGGAGTGACGCCATCGCGGTGCGTGCTCACATAGGTCGACGCGGGTGATCGAGCTACCATGCGTTGGATGGGCGAACGGGTCTCACTTCGGAGGCACATGCGGGCGGCAGCATTTTGCACGCAACGCACGACACGCAGCCCGTCAGGCGACTGAGCGGAATCGACGACATCAGGGCGCGACCGCGCCAGTGTCCGGCGTCACGACCGTGGCGAGCGGGATGAGTTTTCCACGCGCCGCCAGGATTACCGTCCGAACAAGAATCACAGCGACCAGGGCGTTCGCCGCGACAAAGAGCGCGGCTGCCAGGGACGTGAGTACAGCGCGGTCTTCGTCGATTGGCGTGCGCGAAGCGAGGCGAATGGCCGCGAGGGCGAGCGCCGTCGCGCCGAACGAGAATGCCCAGTACGAGGCCGCAAACGGCTGCGTGCGAAAGACCGGCGCGAGTCGAAGCAGCACGAGTGCCTGCAGCAGCCCGTAGCCGAGGAGCATCAACGCGAAGCGGTCTGCAGCACCCGCGTAGAGTCCGAGATACGCAACACATCCAACAGCCGGTGGCGCGAGCTGTATGCCAAGGCTCGGCAACAGTCGCTTCTCGATCGGTTCGTGCACGAGCAGTCGATGCAGGACCACGGATTCCAGTGCGAGCCACGAAAAAAGGCCGCCGCCGAAGGCGAGCGTTGCAAGAACCCCGTAACCGAGCGCCGAAGCCACAATGGCGACGACGAAGTTTCCGGCCACGGCCGGCAGGTAGAGCACCGGCGTCGTCGAAAGTGGGTCTCGGCCGCCGTACCAGAGCGTTCCGACGCGGTAGATCATGAACGAGATCTGCGCCGACGCGCCGAGCCAGAACAAGGTGCGCGCTGGATCCGGCGCGTATCGATGCACGGCCAGTGCAGCGAGCATCGTTGTGAGCGGGCTGAGTGCGACGAAACAGCATTGCACAGGGTGGTTCCACTCACCCCGCGCCGCCTCACGTGCCCAGATCCACTTCGCCGCGTAGAGCGCACTGACGGCCAGCCACGCCAGTATGGCCATTGCCATCACGGACTCTCCGACGATCACCGGCATCCCCCACAGCGAGGACGCGGCGCGCCACGCGTTTCCAAGACCGAAGAGGCCTGCCGCAATTGCGAACAAGGCAACGGGTGTACGACCGAGCCATGTGCTTCGCGCGGCGTCAGGCGACCGATCGGGCGAATCGTGTGGAGCGAACAGTGCTCCGTCGATCGACGGGCGACGTTTTGCTTCAACCGATGACATCATCAGCGGTCCGACGCGGAATGTTCCATGGCCGAAGTCCTCGAGTGCAAGCAGTCCGCGCACGTCGCAGCGCGCGCGTGGTAACACGATCGACAACCACAGCCGGAATGTGCGACGCGAGCGGCGACGTGGCGTCCGTCGTTCGAGCAGTTCGGCAGTAGTGCGGCAGAGTCAGTCGCCCGTATGGCATTCGGCGTATTGACGCGACGGCGCGCACGCAGTGATCGCGCGAATGCATCGGGCAGCGAAGCGCGATTGATGAACGGCACGGGTGCCGAAAGGCGCAGCGAGAACTATGTCAGTCGGGAGACGCGTGCTGCGCAGGTGGGCTGAATGTTCCTCACGAACTCTCGAGAGGAGAAATGATGTCCGATCTGTGCTGTCCCGTGAGCAACTTCGATCACGTCATCGGCCCCGTTGACGCGCCCGTGACGCTCCTGCAATACGGTGACTTCCATTGTCCGTGGTGCCGCGAAGCGTATCCCATCGTCAGGGCGCTACGTCGAAGTGCTGGTGCGGCATTGCGCGTGGCGTTCCGACACTTTCCGATCACGGAGTTTCATCGAAGCGCGCCGCCCGCCGCGCAGGCAGCGGAGTCAGCGGCCGTCGAGGAGAAGTTCTGGGAAATACATTCCGCGCTCTTCGAGCGCCCGCCACTGGTATCCACACGGGCGCTTCTCGCGTGCGCACGCGATATCGGCCTGGACACTGAGCGTGTTGCGTCCGATCTGGCGCGCGGAGAGCACGTGTCGCACGTGGCCGCTGACTTCCTGAGTGGTGTGCGCAGCGGCGTGTACGTCACACCGGCGATCTTCATCAATGGCGTACGCTTCAATGGGCGGTGGGACCTCGAATCACTGGAGCGCGCGATAGCGCGCGCCACACTCCCCGAACGGATCGAGGGCGTCGTGTCGCGCGCGACCCCGCATGCCGCGGTGGTTCGCCGTCGTGTGAAGTCTCGAGACGATTTCCGATGGTGTGACTGACGTGGGCCGGTTCACGTGAACGTCGGTTTCCTTCGCATTCATCACAGCGCGCGACGCGGACGCGGTGGTCGCAACGCGCCGGAGCTCTGAAGAGGAGTCGCTCATGTACACAGGAGAACACGACGGACGTGACGTGCCGTCCGTGTCAGGCGCACGTCAGTCCACGCGGTCGGACGTCGATGTCGGAGTGCGTGCCGAGCAGCTCCGCGCGGACTTGCTTGGTGCGTATCTCGAGGCGATGGCCCTGTGGTGCGAGCTGTGTGCAACACACACGCGGGGGCGGGAGTCGCACCGGCCGACTTCGTTGCGACCATCACCGAGATCTGCGACCAAGCGAGCGACGCGTTGGTGAACGCGCGACGCGCGGTGGTGGAGATGCGCGCTGTGAACGCCGGGGCGGTCGACGACCAACTGGCCGAGGCGCTGACGAATGCCCGCAACCACGCGGCCTGCGACACCGTGCTCGTGACCTGCGCATACGGCAGGCGTGCACTGCGCGTGGAGGTGCGCGACGACGGGCGTGGCTTCGACGCGAAACAGGCAGGCGCAAACGGTCACTTCGGGCTCGTCGGCATGCGCGAGCGGGCCGCTGCGATTGGCGCGCGAGTGAGCATCGAGAGCACGCCCGGACGGGGCACGACTGTCGTGCTCGTCATTCCACGGAACGGCTCCGACTAAGTCCGGCGCTGCATCACGAGGTCGTGCCGAAAGACGAAGGCCGGACTATGCCGGTCGGGTGACGCGGGCCGCACTGCAACGATGGATCTTCGTCTCCAACTCACTGCTGGAGAAACGATGTCCGTGCTGCGCTGCCCCATCATCCACCCCGTGCGGCGAGAAATGTATGTCTGACGGCATAGATGCTGCCCGTCGTCAACTCCTCGGTGCTGCTGCGTACACGCTCGCCACCACGAAATTGGGTGCGTTCGACACACTGAAGTCATTTCCGCGCGACGTAGCGGCGCCCGGAGCCTTGTCGAGTGGTGAGCGGAAAGCATTCGCGTTCGGCCAGATCCGTCAGGTCAAGGCGGGTGCGTTGGACGTCGGCTACGCCGAGGAGGGACCAGAGGACGGGCCCCCCGTTCTCCTGCTCCACGGCTGGCCATACGACATTCACTCGTATGCTGAAGTCGCCCCTTTGCTCGCACACCGAGGATACAGGGTCATCGTGCCGTACGTGCGCGGGCACGGCACGACGCGTTTTCTCTCCACCAAGACAGCACGGAACGGTCAACAGGCGGCGCTCGCGAGCGACGTCGTCGACCTGCTGGACGCACTCCGAATCCGGAAGGCGATCATTGCCGGCTTCGACTGGGGGGCGCGCACAGCGAACATCGTGGCTGCGCTGTGGCCCGAGCGATGCACATCGATAGTGTCCGCAAGCGGATATCTGATCGGGAACCGCGAAGCGGGTCGCCGGCCGCTCGCGCCGAAGGAAGAGCTGTCGTGGTGGTACCAGTTCTACTTCGCGACTGAACGCGGCCAGATCGGATACGCAACGTACCGTCGCGAGTTCGCCAGGCTCATTTGGAAGCTGGCATCACCGGATTGGGTGTTCGATGACGCGACGTTCGAGCGAACCGCAATCGCGTTCGACAATCCGGATCACGTTCGTATCGTCATTCACAACTACCGGTGGCGACTGGGACTGGCAGATGGCGAATCGCGGTACGACGTGATTGAGCATCGGCTCGCCTCGGCACCGGTGATTGCGGTGCCCTCGATCACGCTGGAAGGGGATGCGAACGGTGCTCCCCATCCGGACAGCGCCTCGTACGCCAAAAAATTCACCGGGGCATACTCACACAGAATCATCGCCGGAGGCGTTGGGCACAACCTTCCGCAGGAAGCACCGCAGGCATTTGCTGATGCGGTCCTCGAGTCCGTCAACCTATGACCACGCCTCAGATTCGCCGCGCCCACGTCGCTGGGCGACCGTCGGCGACGATCGAAGTTATGTGACCAACGTGACCGCGTCACCGACACGCACGAAGCCAGGGCGCACGACTCGCGCGTTCAGCGCAATGCGTCCGCCAAAACGTCTCCCGATGTCCCTCAAGACTTCGGGATCACGCGCGATCGTATCGGGGTCGACCGTCGTGATCGGGCAGCGCGCACGCAGTGAGTCCAGTCCGATGACTACCGGGTGTCCGTTTCGAGGCCACCACTCTGGAAACCGATGGCAACGAGTTCGACGCCGACGCCGAGACGCCCACGCCCGTGAGGGCGAAGAACGATTACACGAACGTGTTCCCAATGCTGCATGCCCGCTATCGCGTGAACGATGCGACGAATGTCCGGGCGGCGTTCACCTCGACGATCTTCCGGCCGAACTTCTTCGATCTGGTGCCATACCGCATCGTTGACGGCGATGATCTCGAGACCGGCAATCCGCAGCTGTCACCCACCACCGCACGCAACTTCGACCTGACCGTCGAACGATACGCGCAGAATGTCGGCTTGCTGTCAGCCGGAGTGTTTTACAAGCGCCTCAGCAATCCGATCTTCAGTCAGACGCTCGACAACGCGCTGGGTGGTGAGACCACGCAGCCCGTGAATGCGGTACGCGGCGAGATCACCGGGCTGGAACTCGCCTGGCAGCAGCGCCTGACGTTCCTGCCCGGGTTGCTGAATGGTCTTGGGCTCTACACGAACTACACCTGGACCGATTCGAAGGCGCGGCAGCCCGGCGGGCGCGAGACACGACTGGCCGGGCAGGCGGACGCAGCCTGGAATGTGGCGCTGAGCTACGAGAAGAGAGGCTTCTCGGGTCAGGTGAGCGTGAACACGATCGGACGCTACATCGACGAACTGGGTGAGGATGCGGACGGAGACCTGTTCTCCGATCGTCGCACGCAGGTGGACCTCTCGGCCAGCCTCTTCGTCACGCGCTCGACTCAGATCTTCGTCGACGCGCTGAACCTCACCAACGCACCGCTGCGAACGTATCAGGCGCAGCGGGATTTTCTGCGGCAGCGAGAGTTCTATCGCCCCTCGGTTCAGGTGGGGTTCAGACTGCGGCCGTAGGCAGCGGTTCGTGCGGCGTCCACCGCGCCGATTTCGCGCGCGCTCCGCAAGAACGAACCCGCAGGCCGCCTGACCCGCGAGAGCATCGTCGACGGTATCACGCTCTACTCGTTGACGGGGTCGCCTGATTGTGGCGAGTCGTGTTGGGTGATGTGATGTGCCGCGATGAGGCAACCACGCGCTGCAAGGGACTCCTGCCGCCAAAAGCGCAGCATCCACCGCTGCTGCGCAGCTCACGAAAGTGCGAGACACCAGTCCGTTCCACTGAGTATTCGCAGCAGACGCCGATGCCGGCGCGCATCGAAGCCTCGAAACCGACACGCTTGACGCATTCCGGTATGGGCATATGTTTGGCCATCATGCCACGTGCTGCCACGACTTCCGATCCATTCAACGCCATCGCCGAGCCTCGCCGGCGTGCGCTCCTTACGCTCCTGGCGAATGCCGAGAGGCCCGTGGCTGAGATCGCCGATGAGTTGGACATGGCACAGCCGTCTGTGTCAAAGCACCTGCGTGTGCTACTCGACGTGGGGCTGGTGGAGGTGCGAAGGGAGGGACGGCACGCCTACTACCGCACCAATCCCGAACGGATCAAGGCTGTGCACGACTGGACACGCACGTTCGAACAGTACTGGCAGCACCAGCTGTCGCGCATCAAGGCACGTGCGGAACGCACGTCCTCCCCGAAGACCTGACGCATTTCCGGAGATTCCAGCATGGTCAGCATCGCTTCACCGCTCGATGAGCTCACCCTCGACTTCACTGTCGAAACACGTGTCGCCGCCTCGATCGACGACACCTTTTCCGCGCTGCTCGAGGAACTGGGCCCGGACAATGTCGGGATGGGCAATGCGCCTATGCCGATGGTGCTCGAGGCGCACCCCGGCGGCCGCTGGTATCGCGACCTCGGTGACGGGAACGGTCACTGCTGGGGCATGGTGCAGGCCATTCGACGCCCGGCGCTGCTCGAAATCAGCGGGCCGCTGATGATGTCGTTCGCCGTGTCGTCGAACGTGCAGTACCGCCTCAAGACCGACGGTGACGACACCGTGATCTCGTTCCGGCACACGGCACTTGGCCTCTTTCCTGACGGCTACCGCGAGAACCTCACCGCTGGATGGACTGCCATCGGCGAGCGAGTGCAGAAGCGTGCCACGAGCCGTCGCTGACCACCCCTCAACCGCACACGTTCATGTCAATCGCACAGACAATCATCCAGGAACTCGAGATGGAAGCGGCGACCACACGCCGCGTGCTGGCACGCGTGCCCGAGGAGAAGTTCGCCTGGGCGCCACACACGAAGTCGCGCACGTTAGGCGAGCTGGCCATGCACATCGCTGGCAATCCGGGCAGCGTGATGACGCTCGCGTCGCAGAATCCTGCAGAGATCCCGGCTTTTGGTGACGCCACGCCGCGTTCCACCGCCGAAATCCTGACAACCCTCGACGACAGCGTCGCGGAGGCGCGCGGCATGCTCGAAGGCATGTCCGACGCGCAGCTCACCGAACTGTGGCGCGTCAGCGCCAACGGCAAGGAGATCATGGCGATGCCGCGCATGGCGTTCCTTCGCTCGGTGCTGCTGAACCACTGGTATCACCATCGCGGGCAGATGTCGGTGTACCTGCGCGAGCTCGACGTGCCGCTTCCGTCGATCTACGGGCCCAGCGCAGACGAGAATCCGTTCGAGTGAAGTGACACGCGTTCGTTCGAATGGTCAGAGACATCGATTCGTTCAAGGGGCCAGCGTCCTTGATTCAACCGTCAGCGCTGGCTTCGACGGTTCTGCGCCATCCAACGTGCGTCCCCGACGCCGGCTGCGGCGACGCGCCGTAATTCGCTCAGTTCAGTCGAGTCGCAGTCATGTCAGAAACTGCTGCGCGAGAGCCGCGAGCGGTGTCAGGGCTGATCTGCGATTGACAAGGCCCGCGGTTCACACCAGCCACCCTCGTCGCTGCGCCAACTCCACGAGCCACACGAGCAATCCGGCACCGACGAGCACCGTCACACCGATCGGCATCGACGCGCCATTACCAAATGGGAGCACCCAGCCCCAGTCGATCACGGTCGCGACGGCCGAGATCCACAGCACGGAACGCGACCAGCGTCGCAGCAGCGCGAGGCCGACGGATCCAGCCACGCCGGTGACGCAGGCAATGCCGAAGGCGACGAAAACCAACCTCGGCATCGCCGCGACGCCAGGAGAGACCGCGGCGGGTCCGAACACGCCGGCGTCCGCGAAGAACATGCCGAGCCCGATCAGGTTCCAGACCACGGCGATGGCGCCGACGACCCGGATCCAGCGCGGCGCCAGCGCTGCGCTGGCCGACGCGGTGGTGCCGCCGATGCTATCACTTGTGGACTGCGGCATTCAATCACCTTCCGTGTCGAGTGAGGACTGTGCGGCTGGCCGCGTGAGGAACGTATCGATCGGAATTTTCCGCATCAATACCTCGTCGGCCGACGCTACTCGCGCATGAAGTGACAGGTGTAGCCGTTCGGATTCTTGCGCAGGTAGTCCTGATGGTACGTCTCGGCACTGTACCACGTGCCGGCCGGCTCGAGGCTGGTGGTGATCGGCCGCGGCCAGACCCGCGAGGCATCAATGCGCGCGAGGACCGGTTCGGCGGTCTCGCGCTGCGCCGGTGATTGCGGGAAGATCGCCGAG
>JACMLX010000004.1 GCA_014379355.1 Gemmatimonadaceae bacterium
CACCGCTGCTCGCGGGTTCGAGACATACTTTCTCGCCGAAGCGAAAACAGAAGACGAGAGTCGCGTCGAACGCATGGAGAACGAGGCGGTGAAGTTTGAGACGGGTGCCAATGCGCCCCGTGGTGACCCGCTCAGTTTCATCATCAACGACATGGCGCAGAATGAGCATCTCCGCGAATCGAGCGATCTGGCGGGTGAGGTGCAGCGTCGTCTGAAGGGCACACATCCGGGCACGGATCGCGGCGTGAAGCAGGCCAACTTTTCGGTCCTGCGCGGATCATTCATGCCGGCAATTCTCGTCGAGCTGGGCTTCGGAACGAACCGGGTGGAAGCGACCTACCTGACCACCAGCGAGCGACAGACCGAGCTCGCGCGCGCCATCAGTGACGCGACACTCGAATACCTCGTTCGGTACGAACGGCGCGTCGGTGGCGGCGCGCCGTGAATGCACTCACCGTGACGTTCGCCGGTGTCGAGTTCCAGAATCCGATCGTGCTTGCATCCGGTACCGCCGCGTATGGCAGGGAACTCGACGACATCGTCGATCTCGAGGCACTCGGCGGACTGGTGACCAAAGCCGTGTCGCTGCTCCCGCGTCCTGGCGCCAAGGCACCACGTGTCTCGGATTTTCCCGGCGGCATGATCAACGCGATCGGTCTCGCGAATCCCGGCCTCGACGTGGTGCGTGACACCGAGCTGCCTTGGCTGGCCGCACATCTGCGGCGCACGCGCGTTCTGGTCAACGTGGTGGGCAATGCCGTCGAGGACTTTGCCGACGTGATTGCGCGACTCGATGCCTCTCCCGGCGTGTCGGGATATGAGCTGAACGTCAGCTGCCCGAACGTGAAGGCCGGAGGGCTGGAGTTTGGCGCGGATCGTGTCGTCCTGCGCGCGCTGATCGAGCAGGCGCGTGCCGCCACGCGAAAGGCGATCGTCATCAAGCTCTCGCCGACGCTCGCGGACCTCGCCGGGACGGCGCAGGTCGCCGCCGATGCAGGGGCGGATGCGATCACGCTCACCAACACGCTGCCTGGATTGGTGATCGATGTCGAGACGCGACGTCCGCGCATTGGTTTCGGCAGTGGTGGGGTCAGTGGTCCGCCGCTACTGCCCGTCGGCGTACTGGCCACGTGGCGCGTCTCGCGCGCCGTATCGCTCCCGATCATCGGGCTTGGTGGCGTGTCACGCGCAGAGCACGCCCTGCAGTACATCATGGCGGGTGCAACGCTGGTTGGCGTTGGAACGGCCAGCATGGTGAATCCGCGTGCACCGGAGCGCATCGTGCAGGAACTTGAACATTGGTGCGATCGTCACGGCGTGACGTCACTGAACGACGTGCGCGGCACGCTGGAATGGCCATCATGACGGCCGGGCAGCCGAAGTTGCTGCTGGCACTCGACGTTCCGACTTCGGACGCCGCCCTCGCGCTGGTGGACCAGTTCGCCGGCCGGTGCGATTTCTACAAGGTCGGTCTCGAGCTCTTCATCGCGGCGGGGCCGGCGCTCGTCGCCGCGCTCCGCGCGCGTGGCGTGGACGTGTTCCTCGATCTCAAGCTGCACGACATTCCCAACACGGTGCGGCAGGCGGCGCGCCGGGCGGCGGCGCTCGATGTGAAACTGCTGACGGTGCACGCCTCCGGGGGCGCGGCCATGCTGGCTGCGGCAGTCGATGGCGCAGGTGAGGGGTGCGGGGTGCTGGGCGTGACGGTGCTGACCAGCCTCTCCCCAGCTGAGCTTGCCGAGTCGTGGGGGAGAAACCCATGGATCGATATCAGGGCCGAGGTCCTGCGGCTGGCGGAGCTGTCCGAAGCCGCTGGTGCGCATGGCGTGGTGTGCAGTGGTGCTGAGCTCGGTGCGGTGGTCGACATGTTCGGTGGGCGCTTGGCGCCGTTGGTGCCTGGGGTGCGTCCGTCCGGGGCGCCGATGAACGATCAGGCGCGGGTGGTGACGCCTGAGTCGGCGGCGGCGCAGGGGGCACGGTACCTGATTCTGGGTCGGGCGGTGACCGAGGCGGTGAATCCGTTGGCGGCGTGGGACGCGATCGCGGCGTCGGTCCGACCGCGCGCCTGAGGCGGTGGGGAGTGTGCGAAATCGTACACGTCAGCCGGAATCCGCTGTCAAGAGGTTCGGTGAAAAAAGTCACCGGCGGCCCTTGTCTGCCGCATTGATCCCGGCTAGCTTCGGAGACTTGTCCAGAAGTTGTGACCTCAGCAGGAGTAGCGTGTGAAAGTCCGGAGCAGCGTGAAGCCGATCTGTGAGCACTGCAAGGTGGTCAAGCGTGACGGCGTTCTCCGCATCATTTGTGGGCGCAATCCCAAGCACAAGCAGCGGCAGGGTTAAGGATTAATGGCGCGTATTGCAGGCGTGGATCTTCCGCGCGAAAAGAAGGTGGAGATCGGGCTGACGTATATCTTCGGCATCGGTCGCAAGACGGCACGCGAGATCCTCGCCAAGACTGGTGTCGATGCCCAGCTGCGGGTGAAGGATCTCGTCGAAGCCGACGTCAACAAGCTCCGCCAGATCATCGAGCGGGACTATCGCGTCGAGGGTGCCCTGCGCACCGAGGTCGCGATGAACATCAAGCGCCTCATGGACATCGGGTCCTATCGGGGCACCCGCCACCGTCGCGGACTTCCGGTCCGTGGTCAGCGTACGCACACCAACGCCCGCACGAAGAAGGGGCCGCGCCGCGCGATCGCCGGCAAGAAGAAGGTAACCAAGTAACCGATGGCGACCGGAAAGAAGACCAAGAAAATCGTCGATGCGGAAGGCGTGGCGCATGTCAGCGCCACGTTCAACAACACGACGATCACGATCACCGATGCCCGCGGCAACGCGGTCTCGTGGGGATCCGCCGGCAAGGCCGGCTTCAAGGGCTCCAAGAAGAGCACGCCGTTCGCTGCCACCGTCGCCGGTGAGCAGTGTGCACGTGAAGCGCTCTCGATGGGGATGAAGCGAGTGCATGTGAAGGTGCAGGGCCCGGGCAGCGGACGAGAGTCTGCCATCCAGGCGCTCGCCTCGACCGGCCTCGTGGTCAAGTCGATCAAGGACGTCACGCCGATTCCGCACAACGGCTGCCGTCCTCCCAAGCGCCGGAGGGTCTGACCATGGCGCGATATACAGGTCCCAGCTGCCGGCAGTGCCGGCGCGAAGGCACGAAGCTGTTCCTCAAGGGCACCAAGTGCTTCACGGAGAAGTGCCCGGTGGAACGTCGTCCCTACGCTCCGGGTCAGCACGGCCAGAGCACGGGCCGCCGCAAGAAAGTCTCGGAATACGCCAAGCAGCTGCGTGAGAAACAGAAGATCAAGCGCATGTACGGCATGAACGAGAAGCAGTTCCGCAACATGTTCGAGAAGGTCGCGAAGCAGCCGGGCATCACCGGTCACAACCTGCTCGCGTCACTCGAAAGCCGTCTCGACAACATGGTGTACCGACTCGGCTTTGCCGCCAGCCGCAAGGCCGCGCGTCAGCTGGTTCGCCATCAGCACGTCGAGATCAATGGCAAGCGTGTCGACATCCCGAGCTACGCCGTGCAGCCGGGCGAGGAAATCCGGGTGCGTCAGAAGTCGCGTGAGCTGGCCGTCATCGCGGAAGCGATGGAACAGGCCAAGCGCAACCCGGCCATGGCATGGCTCGCCGTGGACTCCGAGTCATTCAGCGGCCGGATGCTGGAGCGCCCGCAGCGCGCGAGCATCCCGGTGGCGGCCCAGGAACAGCTGGTCGTCGAGCTCTACTCGAAGTAACGCCGCAGTCCGAACGCCCCTGGCAACGGGGGCGTTCGGTTCTGTCGGATCGCACGACCGTCGTGTGCACGCAAGTGCGGCGGCGGGCAGGTGTTCGGTCGGGACTCTCATTCCCTTACGAGCTTGCCGCGCATGAGAGGCGGGGCAAGGCGTTGTCGACCATCTCCGGCCGACATGACCTTTTATCGCATTCAGCTACCCTATGGCAACGATTGATCTCCGCGGTCTTGTTCGCCCGCAGCTCGTCGAAGCGACGAAGCGCGAGGACAACCCGTTCATTGCGGAATTCCGCCTGCAGCCGCTCGAACGCGGTTTCGGTCATACGCTTGGCAACGCCATGCGTCGCATGCTGCTGTCATCACTCCGGGGCGCCGCTGTCTGGGGCTTCCGGATCGATGGTGTCGTGCATGAACATCAGACCATTCAGGGCGTCGTTGAAGACGTTCACCAGATCATCGGCAACCTGAAGTCGCTCGTGCTGGTGCTGGATGACGATCTCGAGCACGCTGTGCTTCGCGTCGCGCTCAAGTCGGCCGGTGCATTCACCGCTGGCATGTTGCAGCTGCCCGCCGGCGTGCGTGTCGTCGACGCCAACCACCACATCTTCACCATGCAGGACGATCGCGATATCGCGGTTGAATTGTATGTGAACGTGGGTCGCGGCTACGTCGATGCCGATCAGCATCCCGTCGAGCGCGGCATGCCGGTGGATCTGGTCCGTATCGATGCGATCTACAATCCGGTCCGTCGAGCCAACTTCACTGTCGCGGAAACCCGCGTCGGTCAGCGCACCGACTACGACCGTTTGACCCTGACAGTGGAAACCGACGGCACGATTGC
>JACMLX010000075.1 GCA_014379355.1 Gemmatimonadaceae bacterium
CGACGGGCGCGTGGGTCAGGCGATGCTGTCGATTCCGGCGGTGAAGGGCGTGGAGATCGGCATCGGATTCGAATCCGCACGACGCACTGGCGCGCAGGTGCACGACGAAATCACGATGGCGCCCGGTCGGGCGATTGCCGGCAATGTCCAGCGCACGACGAATCGCGCCGGCGGCCTCGATGGAGGCATGACGAACGGTGAACCCGTCGTGGTGCGCGTCGCCATGAAGCCGATCTCGACACTCATGAAGCCGCTGCAGACCATCGACACCACCGCATCGGCGTCAGCGGAAGCGGTCGTCGAACGGAGCGATGTGACGGCCGTGCCGGCGATGGGCGTGATTGCCGAAGCGATGCTGGCACTCGTGCTGGCGGATGCGATGCTGGAGAAGTTCGGCGGCGATTCGCTGGGTGAGATGCGGCGCAACTATGACGCTTTTCTGGCGCACATCGCGCAGCGGCTGCAGTGAGCGGTGACGTGCCGCCACGTCCGGCGCACCTCATCCTGATCGGCTTGCCGGGCGCCGGAAAAACGACGCACGGTCGGCGCGCGGCGAAGCAGCTCGCTCGTCCGTTCATCGATCTCGATCGCCGGATCGCGCACCTCGCGAGCCGAACGGTGCCCCAGATCTTCCGAGAGGATGGCGAGGAGGGTTTTCGCCTGCTGGAGCGAAAAGCCACGGCCGCGCTTGCCATCGAACCCCCCAGTATCGTCGCACCTGGCGGGGGTTGGATGATGGACGCGTCGAATGTCGACCTTGTAAAGCCGGGCGCGACCATTGTCTGGCTGCAGGTGACGCCCCGGGCCGCCGTGGAACGCATGGGAGCGCGCATACGGCAGCGCCCGCTCCTCGCCTCGGGGAATCCGGTGGAACGGCTCAATCAGTTGCTGCTACGCCGCGCCGAGCGCTACGCAACCGCGGATGCCGTGATAAACACGGAAGTCCTTGACTGGCAAGAGGTTGTGGACGCGATCACCGCGCTGTGCCCAGCCTCGGCCGACGCGTAGTTTCGCCGTCCCCGACGCTCCGGGGTAGAGGCCGTCAGGCAAGATCGGCCGAACATCGAACGGGGTGCGCCCGGGGAATGACGTTATAGTATGCCCACCGGCTGCCTCGAAGGCGGGGACGCCGATCTTCACGGGGCGCGACCCTCAGGAGCAGCAGCATGAGTTTCCGTGTATTGGGTCCGCATGAGCGCGGCCGGTTCTCGACCGAAGCGTGGGGGCATCTGCTCTCGCTCACCGGCGCCGGCTTTCTCAGTCCCGCGGAGCTGGAGCAGGTGATCGATCGGGCGATGGCGCACATTGATGGGCGGATCGCGCTCGATGATGTGCGTTCGCTGCTGGAAGGCGCGGGACTGGATGATCATGGCTCGGGTCCGGAGCCCATGACCATTCACTGACTGTTCGTGCGAGCATCGGGACGCGCTCGCCACTTCTCTGCTATTGCACCTACCCTGATGGCTGGTTCGACCTCGAAGACTCCCGCCCGGAAGACCGCGGCCAGAAAGAGCGCCTCCAAGACCGCCGCCAAGACTGTCGCCAGGCGCGCGCCCACGGGTCGTGCGCCCGCGGGTCGCAGTGCGGGTGGCGATGGCGGAAGCGGGGGAGATCGGTCACTGGTGATCGTCGAATCGCCGACCAAGGCGCGCACGATCAGCCGGTTCCTGCCCTCGGGCTACAAGGTGCTCGCGTCGGTCGGACACGTACGCGACCTGCCGCAGAACGCCAGCGAAATCCCCGAGAAATACAAGAAGGATGCGTGGGCCCGAATCGGCGTGGACGTCGACAACGACTTCGCACCGCTGTACGTGGTGCCCGGCGGCTCACGGAAGGTGCTCGCCGAGCTGCGTGCCGCCCTGAAGGACGTGGATCAGCTCATCCTCGCGACGGACGAGGACCGCGAAGGTGAAAGCATCTCGTGGCACCTGCTGCAGGAACTGAAGCCGAAGGTGCCGGTGCGTCGCATGGTGTTCCACGAGATCACCGAACGTGCGATCCAGACCGCACTCGGCGAGTTTCGCGACGTCGACGAGAATCTCGTGAAGGCGCAGGAAGCACGTCGCATCATCGATCGGCTCACGGGCTACACCGTGTCGCCGCTGTTGTGGACGACCGTGGCGCCGCGCCTGTCGGCCGGCCGTGTGCAGAGTGTCGCGGTGCGCCTCGTCGTCGTACGTGAGCGCGAGCGCCGCGCGTTCCGCAGCGGCACGTGGTGGGACCTCGTCGCGCAGCTGGCGCATCTCGATGCGCAGTTCGAGGCGAAGCTGATCACGGTCGGTGGCAAGCGCATCGCCACCGGTCGCGATTTCGACAAGACGACTGGTCGCCTGACGGGCGCCGAAGGTGCCTCGCCGCGTGATCTGGTGCTGCTCGACGAGGCCGCCGGAACTGCGCTCGTCGCACGGTTGCAGAACGCGGCGTGGAAGGTTACCGATCGCACGGAAGAACCGTTCACAACGCGTCCGTCGCCGCCGTTCACCACGTCCACACTGCAGCAGGAAGCCAATCGCAAGCTCGGGCTTGGCGCGCGCGAAGCGATGCGTGTCGCACAGGATCTGTACGAACGCGGCTTCATCACGTACATGCGTACCGACTCGGTGTCACTGTCCGCGCAGGCGATCGATGCGGCGCGTGCCTGTGCACGCGAGTTCGGGCCGGAATACGTGCCGGACAAGCCGCGCTTCTACGCGAACAAGTCGGCCAACGCGCAGGAAGCACATGAAGCGATCCGGCCGTCAGGTGAACGATTCAAGTCTCCCGATGAAACGGGGCTCAGCGGTCGCGAATTCCGTCTCTATGACCTGATCTGGAAGCGCACGGTCGCGAGCCAGATGCCCGATTCACGTCAGACACGCATGGTCGTGACGATCGCGGCCGACAACGCCGAGTTCCGCGCCAGCGGAAAGCGAATCGACTTCGCCGGTTTCATCCGTGCATACGTCGAAGGGTCGGATGATCCGGAAGCGGCACTCGATGACAAGGAAGTCGTGCTGCCGGCGCTCGTCGTCGGCGACACGCCGGAGTGTCGCGCGCTCGATGCGGTGAAACACGAAACGCAGCCGCCGGCGCGCTACACCGAAGCGTCGCTGGTGAAGGCGCTCGAGGAGCTCGGCATCGGTCGTCCGAGCACGTACGCGTCGATCATGGACACGATCCAGGCACGTGGCTACGTGCGACAGGACGGCAAGGCACTCGTGCCGACGTTCACCGCGTTCGCGGTCACGTCGCTGCTCGAGGAACGCATCGCCTCGCTGGTGGACACACAGTTCACGGCGAAGATGGAGGACCAGCTCGACGAGATCGCACGCGGCGAGCAGGATCAACTGTCGTACCTGAAGCAGTTCTTCTTCGGTGACAAGTCGCACCCCGGACTCAAGCCGATGGTCGAGAAGAGCGCCGCCGACCTGAAGAAGGAGGCGGGTGGTGCTCGTCTGGTGAAGCTCGAAGGTGTGAATGCGGACATTCGCATCGGTCGCTACGGCCCGTACGTGGAAGTGATGGAGGACGGTGCACCACTGCGCGCGTCGCTGCCGAGCGATATGGCCCCGGGCGATCTGACCGATGAACTCGTGCAGGAGTTGCTGCGGAATCGCCAGGAAGGCCCTCCGGTGATCGGCACCGATCCGGATGGTGTGCCGATCTACATGATGAGTGGGGAGTATGGTCCGTACGTTCAGCTGGGCGATGTCGAGGAAGGCAGCAAGACGAAGCCGAAGCGGACGTCGCTGCCGAAGGGCGTGACGAAGGAGAACATCACGATCGAGATCGCCCGCGGGCTGGTCTCCTTGCCGCGCGCGCTCGGCACCCATCCCGAGTCGGGCAATGCGATCCGCGCGAGCCTCGGTCGCTTCGGTCCGTTTGTGGTGCATGTGAAAGGCGGCGAGGGCGGCAAGGACGAGTACCGGAGCATTCCCGCCACCGACGATGTCCTGACAATTGCACTCCCGCGCGCGCTCGAGCTCTTCGCGCAGCCGAAGGGCCGTCGCGGCGCGAGCAGCAGTGTGGTCACACCGTTGCGCGAGCTCGGTGCGCATCCCGAGGATGGTCGCGCCGTGCTCGTCTTCGATGGTCGGTACGGTCCGTACGTGCAGCTCGGTCCGAACACGAGTGATCGCAAGGCCAAGCCGATTCGGGCGACATTGCCGAACGATCTCAAGCCCGACGCGGTGACGATGGCGCAGGCGGTGCAGCTGCTCGAGGCGAAGGCGGGCAGGCCGATCGTGAAGAAGAAGCCCGCTCGCAAGAAGACCGCGCGCAGCAAGGCCTGACGGTGCCGGAGATTCACATCGTCGGCGGCGGGTTGGCCGGCAGCGAGGCGGCGTTTCAGCTCGCAGAGCGTGGGCATGCGGTGCTGCTGCACGAGATGCGACCACTGCGCGGCACGGCGGCGCACAAGACCGATCGCCTCGGTGAACTGGTCTGTTCGAACACGTTCAAGAGCACCGAGACCGCGAACGCACACGGTCTGCTGAAAGCCGAGATGCGTGCGCTGGGCAGCGTCGTGTTGTGGGCGGCCGATCAGGCACGCGTGCCTGGCGGCTCCGCGCTCGCCGTCGATCGCGACATCTTTTCCAACGCACTCGACACCCGTGTACGCGAGCATGCGAACATCACGGTCGTGTGCGAGGAAGTATGCGCATTGCCGGACGTCGGCATCGTCGCGACGGGCCCGCTGACGTCCGACGCGCTGGCCGACGCCATCCGCGCGCGCCTCGGTATCGACTCACTGGCGTTCTACGATTCCATCGCGCCGGTCGTCAGCTACGAGTCGCTGGACCAATCGTTGCTGTTCCGCGCCAGTCGCTGGAACAAGGAGACGATGGAGGGTGCGGCAGAAGATGGCGCGTACCTGAACGCGCCGTTCGACAGGGACGAATACGAGGCCTTCATCGACGCGTTGGCGGCGGGAGATCAGTTCACCGCCCACGAGTTCGACGCGGTGCCGTACTTCGAAGGCTGCATGCCGGCCGAGGAAATGGTGAAGCGCGGGCGCGAGACATTGCGCTTCGGGCCAATGAAGCCGATCGGCTTGCGCGATCCGCGCACCGGCAAGCGGCCGTGGGCCGTGCTGCAGCTGCGACAGGAAGATCGTGCAGGGCGGATGTGGAACCTGGTCGGCTTCCAGACGCGGCTGCGCATCAGCGAGCAGCAACGGGTGTTCCGCATGATCCCGGGCCTCGCCGAGGCGGAGTTCCTGCGCTACGGCAGCATTCATCGCAATTCGTATATAAACGCGCCGGCCACGCTGACACCGCATCTCTCGCTCACCGATGCGCCGACCACGATGTTCGCGGGACAGCTCACGGGTGTCGAGGGCTACACGGAAAGCAGCGCCACCGGCCTGCTCGCCGGCATCAACCTGTCGCGGCTGCTGCACGGTGACGAGGCTGTCATTCCGCCGCCGACCACCATGCTCGGCGCGCTGTATCGGTATCTGCGTGAAGCCGATCCCAAACACTTCCAGCCGATGAACGCGAACTACGGGCTGGTCGATGCGTTGCCGAATCCGCCGCGCGACAAGATGCAGCGCAAGCAGGCGATGGCCGATCGCGCGCTGATCGATCAGGCGACATGGATCGAGTCGCTCGCGCTCACGGGTGTGCAGCTCTGATGACGCGGGCGCGCGACGCCGGCGCTGCCGACACGAACGCGCACGACACCGTTCCCACACCTCCGCTGATCGCCGAGTGGCTGCAGTACCTGGCGAAGGAGCGCCAGCTGTCGGAGCACACGGTCACGGCGTACACCAGCGACCTGGCGCGCTTCACGTCCTTTCTCGGTGCAAAGGCGCAAGGCCTCGCGTGGAACTGGGGCACCGTCGATCGCAACACGATCCGCAGCTTCCTCGGATTTCTCAGTCGCCAGGGCCTCGAGCGGCGCTCGATCGCACGCACGCTGTCCGCGGTGCGCGGTTTCTACCGCTACCTGCATCGCGACGAACATGTGACCGCGAATCCCGCGCGCAGTGTGCGGACACCGAAGATCGGTCGCCACCTGCCGGCCCATCTCGACAGTGGCACGATGCAGACCCTGATGGATGCCGCCTCGACCCGGTCGCAGGGTGGTGCATACAACGATGTGCGCAACCTGGCGATGCTCGAGCTGTTCTACGCCACCGGCATGCGCCTGTCGGAGCTGCACGGCCTCAATCGCGAGGATGTCGATCTCGTGTCGATGCGCGTGAAGGTGCGCGGCAAGGGGCGGAAGGAGCGCATCATTCCGTTCGGTGGCCCGGCGCGACTGGCACTCATCAACTACGAAGCGCGGCGCGATGAGCTCGTTCGTGCAATCGGGCCGAAGTCGGACAGGAGTGCGTGGTTTCTCAATCCGCGCGGACGCCGGTTGTCGCGCCGTGGAATTCAGCTCGCCATGACTGGGTTGATCTCACTCGTCGATGCACCCGCAGGCGCGAGCGTGCATGCCCTGCGCCATACATTCGCCACACACCTGCTCGATGCCGGCGCTGAGCTGCGCGCCGTGCAGGAACTGCTCGGCCATGCGAGCGTCAGCACCACGCAGATCTACACACATACGAGCGTCGAACGGCTCAAGGCCGCGTACGCCAAGGCGCACCCGCGCGCATAGGATCGGCGCTGGCCCGTACCTGCGCGCGTTGCGATATTCCGGCATGTCAGAACACGCACCAGTCTTTCACGCCACCACGATTCTCGCGGTGCGACGCAACGGCCAGATCGCGATCGGCGGTGACGGCCAGGTGTCGATGGGACAGACCATCGCCAAGGCGACCGCGAAGAAGGTCCGGCGCCTCGGCAATGGCCGACTGGTGGCCGGTTTCGCGGGTGCTGCGGCTGACGCGTTCACGCTCTTCGAGAAGTTCGAGGAGAAGCTCGAACGGTACGGTGAGAACCTGCCGAAGGCGGTCGTGGAACTGGCCAAGGACTGGCGCAGTGATCGTGTGCTGCGGCGGCTCGAGGCGCTGCTGATCGTCGGTGACAAGGACACACTGTTCACGATCAGCGGCAACGGCGACGTGATCGAGTCCGATGACGGCATCATGGCGATCGGATCGGGAGGCATCTACGCACTCTCCGCCGCACGTGCACTGATGCGCCACACCGACATGAGTGCGCGCGAGATCGTCGAACACGGCATGCAGATCGCCGGCGAGATCTGCGTCTACACGAACTCGAACATCACCGTCCTCGAACCGACCGCCTGACCGATGCCGTCGCCGCGCACTGCCCGGGCCCTCGCCCGCCTGGCCGATCTCACACCGACGCGCATCGTCGCCGAGCTCGATCGCTACATCATCGGCCAGGCCAGCGCGAAGAAGGCGGTCGCGATCGCGTTGCGGAATCGCTGGCGGCGGCAGCATACGGACGAGTCCATCCGCGCCGAGATCTCGCCCAACAACATCATCCTCATCGGACCGACGGGTTGCGGCAAGACCGAGATCGCGCGCCGCGTGTCGAAGCTGGCTGCGGCGCCCTTCGTGAAGGTGGAAGCGTCAAAGTTCACCGAGGTCGGGTACGTCGGACGGGATGTCGAATCGATGGTGCGCGATCTCGTCGAAGCCGCGATGGATCTCGTGCGCTCGGAGCGCGAGGCTGAGATCACGAGTGAAGCGTCGGAACGTGTCGAGGAGCGGCTGCTCGATGCGCTGTTGCCGGCACCCACCCCGCCACCGACGCCGGTCACCTCGACGCCGAATCAAGGCGAACCGGCGTCGCCGAACATCTTTCTCGTCGGTGCATCCGGCGCCGCCACCACGGAGCCCGTCAGCGACGCGGACAAGGATCGACACATGCGCACGCGCGAGAAGCTGCGCACGCTATTGCGCGATGGCCAGCTCGAAACGCGCTCCGTTGATCTCGACGTGCCGGCGTCGAGCGCGCCGATGATGGGCATGCTCAACCAGCCCGGCGCGCAGGAAGGGATGGAGCAGTTCACGCAAATGCTGCAGGACATGATGCCGAAGCGCACGAAGAAGCGGTCCATGACCGTTGCTGACGCGCGCCGCGTGCTGTTGAGCCAGGAATTCGATCGCATGCTCGATCGTGACGATGTCATTGCCGAGGCGATCGAGCGCACGGAGGAAACGGGCATCGTGTTCCTCGACGAAATCGACAAGATCGCCGGGCAGCGCGGTGGCAGCGCCGGCCCGGATGTGTCACGCGAAGGCGTGCAACGTGACCTGCTGCCGATCGTCGAAGGCTCCACCGTGCAGACCAAGTACGGGATGGTGAAAACCGATCATGTCTTGTTCATCGCTGCCGGCGCGTTTCACGTTTCGAAGCCGAGCGACCTGATTCCCGAGTTGCAGGGTCGGTTCCCGATCCGCGTCGAGTTGCTGCCCCTGACCGAATCGGACTTCGTTCGCATCATGACGGAGCCTGAGCACGCGCTGACGAAGCAATACGCTGCGCTCGTCGCATCAGAAGGTGCGAGCCTGGCGTTTGCGCCGGATGGCATCGCAGAGCTGGCGCGTGTGGCCACGATCTGCAACTCGCGCATGGAGAACATCGGCGCGCGCCGGTTGCACACCGTGATGACGACGCTGCTCGAGGAGCTGCTCTTCGGCCTGCCGGAAGCTGGCAGTGATGGCATCGTGGTCGATGCGCCGATGGTGCGCAGTCGACTCGAGTCGGTGAGCCAGGATGAGGATCTGCGGCGCTACATGCTGTAGGCGCAACACGTCATGACAGCGCTCGCGTCACATGTCGACGCTGTCATGCCTCGGCAATCGCACAAGGAATTCGCTGCCGAGACCTTCGCCATCGCTGCGTGCCTCGACGGTACCGCCGTGTCCATCGACGATCGCCTTGACGAGCGACAGGCCCAGCCCGAGTCCGCCTGAGACCTTCTCGAGGCGACGATCGAGCTGTGTGAACATGTCGAAGATGGTTTCCAGCATCGACGAGGGGATGCCGATGCCGTTGTCCTTCACCGAGAGTATCACCACGCCGGGCGCCTGCGTCACGCTCAGGTGTACCGTGCCACCGTGCGGGGTGTAGCGCGCCGAGTTGGACAGCAGGTTCGATACGACCTGCGCGAGGCGTGTGATGTCGCCTTCGAGCGTGATCGGTGTCGGCAGCGGCGATACGCTCAGCGTGAGCCCGGCACCATCGATGAGCGGGCGTGCCGTTTCGATCGCGATGTCGAGCATCAACGCGAGGTCGAAGCGTTCCCGCTGGAGTTCAAGCTTGCCGCTGCTGATGCGACTGACGTCCAGCAGATCATCCACCAGGCGCACCATCTGATGCATCTGGCGGTCCATCATGGCTCGTGCCCTCTCGACGACGGTGGCGTCTGTGCCGGCGATGCGAATGATCTCGAGTCCGTTCCGGATCGGCGCCAGTGGATTGCGGAGTTCGTGCGCCAGTGTCGCGAGAAACTCGTCCTTGCGACGATCGGCATCGCGCAACGCCGCTTCGGCGCGTGACCGCTCGACCTCCACCTGTCGTTGCTCGGTGACGTCGCCGACGATGCCAAGCATCTTTTCGAGCCGGCCATCAGCACCGCGCTTGATGCGTGCCGTCTTCCAGATTTGTCGCTCGACACCGTCTCCGCGTCGAATCGTGCATCGAATGTCCCAGATGCCGTCGGTGGCCACGGCGTGCTGAAATGCGCGATCCACTGCATCGCGTTCATCCGGATGAACGTGCGACAAAAAGCGTTCGTACGACCACATCTCGAGTGGATCGTGACCGAAAATTTCATCGTGCCGACGCGTTCGACGCGAAGAGCCGTCCTGCAGGTTGAACGACCACTGCCCGAGATCTGCGGATTCGAGCGCAAAGTCGAGATCAAGCTGGCTCTCACGCAGTAACGTTTCGCGTCGTACGCGCTCGGTGACATCTCGAAAGAAGATCACGATACCGCTTGGAGATCCGAACACACGCGTATCGTACCAACGGCCACTGCCGACAGCCTGCGCCGTGATGGACTCCGCATGTCCGGTTTCCGCGACGCGTCTGTACAAATCCCCGATTTCCGAATCGGCCAGCGCCGGAAACTCAACCCAGAGCGAGCTGCCGATCATCCCCGTTCCAGGGCGTTTCAGGACTTCTTCAGCCTGCGGATTGACATAGAGAATCCGCCAGTCGGGATCGACGGCGATGTACGCTTCAGTGATCGTTTCGAGGAGCCGGCGTGTTTGCGATTCACTGACAGTCAGCGCCTGTTCAGCACGACGAATGGCAGTTGTGTCACGCGCAAAGATGCTGAAGCCTCCATCCGATGTCGGATAACACCTGACTGAGTACCAGGCGTCCCGAGGCTGATAGTAGTGCTCGAAGTCGAGTGGTTGCCGAGTCGATGCGCATTCCCTGTATCTCGCCTCGAGCGGAGTGCCGACGATTCCCGGAAACAGGTCCCATAATGAGTGACCGAGCGTTGCGTCACGCGGCAGCTGATTGAACTGCTCCGCCTGGACATTCACATAGCGCACTATCCAGTCACCGTCGATGCGCATGAATGCGTCCGTGATGCTCTCGAGCGTGGTCGACATCTCGAGAGACGCCTCACGCTCACGACGCTCCGCGGTGTGACGATCACTGATGTCGCGGAAAATGAGCACACAGCCGGTGATCGCGCCATCACCGGCGCGAATCGGCGACGCAGAGTCGTCGATCGGGCGTTCGATGCCGTCGCGCGACAGCAGAATGGTGTGGTTGGCGAGACCAACGACCCGACCCTCCCGCAGTGCGCGAACGGCCGGGTTCTCCACCGGCAACCGCGTCGCCTCGTTGACGATGCTGAAGACTTCTGAGAGCGGCCTGCCCTCCGCCGCCTCGTTCGTCCATCCCGTGAGACTCTGTGCCACGACGTTCAGGTACGTGACGTTCCCGACGGCGTCAGTCGAAATCACACCAT
Source organism: Gemmatimonadaceae bacterium (assembly GCA_014379355.1). Taxonomy (GTDB): domain Bacteria; phylum Gemmatimonadota; class Gemmatimonadetes; order Gemmatimonadales; family Gemmatimonadaceae; genus JACMLX01. Next base: position 10,840 of record JACMLX010000075.1, read on the forward strand.
CCCCGATGCTTGTGAGGGTGGTCTGCAGCTGCTCACGCTGTTCGGCAATCGTCTGGGCGGCTCGTCGTTGCTGGCGCTCAGTGATGCGAACGAATCGGTACAGAAGCACCACCATGCCGATGCTCAACGCACCCACGAGGATCGTCACGAGCGTCGATTGCCGAACGACCGATTGTGTATGCGCCTCGCGAATCCGCATGAGGCGGCGCTCTTCCTCCTGCATGACGGCGATGGAGGCGCGCACGGCATCCATGGCCTGCTTACCTCGGCCGGCGCGCACTTTGCCAATGGCATCGTCGCGATTCACGCGCTGCAACTGAAGCACGCTGTCCGTCCAGCTCAGCTTCGCGGTGATCAGATCGCGCAACTGCACCAGACGTGCCTGTTGTGTCGCGTTGTCGGCGGTCAGCGCCTTGACGGTGTCGAACTCGGTCCACAGACGCGCGGTGGCGTTTGTGTACGGCTCGAGAAAACTCGAGTCTGCCGTGAGCGTGAAACCGCGTTGGCCGGTCTCGGCGTCCTTGAGTGTGGACAACAGCGTCTCGAGGGCACCGATCGTTTGATAGGTGTGCCCGACCAGTTGGTTGCTCTCGTCCAGGCGATGTGTATTCCTGCCGACCACCCAGACGCCGAGAAGGAAAGTCAGGCAGGTCGCCAGGAAAAAAACGAGGAGCCGAGTGTTGCCGTCACGTGCAGATCGAGCGTCGGCAGCGGCACTGAGCATCGGGAGCTATCTGGAGGTGGATCGTGGCGAGGCTCTCAGGACGTCCGACCGACTCGCCAGCTGCAGGTCAAGAATACCGCTCCAACGGGCTCGGCGTGACCCTCGGTCGGCCATCGGGGAGATCCATTCCGACTGCCGAAACGGACATCTGGACACGTACGCTAGGTTCACCTCTTTTCCGGTGATGCCGGGCCCGCTATCCGCCCTTCCGCTTCCGCTGCCATGTCCGCCGAGCGCCACCACCGCGACTTCATCGCCATTACGGATTTCGACCGCTTCGAGCTCGACGCGCTCCTGCGCCTGGCGGACCGGATGCGGCGCGGTGAATATGACCGGCGCCCGCTCCGTGGGAAGACGCTCGCCATGCTCTTCATGAAATCATCGACACGCACGCGTGTGTCGTTCGAGGTGGGGACGTTCCAGCTCGGCGGGCACGCACTGTTCCTGTCGGATCGCGACGTGCAGCTGGGTCGCGGCGAGCCGCTGTCCGATACCGCGCAGGTGCTGACGCGATACGTCGATGGCATCATGATCCGCACGTTTGCGCACGACGACGTACTCAACCTCGCCAAACATGCGCAGGTCCCGGTGATCAACGGTCTGACCGATCTCCAGCATCCGTGCCAGGTGCTGGCGGACGTGTTGACGGTGCGCCAGCACATGACCGACGAACGCAAGCAGACCGTCGCCTGGATCGGCGATGGTAACAACATGGCCAATTCGTGGATCGATGCCGCCGCGTCATTCGGTTTCGCGCTGCGCCTGGCGTGTCCCGAGGGCTACGACCCCGATCCCGTGCTGCTTGCACGCGCACAGACGCAGACGGATGTGAAGCTGATGCGTGATCCCGCCGACGCAGCGGACGGTGCGACGGTCGTGACGACCGATGTCTGGGCGTCGATGGGGCAGGAGGCGCAGCACGCCGAGCGGGTCGGCGCGTTCCAGGGCTACATCGTGAACGAGGCGATCATGAAGCGTGCGGCGGCCAACGCGATCTTCCTGCACTGTCTGCCGGCGCATCGCGGCGAGGAAGTGAGTGCCGGTGTGATCGATGGGCCGCAGAGTCGTGTATGGGATGAGGCGGAGAATCGCCTGCACGTGCAGAAGGCCGTGATGGCCGTGCTGTTGGGCGGCGAGACATTGCACACCGGGCAGGTGCGGGCGTAAGTGTGAATCGACGTGAAGCATTCACCCTCGTGCGCATCGCGGGCAGCCGCGACGCGACCTTCTCCCTCAGCACTCGTCACCCAATGCCGACCGTCGGAAAAGCCGCACCCGCGTTCACGCTCGACACCGATACGGGCGAATCGCTGTCCCTCAAGGACCTGAAGGGCAAGACGGTCGTCCTCTTCTTCTATCCGAAGGACGACACGTCCGGTTGTACGATGGAAGCCTGCGAGTTCCTCGACCTGATGCCACGATTCAGGAAGGGCAGCGCGGTGATCCTCGGCATCAGCCCGGACTCGGTCAGAAGTCACCAGAAGTTCAAGGCGAAGTACGACCTGCCGTACACGCTGCTGGCCGACACTGAACATGCCATCGCCGAGAAGTACGGCGTGTGGAAGGAAAAAAGCATGTATGGTCGCAAGTACATGGGCGTGGAGCGAACCACATTTCTCATCGATGCCAAGGGCGTGGTGCGGCACATCTTCGAGAAGGTGAAGCCGGCCGGGCATGCCGAGGAGGTAGCGGAGGCGATTGCGGCTGCGAAACAGGACGTGTTGCCAGCGTCGTGAGCGGCGCGCGTTCGGCACGCCGCTCACAGGTCGCGGCAATCGCCTACGATCGATTTCGTCCCGATGTACGCGAGGATCCGCACCCTTGGATCCGCGACGCTCGCCCGGTTGCGCGTCAGGTCACACGCGCACCGTGCCTTCGATGGAATCATCCATCGTCCGGCCCGTCGCCGCGCCGACCAGCATCTTGATGCCGGCCACGGCATCACCGTGCTTGTTGTCCCAGTAGTAACCGTCGGATGGCGCGACCTTGATGGCGGTGATGCGCGGATCGTCCTTGCCTTCCGTGAACCAGACCTTCGCGATCGGCTCCCACAACTCGTCGATCACGCCGCGCTCGGTCGTGATGGTGCCGTGACCACGCAGGTGCAGGAAGCCGGAGTGTGGCGAACCCTGTATGAACAGTTCCACAGAGGGATCGCGTTGCAGCTCGGCGTTCTTGTTGCTGTCGACTGCACTGAGGAACCACAGGTTGCCGTCGTCATCGACCTTCTGCACGCTCATCGGACGCGTACCGTTCGACAAACCTCCCTCTGCATGTGTACAGAAGAAGCAGGAACCCTTCGCTGACTCGACGATGTCGCGAATGCGCTCGACGGCCTCGCGATCGGTGAGATCGGACCGGTTGTGTTCCGCCTGATTGTTGTTGATCGAATCCATGAACGAACCCGGGGCAAAGTGTAAGGAAGAAGTGAGCGTCCGTTCCGCGACGCCGTCGGGACAGATCGGAAACGTGGGCGGCGCGCGTGAGCGCGGTGCTGGCGCGCGCCTTGGCAATCATTGTGTACCAGCTGTGGTGCGGGATATCGTCGGTGTCGGCCTCCCGAATGAGCGGGTGGATAGGAGTGCCGGCGTGGGATTCCGAGAAGTCACGCGTTGGAGTACCGACACAAAAAAGGCGCGCGACGCCAGGTTCGGCTTCACACGCCTTCGCCTTGCGATTCGAGAATCGCGCGACAAGGAATATCGACTTCAGTCAGCAATCGCCGACTGTCAACTCAAACGTGAAAGGACCGTCCGATTTCTGCAAGATCGTCGCGAACGCAATCTCCAACACGATGCGTTCGCACGATGGCGACAGCCGACACGGTTGTCGTCGTCATCGTCTATTGCAGGTGCTCGTCCTTCCACAGTCCATCCGGCGGTTCCTTCCGCGAGCAGATGCCGTCAAGGCAATGAAGAATCTCGCGCGGATGTGCTGGCTTGAGCAGGAAACTGGAGAACCCCGCCTCCATTGAGCGCGTCAGATCCTCGTTTCGTCCCCATCCCGAGAGTGCGACGATGGATACCGTGTTGCCGCCGGGAAGGGCGCGAATCGCGCGACACGTCTTGTAGCCATCCATTCCCGGCATGCCGAGGTCGAGGATGTAGGCGTCGGGTTTGAATTCCTCATGGATCGCGATTGCGCCGAGTCCGTCATAGGCCGTCATCACTTCATGTCCCATCAGGCGCAGCACATCGCTGAGACTGTCGGCATTCACGTGCATGTCATCCGCGACGACAAGTTTCCACCTGTGCATGGTACCGTCGTACGAGCGATCACTGCCGTTCACTTCGTTCATCGTCAGTTCCTCGACCAACCCCTGGGAGTCAAAATCCCCATCGCGCCTTGCGACGACACGGCGCAACTCGTCTGGCGTCACGACATCGTGCCGCTCAGGTCCAAGAACGAAAAAACGCGGGCGGCTCTGTAAGGCCACTCGCGCCATCATCCCATGAGCCGTACGCTCATTCGATTGGCATGCGCAGACATCGCGCCGCATATTCACTGCAATATCAGAATAGGATCCGGCGCGCGATCGTGCAAGAGGGCCCCGGCCGCTCAGCGCTCCGTATCAGTCAGCACGTGGCCCCGCTGCAGCTCGGATCAGGGGGCACGTCATGATTGCGGCCAGGCAGTGCCCGCAGCCAACGCCGCAGCGACCTCGCGTACGAGACGCGACGGTTCAATCGGCTTGGCGAGATAGCCGTCGCAGCCGGCTTTCCGGGCGTTGACCGCATCAGCGGGGAGCGCATGCGCGGTGAACGCGAGAATCAGAATCTGGCGAGTCGCTTCGTCATCCTTGAGTGTTCTGGTGGCGGTCCAGCCGTCGATATCCGGCATTCCGACATCCATCAGGATCAGGGCGGGTTTCTCCGACCGCGCGAGACGTATCGCCGCCGAACCTGTCGCTGCCTCGATCACGCGATACCCGACGTGGCGCAGCATCGTCGCCGCGATGTATCGATTGTCCTCATTGTCCTCGGCCACCAGAACGAGCGGCAGTGGGGTCGAATCACGCATCGCCGACGAAAGCGTCATGGGAAGACTTCCGAATGAAGAAAACTGAACGATCGCTGCACGTGCGAGGGGATGTCACTCCGTGTTCGATCCATCGACACCGCACCGCGAAATGTCAGACACCGGAAGTTCGCTCGACCATGCGTGCGAGATGTATTGCAATCACGCGACGATCGGTCGTCGGCACGGCACGCACGTCCCCTCCGAATGCGCGCGCAAGAAGGCGCGCGCGCGGCAGGACGAGCGCGGACTGGCCATTCACGCGCTGTCCACGCGCCTCGCGATCGAATGGCACGAACACCGCTTCACACTCTGTTTCGGCGAACGGTGCTTCGTCGGTCTCGATCGTGACGACCGCCGAGTCGCCAACCGACGACAGCCGCACCGTCACGTGCCCACCACCATGTGATTCGACGCTGTCGCGCAGAATTGCCTGCAGAACCTCACTGAGGGCCATTTTATCCGCGAAGACCATCACTGGACAGAAAGACGTCTGCGCGTCCGCCGCCTCATCATCATCGCACGGCATGCCGAACGATACGGTGACGTTTCGCTCGCTGGCGCTCACCGAGAGCGCACCGATCGCGTGCTCGATCAGCCGTGCGACTTCAGCCTCCTCGAGAAACATGCGCCGCGTTCCCCGCGCCGCTTCCGCATACTCCATCAGTTCCGTGATCATGGCCGCCATTCGCAGGTGATTCATGCGAATACGCTCGAGGCTTTCCAGTTGTTTCGGCAGGATCGGCCCATGCACACCGACGCGAAGCAGCTCGGCGTGGCCCCCGATCGCGGCCAGTGGAGTGCGGAGCTCGTGCGCCAGTCCGGCGAGCAGTGCGTGAGTACTGTCGTCCATTGCAACGGCCGTGAATCCGAGGTCAGGTTGCGATCGAGTCCAGCCGTCGACAAGCTGGCGATCGGGGCGATAGGAGGCTGGGACGCCTCGACGCTGAGGCGCGCCGAAGGTACACTTTAGCTCATCGCCCCGACTGGCGCGTTCGCCTGCGCAGGTGATCGTACCGGCAGTCGTGTCGACGTGTCCGGACAGCGATGTCACGTTTGCGGGGGCGTGCCGAACAGGCGGCTGCATCACGCGTGAAGCCTGAACCCATGGTGTGGAGAATCCAGTGCCCAGCGTCGCGAACACGCCGCAGTTGGAGAGCTCACGATGGTCGCTCGCGCGCCGATTCGCGATGCTGTTTGTCGCCATCCTCGCCTTGGTGATCGGTGCATTCGGCGCGTCAGCTTATCGGGGCGTCCGGGATTCCGCGATTCTCCGCGCGTCGGAGCGACTGGCCAGCATCGCGCGTGAGCTCGGAACGACCGCATACCGCGCCGGGCTTGCCCGCCTCGCAGTTCTTCAGGATGTTGCGCGAAACCCTGAGGTTGCGCGACTGCTGTCGACACCGGCCGTGTCGGCTGAGTTCGGTGGCGATGTCACGGTGCGCGAAATGCGCGCCGTCACCGCACGTGACAGTTCGGCGCGGCGGAATGTCGACGCCGTGCTCGCTGCGAGGCGCACGCCGGCTGATTCCACGCTGATGGACGTCCAGCTGTGGACGGCGTCGGGAACACGAGTCTATGGTAAGCGCATCGTCGATGGCGACTCCGCACGACTGGCAGACGTCATGCGAAGTGCCTTCGCCACCGATTCCATCACGCGATCCCCGCTGTACGCTGTGGGCTCGCAGATCCGTTTGTGGACGGTGGTGCCCGTGAAGCAGGGTCAGTCGACAATCGGATTTCTGGCCGAGCAGCGTTTCGTCGGAGGGTCAGCACAGGCCGAACAGCTCATCGCCAAGCTGACAGGCGAGGATGTTCACGTGTACTACGGCAGTCGCGGCTCGAACGAGTGGGCATCCATTCGTGGCCTCCCCGTCCGGTCTCCGATCGGCCGAACGATTGTCGACTCGCTGCGCGACACGGGGCCCGTGCGTTACGATGACGCGCCCGGCGGCCCGGCGTACGCCGCCTCGGGCACGGTCGCCGGGACGCCGTGGCGGATCGTGCTCGTGCAATCCGAGGCGTCGATTCTTGCGCCGCCGCACGCGTTTCTCCGCGAGCTGCTTCTGATCGGCGCGGTGCTGCTGTTGCTCGGGACGGTTGCCGCGTGGTGGTTGAGCCGCCTGGAAACACGTCCACTGCGCGACTTGCGTCGTGCCGCTGAGGCGATGGCGGGCGGCGACTACGGACAGGCGGTGGTGCCCGCCGGCGGCGCCGAAACCGCTGCACTCGCAGACGCATTCAACACGATGTCGATGCACATCAGTGGCACGCACGCCACGCTCGCCGAGCGCAATGCCTTGCTGGTTGAAGCGAACGAGGCAAAAGCGCGCTTCCTGGCGGTGATGAGTCACGAATTGCGAACGCCGCTGAATGCGATTGGTGGTCACGCCGAACTGCTGGCGTTGGGCGTCCACGGTCCGGTCACCGACGCGCAGCGTGATGCGATGGAACGCATCAGGCGAAGCAAGGAGCAATTGCTTCACCTGGTGTCCGACATTCTGCACTACTCACGAATCGAGGCCTCGCCGATGCCGCTCACGCGAACGCGTGTGTCGCTCAGCGAGGTGTTCGACGTCGTTCGCGACAACGTCGTCGATCAATTCCGCCGAAAGGCCGTCGCGCTGCGGATGGATGCGACGACGGCCACCGTCTTCGCGGACGAAGTGCGCATGCAACAGATCCTGAGCAATCTCGTGATCAATGCGCTGCAGTTCACCCCGACGGACGGGCGCGTCACGGTGTCCGCACGAAGCGACGCGAACTGGACCACGATCGAGGTGAGCGATACGGGCGTCGGCATCGCGCCGGACATGCAGGCGTCGATCTTCGAACCGTTCGTGCAGGTCGATGACAGCCTGACGCGGCGATCCGGTGGGGCTGGACTCGGTCTGGCAATCGTCCGGCAACTGGTCACCGCCATGGCCGGCACGGTGACCGTGAAGAGCGAAGCGGGCTGCGGTGCCACATTCGTCATTTCGCTGCCGTCGGAGCCTGAATTTTCCCGCAACGAGCGGGCGAATCTCGATGCAGGCGCGATGGCGGTCTGAGGCCACCACGCTCGCCGTTGCAGATATCACACCGAAACCCACCCGTCTTTCGAGTGACGATCTGTGCTTTTCGGGCTCAATGCGCTCGGTACAAATATTGCGATGAAGTGCGGATGCGTCTGCTGTGTCGGTTGATTCCACCACACTGACGTTGACCTCGGAAATACTTGCCGTGCGAACCAGATGATTCGCAAGGTGAAGGCGTGGAGCGGTGCCATCGGCACTGCCCATGCCTTTTTTGTTTCCTCCACACGCCGACACACATCAACCGCTGGTCATGACCACCGATCTTCTTGCACGCGTTGCCGGAGGTGACGCGACGGCGCTGGGTGAGATGTACGATCTGTGGAGTGACGCGGTGCACGCGCTTGCCCTGCGCATTGTCAGGCACGAAAGCGACGCTGAAGTGATCGTGGAAGCGGTGTTCTGGCATGTCTGGCTGTACGCGAGGCACTACCACAGCAACCTTGGCTCGCCGTGCACGTGGCTGCTTGCCCTCACGCGGCAGAAAGCGCTCGATTCGCTGCAGGAAAATAGTGCGGTGCCAGAGAAGAGGGCGGCGACGAGAGTGCAGTTCGGCCGCACCGAATGGAACGAGGCGTTTTTCGACCTGAACCCGACACAACGTGCCGGGCATGTAATCGCCGCGCTCCGGGAGCTCGCCGAGATCGAGCGCGAAGCACTGGAACTGACGTACTTCGCTGGCCTCGACTACGCGCAGGTCTCCCATCAGCTTTCGATACCGATCAGCTCCGCCACATTGCGAGTGCGCTTCGCGCTCTGCAACGTGCGGGATGCGCTCAAGACGGCGCGGCCTTCCGACGTCAGTGGCCAATCCATGGTGCGACCGGCATCCGTCGCGTGAGGTAGGGTCAGGAGCGCGCCACGGTCGAGGTTGACTGCAATGCAACGGGTTTGTAGCGTTCCACCGCGCCGTGATTCGAGAATGGCGTAAAGCTGAATCGAAGGAATGCCAGGTCCTTCGCTGACGGCGCCATGAACACGGACACGTGTTCGTCGCGCCGTTTTTGTGTTTCGCGATTTGCTGCGGAGATCCACCAGATTCGCATCGCACACGACGCAAGAACGACACCTTTTCACCGACATACGGAGAACGAGCATGAGTGACACCACACGGGACGCTTTCGAAGATGGAGCATCATCCCTTGCCGATGAGCTGCAGAACGAACTCGAAGACGCCACGCGTCACGTCAAGGAAGGCTTCACGAAGGCATCGGAGAGTTTCGAAGACGGTGCGGATGTGCTGAAGGACGGCGTGCGCCGCACGCGTGAGGGGGTCAGGAATGCGAGTCGTCGCGTGCGCTCAGCCGTCGACGATTCAGCGGAATATTTCCGCGAGAACGGCCCACGCGGCGCATTCCGCGATGTGGAAGGATTGATCAAGGAACATCCGGGCAAGGCACTGCTCGCCGTGGCCGCGATTGGTTTTCTCCTCGGACGAAGCCTGAAGCAGAGGGGCTGATGTCGAATTCTCCACGTGCCTCGCAGACGCTGCTTGGCGCAATGCGTGAGCTGGTGACGCAGTCGGAGCGCGTCGCGAAGGCCGAGGCGAGAGTCATGGCGTCGCGCCTCGGTGACGTCGCCAGGGTCGGATCGCGCCGCGTGATCCTGGTCGCGTCGGCACTCATGCTCGCTGGTGCTGCGGTCAGCTTTCTGCTCGTGGCCGCATACGTCGTACTGGCCGCCCGCATGACGAATTGGTACGCGGCGTTGATCGTGGCTGGCGGCACGACCTGCCTCGCGGTGCTCTGCGGCTGGGCGGCAGCCTCCGCTCCCTCCGGAACATCATTGCTGGTGCCCGACGACATGTCCTCAGCTGACAACTCATGAGCGATCGTACCGAGGGGCTGACGCGTCGCGCCGTCGAGGAGAGACAACATCTCACAGAGGTGTTCGATGCACTCGAGGCCGAGGTGGACGAATTGACGGATTGGCGCGCGTACGTCAGGCGTGAGCCGATCACTGCGCTCGCTGTTGCGGCGATGTCTGGAGCGCTGATCGGTGCGGTGTCGGCTCCACGCCGTCGACGTGTGACGGCGGCCACGAAGTCGTCCCCGCGATCGTCCGGCCTGATGCGAGAAATGGAAGGTGTGCGGAGTCGCGTGTCGTCTGTCATGTTGCGACATGTCGGATCACTGCTGCTCGACGCTCTTGCCGTACGCGCACTCGCGAAATACAAGTCAGCGCGCAAGCCACGTCGAGACGCAGCGCAGGTTCGCAGACGCCGGGAACCTCCAGCCGAAGACCAACCCTGAGGACGGCGGAAGTCAGGTCTCAGGCCTGTGCTCCGCAATACCTCGGCACGTGCAGGTGGTGCGGCTTCATCATCCTTGAAATCTTGAGCCAGACTTCGTCAATGCCGTCCACCATTAGCCGACTTTAACACGTCTCGTCGGCGGTGGTGCGGGAGTTGCCATTCTCTGGTGTAACAGAGCTATCGTGGTGGAGGAACATCAGGTCCTTCGTTCGCGATGAGTTTGGCACCCGTGGTGTCTCGCTCATCGCGATTGTCCTTCTGGGCGTCCGCGTCATGCTCAAACTCGTTGCCATCACGAAATGAGAATCGACAATCTCCTTGGTGACCGCTCAGACAGTCGCGAGCGCTCGGTGATGCGCGAGGCGACCGACAGCTTCGATTTTGACGCGGGCGCGACCTCCGACATTCCATCGCTGATCCAGACGCTGCTGACGCGGTTGCGCGCCGCGACCCGCGACATTCCGGCAGCGAGATCGGACGAGATCCTCGAAGTGAGTGAATTGCTCGCCGTCACCGCGTTGCACGCACACGCGGCCGATCAGGATTCGCGACAGGCACTCCATTCCGCAGCGCGCCCGTACGAAGTCGATGCGCTGACCGGACTGCCGAACCGCGCGTTGTTTCGCGATCGCTTTTCCCAGGCACTGGCGCACGCCCGACGCCGCAACTCACGCGTCGCACTGCTCTTCGTCGATCTCGATCATTTCAAGGAAGTCAACGACTCGCTCGGCCATGCGGCTGGCGACATGATCATCCGGCACGTCGCACAAAGCCTCAAGGAAGCAGGCCGTGATGTCGACACGGTGTGCCGTCACGGTGGCGACGAATTCCTGATACTGCTGAGCGAAATCGGTGAGCCATCGAGCGCGGCGCGATTTGCCGAGAAAGTTGCCACCTCACTGTCCGAGCCCGTGCGCGTAGGTGACACCACACTGGCCGTCGAAGCCAGTATCGGGATCAGCGTCTATCCTGACGACGGGGAAGACCAGGACATTCTCATTCAGCGGGCGGACGCCGCGATGTACGTGGCGAAGCGGAATGGCATTGGATTCGCATTCGCCTCCACACACACGGATGCGACACCGAAAAGCACGCGCAGCGTGCCTGGCGACGCGCATGATCCGATCGGGTTGCTGGAAGTGTCCCTGGCCGAGTCGAACACGGCGATCGCGGACCTGAAGGCGGCCAACGCACGACTCGAACTCGATCTGCTGAATGCCGAGCGTGAACAGGGCAAGGCGAATCAGGCGAAGCAGTATCAGTCGCAGCTGCTGAATGTCGTCGCACACGAACTGCGCAATTCGCTGTCGCCGCTGCAGTCGGCGGCCGAGGTACTTTCGCTCGTGCGATCGGACGTGTCGCTGATGCCGCGGCTCGAACTCGTGCTCAAGCGGCAGATCGGCCACATCACATCGATGCTGACGGACCTGCTCGACGTATCGCGGTTGAATACGGGCAGAATGACGATGGAGCTCGAACGCGTGGACCTCGCCGCGATTCTGCAGATGTCTGCTGAGCAAATGGCCGGGAACTTTGCGAAACGCAACCAGAATCTGTGGGTGCTGATCGAGACGCCGTCGCCGTTCCTCGTGGGCGACAGCGGTCGGCTGGCGCAGCTGGTGGGCTCGCTGCTCGATCGCGTGTCGGTGTCCGCCGCGCATGGCGCGCAGATCACCGCCTCGCTCTACGATCATGACGGCGCGATGATCTTCTCGGCGGCGGAAGGTCGCGATGGTGCCGCCGGTCATGACGCCGCTGCCGAGCGTCTCGACGTGTCGGATACGTCACTGTCGTCAGACGGCAGCAACCTGATGTCCGTGTCGGTCCTCGTCGTGATCGAGCTGCTCAAGTCGCACGGTGGCGAACTGACTGTCGCACGACCGCTGTCAGGCGATGCGGTAAGGTTTCAGTGCTTGCTCCCGCGCGCTCACTGAGCCGTCGCCGACAGGAACTGCAGCAACGCGCGCTCCTCCCTGGTCAGGCCACTGCTGGCGCGCGCGCTCTTCAGCGAATCCGACCAGCGTTGCTGGAGGGCGCCGTCGTCGAACGCCTGCAGGATTCGCGGATGGATGTAGCCTGACTTGCACACAGCCGGCGTGTTGCCGAGCTGCACGGAGACGGCCTTGACGGCGGCCGTCAGCAATCCGCGTCGCGCTGGCTGATCCTCGTCATCGCGAGTCGCCGGTGGCAGCTGTGACGCCGCCAGCAGGCTCCCGGCCCATGTGCGAAAATCCTTCGCCGTGAATTCGTCGCCGGCGACCTCGCGGATGTAGTCGTTCACATCGGTCGAAGAGATACTGCACACGGTGCCAGCCTCGTCGCGATACTGAAACAGTGACTGCCCGGGGAGTTCGCGACACCGACGCACGAGTCGTGACAATCGCCGGTCGGTGATGCAGATGTCGTGCGCCTTGCCCATCTTGCCGACAAAGCTGAATCGCAGCGAATCTCCGCTGAATTGCACATGCCGGTTGCGCAGCGTGGTCAGGCCGAACGACCCGTTGGTCTTCGCGTATTCCTCGTTGCCGACACGGATGAACGTCGTCTCGAGCAACCGGACGACGACGGCCAGGACCTTCTCGCGCGACTGGTCGCGACGTTCGAGATCGGCGTTGACGCGCGTACGGATCGCGGGAAGCGCTGCGCCGAACGCGAGCATCCGTCCATACTTGTCTTCACCGCGCACGCTGTGCCAGCGCGCATGATAGCGGTACTGCTTCCGCCCCTTCGCATCGCGGCCCGTCGCCTGGATATGGCCGTTCGCCACCGGTGAGATCCACACGCTTTCCCACGCCGGCGGAATGGCAAGCGCCGCGATACGCGCTGTCACGTCACGATCGACGATGGTCTTCCCGCTGACGTCACGATACGAAAAGCCCTTGCCCGTCCGCCGCCGCGTGAATCCCGGCGTGTCATCGCTCACGTATCGCAACGACGCGAGTCGTGCGGTCTGTTCGGGCGACGGTGGAGTCTCCGGCGGCGAAGCCTGTCGTCGCCGCAGCCCGCCCGGCTTCGTCGCGCGATGTGATGCGGCGCTGACGGTCCCCATCAGTCGTTCGCGGCGCCGAGTTGCTGCACCATGGCCGCGGTGAGCGATTGTTTCGTGCTGAGCAGGTCACTCCACGGATCCGAAGGCGACGCGCGCAGATACTCCGTCACGTCGGGAAGCAACATCAGGTCTCCACGTGGCACGTCATCGAGCTCCGTCCATGTCAGCGGTATCGCGATCGGTGCGCCCTCGCGTGCCCGGACGGACCACGGCGACGCCGCAGTGGCGCCTCGGCTGTTGCGCATCCAGTCGATGAAGATGCGTTTCGGGCGCGCACTTTTCGCCATGGATACCGTGTACCGTGACGGGTCTTCTGCGGCAAGCCGTGTGGCGAGGAGCTTGCTGAACAGGGACAACTGATCCCACGACAACCGACCGGTGAACGGGACCGTCACATGCAAGCCCTTTCCTCCGCTCAGCTTGACCCAGCTGGTGAGGCCGATTCCCGAGAGCAGGTCGCGCGCGCGCCGGGCTGCCTCGCAGACCGCAGGCCACTCGACGCCCGGTCCAGGGTCGAGATCGAGCACGAGCCGGTCCGGCTTCTCGACATTCGGGAAGCGCGATCCCCACGCGTGAATCTCGATCACGTTCATCTGTACGAGCGCGACGAGATCGTCCGCCGTTGCGATGACGGCGTACGGATCGGACGAACCGTCGGCCTCCGAGACATCACGCGTCGGAATCGAGACACCGCGGGTCGGCGTCCAGTGTTTCTGGAAGAAGCAGTGGCCATGTGCTCCGTCGGGGCAGCGGAGCAGTGACAGCGGCCTGCCGCCAAGATGGGGAAGCATGAGCGGCGCGACGGCGGCGTAGTAGGACGCAATGTCGATCTTGCGCACACCGCGCTCCGGGAAGACGACGCGCTCTCCATGCGACACTGCCACGGTGGCTGACGGCACCGGAACTTCACGCGCGACTTCCTTCACTGTCTTGTCCTCCCTGATGCCGCCGAAGGTTGCCTGACGCAAGAGGCCGTCCGTTGTCCACTCGGCGAACGTGACATTGACGACCAGCTCCGGTTCGACCCAGGTGACGCCACGTCCGTGCGCCGCCGGAATCTCCAACCGCGTCGGCGCGGTTGCCTGCACGCGCAGTCGCGCCGCGAGATCGCGCAGCAGCTCGTCGCTGAACCCCGATCCCACGCGCCCGACGTATCGCAACGTCCGCGCGCCTTGCGCTCGACTCGCCAGCAGCAGCGCACCGATGTGCGTGCGACTGCCCTTGGGCGCGGTGTATCCGACGACGATGAATTCATCCTGTTGTCCGCACTTGATCTTGAGCCAGTCATGTGACCGGCCCGAGTGATACGCCGCGTCACGCCGCTTGCTGATGACGCCTTCCTCACCGTTCGCACACGCGGCTGCGAGCAGGGCGCTGGCACGGCCACGCAGTTCCTTCGTGACACGGATGCGACTCCGCGCGGACTGCTGACTGAACACTGACAGCAGGGCAGCGCGACGCTCGCTCAGCGGCAGCGAACGCAAGTCGAGGCCATCGAACCGCAGGAGATCGAACACCCAATAGATCGCACGCGATGTCGCGCCGGCCTTGACGGCGCCTTGCAATGCCTGGAACGGCGAGGCGCCGTCGCCCGTCGGCATCACGACCTCACCGTCGAGGATGAGGTCCTTGCGCGGTGCAATCCCGAGCGCCGTCGCGCTCAGTGCCGGAAATTTGGCGCTCCAGTCCAGTCCATTGCGCGTCAGCAGAGTGGCCGTGCGATCCTTCACGTGACATTGTATGCGATACCCATCGAGTTTCGGTTCGTGCAACCACTCGGCGCCTTCCGGCACGACATCGACCCGTGTCGCAAGAGCGGGTGGAATCAGCGCCGTCGCACGAGGTGAGCGAACCGGCATGTATTCGTCAGGCGACGCCGCGGCGCGACTTCTTCGCGGCAGCACGCTTGGCCGGGGCTTTCTTCGGTGCGGCGATTGCCTTCGTGGCACTGCGGGGCAGGGAAGCGGCGCCGCTTTTTCGTGGTGACGACTCGAGGCTGCGCTGCAAGGCGGCGACGAGATCGAGCACTTTCGTGGGCTGCGACGATACGGTGCGCCCTGCCGGCGACGCTTTCGCACCCTTCTTCGAGCGTTGCTCGATGAGCTTCATCACGTCGTCACGATACGTGTCGCGATATGACTCCGGGTCCCACGGTTCCTGCATGGATGACAGCAGCTGCTCCGCCATCTTCAATTCCTTCGCTGCTGCAGCGCCACTGCCGGCCGGAATGGCACGCACGCCTGCGTCATCCGGATCCTTGAGATCGGCGGCATACCTCAGCAACTGCACGACGAGCGCTCCGCTTTGCGGATACACCGCTGCGACATGCTGGCGCGTGTGAATGACGATGCGCGCCAATGCGAGTTGACCAGAACGTTCCAGCACATCGCGCAGCAATGCGTAGGCCCTGTCGCTGCCCTTCATGGCGGAGACGTAATACGGCTTGGCGAAGAATATTCGCGGCACGGCGTCGGCGTTCACGACGCCGATGATATCGATCGACTGCGTTGCCTTGGGATTTGCCGCCTTAAGATCTTCTGGCGTCAGGATGACATAGCGATCATCGGCAATCGCGAACCCTCTCACGATGTCTTCAGCCGGCACCGGCTGTTGCGTGGTCTTGTTGATCTTGAGATAACCGATCCGGGCATTGTCGCGTCGATCCAGCAGATCGAGGTCGAGTTCGTCCGCCTTCTCTGCGGAAAGAAGTTCAATGCTGATGTTGACCAGGCCGAAGCCGAGCGTGCCCTTCCAGATCGCGCGTGGCATAGGTGTCTGCGTCGGAGCGTGAGGAGTAGACGAGGCCCTGCAGCGAGTCAGTCTCAGTATCGCAGTCGCAAACCGTCCCGACGAGGCGACGGTTTGCGTCATCGCTGCGACCACTGCAGGTGCCGGACACAAGAAAGGCGTGTGCAGAAGCCATGTGGCCCCCGCTCCACGCCTTCACCTGGTGACGCGACCATCTCACCCGGTAAGGAAACTCGATTGAAATTGCTTCAATGCCGACACGCTGCAAGGGCGACACTGACAGTCTCGTGCATCGTGCGATTTACAACTCTACAGCACCGCGCTGATCGCCGGAAGGACGCTTGCCGGTCGCGACGCCGGCGAGAAACTGAAACCACCGAACGGGTGCTGCCGGCGAATCCCAGAAGTCTGCGCGTCGGGACTCGATGCGCAACAACGTGAGGTCGGGGTCGGTTGGGCCGCCCTTGAACCACATCTTGAGAGCCGGATTCCAGAGTTCGTCGATCTTCGCCTGATCGTGCACGACGAACGCGTCGCCCGCGATGACGACGAATCGTTGTGAGTCGGGGCTTGCGTAATTGACGAGCACGGCGGCGTTCTCGCGGATTTCTCCTACGAGTGCGGATGACTTCGATGTCGCGAACCAGAGGTCGCCATCGAACTCCGTCTCCTGCGTGTACATGGGCCGACTGTGCATCACGCCGCTCGCATCCATCGTTGCGAGCATCGCGATCTTGATGTCCTTGATGATGTCCCGGACCTTCTCGACGGACTCGTTGTGCTCCGACTCGGCTGCGCGACCGTCCGTGATATTTTCTGCCATCGACGAATTCTCCGACGAAGTGAAATCGATTTGAACTTGCCACCTGCTGCGATGGCGTATACCCTGCACGTGAACGCCGACGCATGATTCAGGCCGGGCACATCGTGAGACGATGCGTCGCGTGCCCACATCGGGTCTCGGCGCGCCACTTGCTTGAAGCGTAGTCGCTCCAGCTTCACTCGAAGGCGGACGCAGTCACTGACACGTGACGGAGTCCGTCTTTTTTATTATCCTAATACGTCCAATGCAGATGATCGCCCATCCATTCACGCAACCTCGCGGAATGCTGCCTGGCGTCGGCAGTTCGCCAAGGGACACTCGCCTGATGCAGCCACAGCGCGTGCTGATCGTTGACGACAATCGTGACGCGGCCATTTCGTTGTCAGTGCTGATGAGCCTGACTGGCAGTGACACCAGCACCGCATTCGACGGCCTCGAGGCGGTGGAAACGGCTGCCGACTTCGATCCTGACGTGGTATTGCTCGATATCGGCCTGCCCAAATTGAATGGCTACGAGGTCTGCAGGTTGTTGCGGCAGATGCCGCGCACGCGGCCGCTCGTCGTCGTGGCACTCACCGGCTGGGGGCAGGATCAGGATCGTCGGCGGTCGCACGAAGCGGGCTTCGATGCGCACCTCGTCAAGCCGGTGGATCCTGATGCGCTCCTGCGAACGTTGCGTCAGCTCACACGATGACGGCGTAGGCCTGGTCACGATCTTCTGCACAACGTGTGGATGTCTCTCGCAAGGTCGTGTCGCGAGAGTGTGACCGATCGGTCAGGTCGGCGGCCTTCTCGGCGCAATGCTCGAGGCACGATTGTTGATACCGCAGACGTTCAGAGCGTGCCACGAAACAGCAGCCATGAAGCCGGCGAACTGATACACTCCGCCTGATGCGCACATCACTCGATCGGGTATGCATGTGAGACGCTCGAGTTTCCTTGACAGCATGATACTTGCGATTTAGCGTCGCCAGACCGCAGAACGTACGGAATTGAATTCGATGTCGTAGTGGAGAGGCTTCGGGCCTCCTCGTTGACGGCGCACACAGCACCACACGGTGCTCTGGCGCCGTCTTTTTTTTCACCACTGTTCTTGGAGGTGTGTGATGTCGGAACGGCTGGCTCGATTGTTTCGCCGGGTGCCCAGGTCACGCGACGCCGCGCGAACTCCCGTGCAACAACAGGACTTGCCGAGTCTGGAGATCATTCAGACACTCATACCGATCGCCCGACCGTGCGGCGCATCAGAACGGGCGTTCTTCGAAGGCAGCGTGATGATCTGGTAGACCGGTGAACGCGAGTACCGCCACCGCCCGTGTCGGCCGCAGGACAGTTCTCGCATCGCTAGCGCAATCAATTGGATGAGTGCACAGCTCATCTCTTACCGCGGAGGAGTTTCGCTCCATTCCGCCTTTTCCTGGAGAGGGAATCATGGCCTTGAACACACTGCACGATCTGATGATCGCTGAACTGAAGGACTTGTATAGCGCCGAGAAGCAGCTTGTCAGCGCACTGCCGAAGATGGCGAAGGCCGCCGGGAACGAAAACCTGAAGCAGGCGATCACCCTGCACCTCGAGCAGACCAAGGGGCAGGTTGCGCGCCTCGAGGAGATTTTCGGGATGCTCGACACGAGCCCGCGCGGCAAGAAGTGCAAGGCGATGGAAGGACTGTGCGAGGAAGGCGCAGAGATGCTCGAGGAGGAAGGCGAGGATCAGGTGCGTGACGCCGGCATCATCGCGGCAGCGCAACGCGTCGAGCACTACGAGATCGCGGCGTATGGCAGCACGATCGCGTTCGCGCGCCAGATGGGTCACGACGAAATCGTGACATTGCTCGAGCAGTCCCTCGAGGAAGAGAAGGCGACCGATGTGCTGTTGTCGGAACTCGCCGTGAACGAAGTCAATGTCGCCGCGAACGAACTGTCCGGTGACGACGAGGACATGGCAGACGAGGAGGACGAGAGCGAAGACGCTCCGGCTGCAGCAACATCGTCGCGAAGCAAGGCCAAGTCGCCGGTCAATGCCGGCACGAAGCGGTCTGCGTCAGCGAAGCGTAAGTAGCTGCCCTTCCGCATTGCATCGAGCGCCGCGTGGGGTCTTGTCAAGTGAATCAAGACCACACGCGGCGCTCGAGCATCCGGGTGCGGTAGCTGCCCGGCCGGTGAATCAGCTGCCGTGCATCTTGCCGCCAAGCAGGGTGAGGACTTCGCCGGTGATGTACGACGAATCGGCGTTGGATGCGAGAAACACGAACGCCGGTGAGATCTCGTCGGGTTGTGCGGGACGACGCATCGGCACGTCCGACCCATGCAGCGCCGCATCTTCGGCAGGCTTGTCCGCCACATTCAGTGGCGTCCACACCGGTCCGGGTGCCACACAATTGACGCGGATGCCGCGCGACAGCAGGCTGCTGGCGAGGGATTTCGTGAACGTGTGAATGGCACCTTTCGTCGAGGAGTAGTCGAGCAACTCCTCCGAACCTTCGATGCCCGTCACCGAGCCGGTGTTCAGGATCACGCCGCCGCGCTTCAGGTGCTTCAGCGCCGCCTTGGCCATCAGGAAGTAGCCGTGGATGTTCGTCTGGAATGTCTGCTGCCACTGCGCAAAGCTCAGTTCCTCGATCGAGCTCTGATGCTGCTGGAACGCCGCGTTGTTCACCAGGATGTCGAGTCGGCCGAACATCGCAACGGTATCCTCGACAGCGTCCTCGCAGAACGCCGGGTCCGTGATATCGCCCGGAAGCAGGAGGCACTCGCGCCCGGTACTCTTCACGCTCATCGCCGTTTCTTCCGCGTCCGACTGCTCCGACGGCAGAAACACGATCGCGATGTTCGCGCCTTCCCGCGCGTACAGCAGCGCAACAGCGCGCCCGATGCCGGAATCGCCCCCGGTGATGAGCGCGGTCAGGCCAAGAAGCTTGTCGGCCTCCCGGTACGCCGAAGCTTCGAACTGCGGTCGCGGGGACATTTCATGTTCGAGGCCCGGCTTGCTCTGATGCTGCTCGGGAAAGGGCGGCTCAGGGCGGTCCAACGTAGTGATGCTTGTCGTCACGGTTCATATCCTCGCGCGATATCCAATATCGAAGTCAGATGGTTGGCGGGTCCGTTTCCCGCGCGAAATGCCGGTGTGCGGACAGGGCGGCCGCGAAATCGACGATCGTGCCGGCATCGTCTTCCGTTCCCGTCCTGATCAGGCCATCGTCACCGGCCACGGGCGTCAGGGGAATTCCGCACGCCTTCAGGATCGCATCGGATGATGGATGCACCAGCAGTGTCTTGTTGTGGCGGTATTGATCCTTCACGTAGTCGATGGTGTGCGCATCGCGCAGCAGAGCAGCGACAACATCGTCACCGTCAGGAAGGATGATCCCATCGAACGCGGCGGATGGCGTGTTCTCCATCGTCAGGTCAGCATCGAGTGTCGATCCATCGCTCGCAGTCACGCCGCCCAGGCGCACGGCGACCAACCGGGACACTGCGCCGTACTCGGCCAGCGACTGCTGTGCGGCACGGACCTGATCGGCGTCGATGCCATCGGCGACGAGCAGTGCGACCTTGCGCGTTGCGATCGTGCCATCGCCCGGTCGCGCGGTCAACGAGAGCGTCGGCGACAACAACACCTCCGGAACGACCTCCATCTCGAGCGCGAGCGGCAGCGCGTCGGGTACGGACATCCCCAATCCTGTCGCGACCGCCTCGGCGAGCTCGGGAGAGACATTGACCAGTCCGGCGAGCATGCGCTGGCGGATGGCGGGCACTGTCACCTTCGACAATTCGAAGCGGAACGCAGCTTCGATGTGGCGCTGCTCCGGCGGTGTCTGGCTGTCGAAAAAGAGCCGCGCCTGGATGTAGTGCTCGGCGAACTTCTCGGGCTTGCCGCGCAGCTTGCTGGCCTCGATCGGCTCGGGAAAGGAACTGAAGCCTGCCTTGCCCGCCTGGAACGGACATCCGCCGCCAAGTGAATTCGGCTCGTAGGACACGCGTCCGTGATGGACCGCCTGACGATGCATGCCGTCGCGCTGGTTGTTGTGCACCGGCGCGATCGACGCATTGATCGGAATCTCGTGGAAATTCGGACCACCCAGTCGCGAGATCTGCGTGTCCAGATACGAGTGGATTCTTCCTGCCAGCAGCGGATCGTTGCTGAAATCGATTCCCGGAACGACGTGGGCGGTGCAGAACGCCACCTGTTCAGTCTCCGCGAAGAAATTGTCGGGATTCCGATTCAGCGTCATCCGCCCGATCGGCGTGATGGGGACGAGTTCCTCAGGTACGAGTTTCGTCGCATCCAGCACGTCGAACGAGTATCCGTCAGCCTCTTCCTCGGTGAACGTCTGGAAGCCCAGCTCCCATTCCGGATACGCCCCGCTTTCGATGGCATCCCACAGGTCGCGTCGATGAAAATCGGGGTCGGCGCCACTCAGCTTGACCGCCTCGTCCCACACGAGTGAATGTGTGCCCAGCTTCGGCGTCCAGTGGAACTTGACGAAACGTGCATCGCCATCGGCGTTGATGAGGCGATACGTGTTCACGCCGAACCCCTGCATCATCCGGTAGCTCCGCGGGATCGCGCGATCGGACATGACCCACATCAGCATGTGCGTCGACTCGGGCATCAGCGACACGAAGTCCCAGAACGTGTCGTGCGCCGAAGCCGCCTGCGGCATGGCGTTGTGCGGTTCGGGTTTGACGGCGTGCACGAAATCGGGAAACTTCATCGCATCCTGGATGAAGAACACCGGACTGTTGTTGCCGACGAGGTCCCACACGCCCTCGTCGGTGTAGAACTTGACGGCGAATCCGCGCGCGTCGCGTGCCGTGTCGGTGGAACCACGTTCACCAGCGACGGTCGAGAATCGCGTGAAGACCGGTGTCACCTTCCCGGTTGCGGCGAATGGCGCGGCCTTGGTCAGGTACGAGAAGTCGCCGTAACTCTCGAAGACGCCGTGTGCGCCGGACCCTCGCGCATGCACGATGCGCTCGGGAATGCGCTCGTGATCGAAGTGGGTGAGCTTCTCCCGCAGGATGAAATCCTCGAGCAGCGTCGGCCCTCGCAATCCGGCCTTGAGCGAGTGCTGGTTGTCGGCAATGCGGACGCCATGATTCGTCGTCAGCGGGCGGCCCGTCGCATCGACACGCCTGGGTGACAGCGAACCGTTCATCGCGTCGCCAAGCGACGGTGCGGCGCCGGTCTTCTCTGATGCGTTCGTTTCCGAGGCGGTGCTGGCAGAGAGCTCCGGCGTCGGCTCGGGAAGTGTGCTGCCCTCATGCTGAGTGCGCGCGTTCGTCTCGCCGAACTCGAAAGGCGTGTCGGGATTGTGGTCGCGCTGTGCGACATACGCCTGTGTCGCCGTCGCGATCGCCGACTTCGCTTCATCGCTGGCATGCGGGTAGATGTCCGGCTGTGCGCCCGACGTTTCGCTGAGCGGCGGCTGCGCCGGTGCCTCGCTTTCGCCGGTTGTACTCAGATCACGCGGTTGGTCTTCAGAAGCCATGGAGAAAGTCTCGTTGTAGCAGGTTGTAGCGGCACGAATGCAAAAGCGCGCGCACCTGCAGGGATGCAGGATGCGCGCGCCGTTCCACTGACGAGTCAGGATCACTCGACCGGCCGGCAGGTCGCACACCTCGAACGCTGTGCGAGCCCGGTTATCAGCGCCACGATACCACCGCCCTTGGGCGCAAGCAACACAGCTGTACGCGCGTCGCAGGGGGTCGGCCTCGTGCGACGGCGTCGCGACTTCTCTGTCCAGCGACGTGGAACGTCTCTTGCATTCGCGCCATATTCATTCGCAGTCAGCCAAAACAGAAGGCGTGACAGCAAGCTGAAGCGTGGGTTGAAGTCGAACCATCGTTTGCGGCGCATGAGCCACCAATCCGGTGTGCTCCTGCGCCGCTTTTTCGTTTGATGAGGCATGTATGCTGAGCAGCGCGCGATTTGTCCGAGCGAGTGACGACGTCATCGAAGTCCGTGTTGCTCTGCACAACCGAGTGATCGTCAGTCGGATCAACTACACGCACCTCGCGCGCGTGCGTCAGACGCTCGCCGCGATCGAGCGCATTCGGGTCGATGCGATTCGCATCGGTCTCTACGAGTTGGCCCTGTCACCCGCGTCCATCTCCCGCGACTTTCTGAGCAGCGCGGCCGTGGAAAACGTGGATCGTGCGGCCACCGACGCGGTGACCCGCTCCGCCGGACTCATGCCGTTCTGTCCCGAGCTGACGTACACGAGGGTCGCATGATCGACCGCGTCGCGCTGGGCGTGTACCTGAACGATCACCTCGCCGGCTCCGTGGCGGGCATCGAGGCCATGGAGCGCTTGTCTGATGCGCAGCACGACACGCCGTTGGGTCGGGCGCTTGATGTCCTCCGGCACGGCGCCCAGCATGATCAGGATGTGCTGCGTGAGCTGCTGCTGGCGATCGATGTCGCCGAGCGGTCCACCCACAAGACGCTGGCGTGGATCGGTGAAAAGATGTCACGCATGAAGCTTGGCGCCGAGTCAGAGGCTGAGGCCGATGTCTCTTCGTTCGAGGCGCTCGAGGCACTCACGCTGGGTTTCCACGGGCGAATTGCGCTATGGAGCATGCTTGCGAAGATCGGCCCGGACCTGCGATCGACATTCGATTTCGACGGACTTTCAAAACAAGTACAGGCGCATCTCACCGTGCTCGAGCAGTATCGCCTGGAAGCAGGCCAGGAGGCATTCACGATCCGGTCGGCACCTGTGACCGCATGAGAGCCAGCGCAGTTTCGTACCTGTAAGAGATGGATCGGTGGCGACGCGTGCAGCAGCCAGATCCGACGGATTGCGGCAGGATGACATGCCGTCCACAAGCATCTCGTTCAGAAAGACTTGGTCGACACGTTCGGTGAAGGCGTTGTTGCGATGATTGATGATTTTCGATCTTCGCCGATTGCGTGCAACGGCCACCTGCATCAACCCTCCGGCATGGATGACCCATCACTCCAGCGAGCAGACCTGACGGCGGCCAGCGAGTCGCTGTCCTTTCTTGCAGGCGGCGGAGAGATGGGAGAACGCATCAGGGCGTTCGATTGGACGCAGACGCCGCTGGGGGCGCCGAAAACCTGGCGGGCCTCGCTGCGCACAGCGTTACAGATTCTGCTGACGACGAATCATCCGGTGTTCATTTTCTGGGGACCGTCGCACTCCTGTTTCTACAACGATGCGTACGCGCGGTCTCTTGGACCTGAACAGCACCCGGGAATACTCGGTCTCGATGGTCTGCAGGCGTGGACGGCCATCTGGCCGATCATCGGCCCGCAGATCGACCTGGTGATGCTCGGCAAAGGAGCGACCTGGCACGAAAACCAGCTAATCCCCATCACCAGGTTCGGCGCTGTCGACGACGTGTATTGGACCTACAGTTACGGACCGATTCACGATGACGGCGCGCCGCACGGAGTTGGCGGTGTGCTTGTGTTGTGCACTGAGACCACGACAGCGATGCGGTCGGAGGCGACTCAGCGGGCGGATGCCACGAAGTGGCGCACCTTGTTCGAGCAATCACCGGGATTCATCTGCGTATTGCGCGGTCCTGAACATCGCTTCGAGTATGGCAATCCGCAGTACTGTGCGCTGATCGGCCGCGATCAGATGCCCGTCGGACTCACCGTCGCGGAGGCCTTACCGGAAGTGGTGGAGCAGGGCTACATCGAGTTGCTGGACGAGGTGTTGCGCTCGGGAGAGTCACATTCCGCATACGGCGCCAGCGTCGTGCTGTCCGACGTTGAGCGGTTCGTCGATTTCGTGTACCAGCCGATTTTCGAGGAGGATGGCGCCGTCAGCGGGATTCTGGTGCAGGGATTCGACGTCACGGAACGAGAACTGGCGCAGACGCGCCTCGCTGAAACTGCCGCGCGCCTGCAACTCGCCACGGACGCGGCTGAAATCGGCATTCATGAGTTCGACTTTGCCAGTGGTCACATCGAATGGGACGCCAGGGTGCGACGTCTCTGGGGAGTGAGCCCCGATGTCGACATCACCTACCAGATCTTCATCGATGGCGTGGTCGAGGCCGATCACGTCGTCACGCAGACAGCGTTCGATCGCGCGCTCGATCCGAAGAATGATGGCGTGTACCAGGCCGAATATCGCGTGCGCGATCGTGACGGGAACGTGCGCTGGATTCGTGCCACGGGTCACGTATTCTTCGATGGTGCAACGCCTCGGCGGCTCGTTGGTACGGTGCAGGACATTTCGCGCCAGAAATTCGACCAGGTCAAGCTGATAGACACGGATCGCCGCAAGGACATCTTCCTCGCGACGCTCGCGCACGAATTGCGGAATCCGCTCGCTCCGATCCGCAATGCGGCGCAGATCCTCTCCATGCCGGGCATCGGCGCAGGGGAAGTGACCTGGGCACAGGAGGTGATCGCGCGTCAATCGAAGCACATGGCATCGTTACTCGACGATCTGCTCGACATCGCCCGACTCACACAAGGGCGCCTGGCGTTGCAGCGGGAATCGCTCGACATCAGGGCCGTGCTCGATACCGCCGTCGTGACGATACGGCCGCAGCTCGAAGCCAAGCACCATCGCCTGCAGATCGACAGCCCGGACGTCGGCGTGTTCATCTATTGCGACTCCATGCGATTGTGCCAGGTCTTCGCGAACCTGCTCGCGAATTCCATCAAGTACATGGAAGCAGGTGGTTCAATTGGTGTGAAGGTCACCACGAATGCTGATGCGTTGACGGTGACCATCACGGATACTGGCGTGGGTATGAGTGCCGAGACGCTTGCGGAAGTATTCGGCATGTTTCGACAGTCTGCGGCTTCGCTGGAGCGGGCGGAGGGCGGGCTGGGTATCGGCCTCGCGCTCGTCCGCGCCGTCGTCGAGCTGCACGGTGGTCGCGTCGGTGCCGTCAGCGACGGGCTCGGCACGGGGAGCACCTTTTCCGTGACGCTGCCGCTCAACACGCCAATACTGGCGTGATGTGATCGCTCATTCTCGATCGTCGGTACGCAGCATGCTGCTCCGCTCCCCGGCACGAAGGTTCAAAATGACAAGTTGTTTGCGCGTAGCTCAGGCACTGCTCGTCATCGGTCTGACAGGCTGCATGGAATCCTTCGAGCCTGCTCCGGCGCTGCAATCCACACCAGTGCTCGACCCCACCGTGTTCTTCGCCGGTCGCACGCGGGGCGACGGGCACCTGCGGGTGCGCGTCGGAGCAGATCAGATCGTGAAAGTCAACGGCGTCGGTCGAATGGAACCGGACGGCCGCTTCCGCCTCGATCAACGCGTCGAGCGAACTGGAGGCGATGTAGAGAGCCGCACGTGGTTCATGACGAGAACTGCTTCGAACAGATTCGTGGCGTCATTGAGCGACGCGTCAGGAGACGTTCACGGAGAGGTCGACGGCTCACGGTTCCACGTTCGCTATCGGATACGGCAGCCCGCCGTGTACATGGAGCAGTGGATGTACCTGCAGCCGGACGGCCGAACGGTCAGGAACTTTGCGCAAGTGACCGTGCTCGGTGTCCCGTGGGCGCGCCTCACCGAAACGATCGTGCGCCAGTTACCATGAGGGCCGGTGGCCCCACTCGCTGAAGCGAATCGTTCAGGTTGACTGGAAGTGCGCATGTTTTTTGCACTTCCGACGTTCCGTTTACTTTCAGCGATACGTTTTCATCCATCGTCAGCGCTAACGTCGTTTTCCACACGCCTCGACGAACCGTCTTCGCGTGATAGGCGCCGCAAGTTTTGCACGCGTAGCATCGGTTTCAGAGTCTGACATCCGAATCAGAGGAACTCAGGATCCTCTGTTGGCGGCGTCTGCAGCACCCTCGGGGTGTGCGGTCGCCGCTTTGTAGGTTTTCCTCCTCAATGGGTCATCAATGCCGACACGACAGTCGTACCATGAACGGTTTGCGCCACGACACATTCGGCGCGTCGTACCACTGCTGACCGCAGGTGCTCTCGTCCTGCTGCTGTCAGCCTGTGGTGGGTCCGACACCAAGCCGGCTGATTCGACGGTGGCTGTCGGGGCGATGCGAAACGATTCCGGAATGGCGATGGATAGCGCCGGAGCGCGATCGCGCAGCGGTGACGGAGCCGTGATGGGTTCCGAGCAGCAGCAGGTGCTCGATGCACTCGCGTCATTGAACGGCAAGCCGATCGAATCCCTGAGCGCGCCGGACGCACGCAAGCAGCCGACACCGACCGACGCCGTGCTCGCACTGCTGAAGAAGGAGGGCAAGCCGACGACACCTGAAGCGGTGGGCTCGGTGGTCAATCGCACCATTCCCGGTCCGGGCGGCGCGCTGCCGATTCGCATCTACACACCAGCCGGCTCCGGGACCTTCCCTGTCATCCTGTACTTTCATGGTGGCGGCTTCGTGATTGCCACCAACGACACCTACGACGGCTCGGCGCGCGCGCTCACAAACGCGACCAAGGCCATTCTCGTGTCGGTCGAGTATCGCAAGGCCCCGGAGCACAAGTTTCCTGCCGCGCACGATGACGCCCTCGCCGCCTGGAAGTGGGTGGTGGCGAATGCGACAAACCTGCGCGGCGACACGGCACACATCGCGATTGCGGGTGAGAGTGCGGGCGGAAACCTCGCGATTGCGACGACCGTATCCGCCAAGGCAATGGGGCTGGCCGTTCCCGTCGCCATCCTCGCGGTCTATCCAGTGACACAAGGTGACACCACGACGCCCAGCTACACGCAGAACGCCACGGCCAAGCCGCTGAACCGCGCCATGATGACGTGGTTCTTCGAGAAGTACACGCGTTCACCAGCCGACGCGAAGGATCCGCGACTGAACCTGCTCACGGCGGAGCTGAAAGGCCTTCCGCCGACGACGATCATCACGGCGCAGTTCGATCCGCTCCGCTCCGATGGTGATATGCTCGCCGAGCGCCTCAAGGCCGCAGGCGTCGACGTCGAGATCCGCAATTTCGATGGCGTCGCGCACGAGTTCTTCGGCCAGGGTGCAGTCGTGCCGGCGGCACGTGAGGCAGTCGCATTTGCCGCCGGAGGCCTGCGGAAACAATTGATGCCTTGAGTTCGCGATCGCGTGCTCGATCGAGCGATGGCTGATACGATCCGCGTTCGCGGCGCCCGGGAACACAATCTCAGAAACGTCGACGTGGATATTCCGCGCGACGCGCTGGTCGTGTTTTCGGGCGTGTCAGGGTCCGGGAAGTCATCGCTGGCGTTCGGGACGATCTTCGCCGAATCACAGCGACGATATCTGGAATCCGTCGCACCTTATGCGCGTCGGTTGTTCGATCAGGTCGGCGTGCCGGATGTGGATTCCATCGATGGCCTGCCGCCGGCCGTTGCGTTGCAGCAGCAGCGGGGCAGCCCGAGCGTTCGCTCGTCGGTCGGTACGGTGTCGACGATCTCGAGCCTGCTTCGCATGCTCTACTCGCGCGTCGGCACGTATCCGGCCGGCGCGGCGATGCTGTATGCCGAAGACTTCTCGCCCAACACGCCCCAGGGCGCTTGTCCCACCTGCCACGGTCTCGGTGCTGTCTTCGATGTGACGGAAGACATGATGGTCCCTGATCCCACGCTCACGATTCGCGAACGCGCGGTCGCCGCGTGGCCGACGGCATGGCAAGGCCAGAATCTGCGCGACATTCTCGTGACGCTTGGCCACGATGTCGATCTGCCGTGGAAGTCGCTGCCGAAGCGCACACGCACGTGGATCCTGTTCACGGACGAACAGCCGACCGTGCCGGTGTACGCGGGATTCACGGCGACGGAGGTGACGAAGGCGATTCGCCGGAAGGCGGAACCGAGTTACATGGGCACGTTCATCGGAGCGCGAAAGTATGTGCTCGACACCTTCGCCAACACGCAGAGCGCGCTGATGAAGAAACGCGTCTCGCGCTTCATGCGCGGGACAGCCTGCGCGCTCTGCGACGGGAAGCGACTCAAGCGCGCGTCGTTGGACGTGACCGTGGCCGGAATGGACATCGGCGAGATCTCGCGCATGCCGCTCGGCCAGCTGGCATCGACATTGTCGGCGTCACTTACGGAATGGCCGCACCAGGCGGAAGAGAAGCGAATTGCCGGGACGCGTCTCATCGGGGACATCGTCGCGCGCATCTCCACGCTGACGTCACTCGGGCTCGGCTACCTCGCGCTCGACCGGAGCACGACCACGTTGTCTCCCGGCGAGCTGCAGCGGGTCCGACTCGCGACGCAGATTCTGTCGAATCTGTTCGGTGTCGTCTATGTGCTGGACGAGCCCTCGGCCGGGCTGCATCCGGCGGACAATGCGGCATTGATCCAGTCGATGATGCGCCTGCGCGATTCGGGCAACTCGGTGTTCGTCGTGGAGCACGATCTCGATATCATGCGGCATGCGGACTGGATCGTCGATGTCGGTCCGGGCGGCGGGACGGCCGGTGGTCACATTCTCCACAGCGGTTCACCGGCCTTGCTCGAGCAGGTGACGTCGTCGATCACGGGCGCGTATCTGTTCGGCCGTACCGGTGCGTCGAGCGGGGTTCGTCGGATACCGACAGCGTGGTTGCAGCTGACCGGTGTCACGCGGAACACCGTGCGCGGCCTCGATGTGCGCATCCCCTTGGCTGCGCTGACGATGGTGACCGGCATCTCGGGTTCGGGCAAGTCGAGTCTCGTGAGTCAGGCACTGGTGGATCTCATCGAGTCGCACCTCGGTGGCGAACGCAGCGACGCAGCAATCGATGAGGATGCCGACCTCCAACCGATGCAGCGGACGATCGGCGCCATCACAGACGGCGCCGAACATGTCAGGCGGCTCGTGCGCGTGGACCAGAAACCGATCGGGCGCACGCCTCGCTCGAATCTCGCCACCTATACCGGCCTCTTCGACCATGTTCGCGCCCTCTTCGCCGCCACGCCGGCAGCGCGCCGCAGGCATTGGACGGCCAGTCGCTTCTCCTTCAATCTCGCGCCGGGTCGCTGCGCCACCTGCGAGGGGGAAGGGTATGTGTCGGTCGAGTTGCTCTTCATGCCGATGGTGTATGCACCGTGCGGCACCTGTCACGGTGCACGCTACAACGACGCGACGCTGTCAGTGCTCTGGAATGGGCGTTCGATCGCCGATGTCCTGCGCCTCACGGTCGCAGAGGCGGAAACATTCTTCGAGGCGCAACCGAACATCGTCCGGCCGCTCACGCTGCTGCGCTCCATTGGACTGGGCTACCTGCGATTGGGACAACCCGCGACCGAGCTGTCGGGCGGTGAGGCGCAACGCATCAAGCTGGCCACCGAACTGCAACGCTCGCAGCGCCGGGACACGATCTACATCCTCGATGAACCGAGTACTGGACTGCATCCGGCCGATGTCGACTTGCTGATGACGCAGTTGCAGGCGCTTGTCGATGCTGGGAATACCGTCGTGGTCGTCGAACACGACATGCGTATCGTGGCGCAGAGCGACTGGGTGATCGACATGGGTCCGGGCGCCGGTGCGTCAGGAGGTTGTATCGTCGCGCAGGGCACACCTGCAGACGTCGCGCGTTCGCCCGACAGTGTGACAGCGCCCTGGTTGCGCCCGTGGATCGCCTGATGTTGCAGCAGATGTCAATTCTCCCATCCGAATTCACCCTGGAGTTTCCATGACCGACATTTCCGTTGCCCCGTATGCCCCACTGCGCGACGTCATGCGCGTCTGGATGGACATCGCACTGGCTCAGGCGCGACTGGCGCTGGACGCCGGTGAGGCGCCGATCGGCTGCGTGGTGCTGAACAGTGCCGGTGACGTCATGGGCGTTGGATACAACACGTTGCTCAAGTCCGGCAATCCGACACTGCACGCCGAAATGAACGCGTTCGCAGCCGGTGCTGGTCAATTCGCTGCGGCGAAGGATCTGGTGATGGTGTCCACACTCGAGCCATGCGTGATGTGCACCGGTGCCGCGATGCAAGCCGGCGTCACGACGATCGTCTATGCCTTGAAGGCCCCTGCCGACTCCGGAACCGGTCGCGTCTCACCTCCGACATCGCCGGGCGCGACGAATCCGAGCGTCATCGGAAACATCGGCACCCTCGAGAGTCGGGCACTCTTCGTCGAGTGGATCGAGCGGCATGAGGGCGATCCATCGCGCGACGACCAGCGTGCCTTCATCGAACAGTTGCTGACTCTGACGGCCGGCGACGCCGTTGAGCGCGCCGCGGATGAGACGAATGCCTGATGCGCTGCCGAGCCCTGAATGATTGCGGCGGTGTCAGGCTTTGAGACGGTCTCTCTCTCAGTGAGTAGGGGAGCACTCACCTGTCGGACAATTGAGTCAGGCCGCGCACGGCCTCACACTACCACGCGGCGACGCCCACGCGTTTCCGCGAGCGCGTTCTCCGGACCATCACGCTGCATGGACCGCGACACACCCAGATGAGAGGTGCACCGTGACAGTCATGAATGTGTCGCGTGGCGAGGTGACATGAATATCGACCGTCCGCTGATCGTGGATCAGCTGAAAGCGTTCGTCGCCGTGAGAGGTGCGAGCCGTAGCGCCGAATCGGGCGGAATCACGACGCAATCGCAGCAGTATTCCACGTTCATCCTGAAGAAGCGGGCCGCGAGCCGCGTGTTTTTTGATTTGCATCTCGAGGTTGGCGGCATCCTGCGAAGCTGGGTCTTGCCGAAAGGCCCGTCAATCGATCCTGCTGTCCGTCGGCTGGCGGTGCAGGCGGACGATCATCCCCTCGCCAGTGCCAGCTTCGAAGGTGTGGTGCGCAGTGAAAGACATGGATCGGGCACCGTCATGCTCTGGGATGCCGGCTCGTACTGCGGTGTGGGCAGCGCTGCATCGGCAGACGGTCTGAACTCCGCCCTGCGCGCTGGCACGCTGCACTTCATGCTCGCCGGTACTCGGTTGCGCGGTGTCTGGACGCTGTTCCGCACTCATCTCAAGTGTGACGGCCGGACGCAGTGGATGCTGGTCAGGCATCGCGGCGGTGAATCCAGCCGCATCGTCGAGCCGACCGACGCGTTCCAGTCCTCCATCGCGACGGGGCGCACCATGGAAGAGATCATGACCGGCGCCTGCCGCCCGGACGTTGACCTCGTCGAAGAATCGTATACGAAAACGTATGCAAACCCACCGCGAAGTCTCACCATCACATCCTGCCAGCCCGGAGAACGACCATGATCGATCGTGATCGCGGACACAGTCGCAATCGCGCGGAAAAGGCGCGCTATCGGTATGAGCATCCCGACGATCATCAACGACGGCGGGTCGAGGAACGCGGTGACGAGGCCGAATGGGAGCGACGGTATTACTGTCGCACAGCTGCAAAACGGCAGGATGGTTTCCGATCGGAGCGCGCGCGCGACTGAGACCGTCGCCGGGAGGGTCGACGCACCGACGGACAGATGCGTGAGGGCGTGGCTCGCGCTGTCGCCTGCGCACGTGTCGTCTGAGTTTCCCGACCGACCTGATGCGCTGCAGATTCACGAACGCCGCGTAAATTGACGCGTGCGCCGCAGGCTATCGTGATTCTGAGACCGGAGTGTGTGACATCCTATCCTCGAGCAATGCAGGGCCCGATGCACGGGCCCGGTCAGCACGTCGCACCGAGAGTGTTCGGCGCATGGACGGCCTGACGCGACAAACACTCACGATACATGCGGGTTGATGGAATGCGTTCCCTCGACACGTATAAGGTCGTTCACCTGCTCGGCGTCATCCTGTTGGTCGGCAATGTGACCGCGACATCGGTGTGGAAGGTTTTTGCCGATCGCACCAACAATCCGCAGGTGGTCGCCTTCGCGCAGCGCCTGGTGACTGTCACCGACTGGTTCCTGACGGTGCCGGGAATCGTGTTGATCCTGATCGGTGGCTTCGGTAGCGCAGCATCGGCCGGCATTGCGCCGTTCAAGGCACCATGGCTTCAGATCTCCGAGCTGCTGTTCGTCGCCGCTGGCCTGATCTGGGTGGCAATCCTCATCCCGTTGCAGATGCGGCAAGCACGAGCGGCGCGCATCTTCGAATACGGCATGAGCGTTCCGGCCGGATATCGCAGAGATGCGCGCCTGTGGCTCTGGTGGGGAATTCTTGCAACGCTCCTGCTGCTGATTGCCGTCGTCGTCATGGTGGTCAAGCCGAGCACCACGCGTCCGCCGACAACGGCCAGCGTCAGTCTCGCGGCTGCGTCGCCGCCACAGCAGACAACTTCAGTTGTACTTCCTTCGCCCTGGCCAGATGATCCGTCACCGCTTTCTGCACGGCGGCCAGATGTGACGTGACGGGTGCGAGTGACGCGCCGCCGGCGTGCATCTCCAGCTTGACGAGCACGTCCTGATGACCGGCCACCATCGCGTCCATGTACACACGATCGAAGGCGTCTCCGGTGGCATCGCGCAGCTGGGTCATCACTTGCTGATGCTGCGCCTTTGTGTCTGCGACGAGATCACCGCCGCTCGCGGGTGCCGCGGCGTTCGACGACGAATCCATGGTCGCAAGGCCATTGCCGCGCAGGAGTCGAGTCGTAAGCGCGAGATCCTTCGTGTGAGCGTCGATCATCGTACGAGCGTACGCCTTCACGGCGCTGCTGCGCGCCTTGGACACCGCCAGCTTGCCTGCTTCGATCTCGCCCCGATCGACCGTTGCGACGAAATTGCCGAGGATGGTGTCGTTCACGACGGGACGCAGTGCCTGTGCGCCAGCGGTCGGGCTTTCGCCAGGGCGGGCCGCGCCTCCACGAGCTGAAGCTCCGCTGGAACTGTCAGTGTACATCGAACCCGACGTGCCCGAACTGTCGCGCGCTGTCGGGCTGCCAACAGCGCTCGCTGCGGTTGCCGAATCGCGTGACGAGCCATCGCGTGATGGAGAACATGCCACCGCGAACAGCAGAAGTCCCGACATGGGTACGGCGGCGAGTGGACCGTATCGCAAGTTGCGCCGATCATTCATATGTGCTCCAGAGGTAGTGGTATGACATCACGCACTCCCATCGAGGCGTGCGGCGCATGACAGCGTACGACCACGTGAATGAAAAGCCTTCACATGCGCGGTACTACGCTCGTCAAGAATCGCGCCATGGCGCCGCAAGCATGAGGGCGCTTCGAGGTGTTGCATGCTAGATCGGCAGTGCCGCTCCACGTTGGCGGCACTGCCGAATGCAATATCCGGCGAACTCAGACGATGAACGGATCCACGATCGCCAAGACCTGCGCCATCGTGAGCGGCTCGTCGAACGCCTCGGTCAATTCCTTCGAGGCGACTGTCGTGATTGTCGTGATGTCGATGCCTCCCTGAATGAGATTGTCCTCTCCGGCATAGACGGCTTCCGTGCCGGGAATATCAGTGATGGCGCGCGTGATCCAGCCCTGATTGGGTTCATTGTCGGCGAAGTTCCCGCGCAGCCGACGCACTTCCGCCGCGTGGCGCGCTTCGACCGAGTGGATGGTGAGCGCTGCCTGCAGCACATCCTTGTACGGCATCAGGGACGGAGCCTGCCCCTTGTACGCGCGCACGCCAGTGTCTTCGAACGCCTGCGCGACGGCCTTGAACGTGGTGTAGTTCGTGAAGACGTCCGCGAACGGACCCGTCCCACTGCCATTGCCGTAGCTGTAGTCGAACGTGGGCTTCGGACGGGCCGAAGCGCCCAACGTGTTCTTCAGGTAGTCGACGTGCGTGTTCTCGTGTCCCTGGATGGTGAGGAAGATGTTGCGATCAGCGGCGGGAATCAGGTTCGGCGCCGCGATACCACGATTGTAGAATTCCGCCTCCAGATACTCGAGCACGAGCGCAAAATTGAGAATGCCGTTGACGACCGTCGGCAGTCGGCCCTGACCGAACGCAGACGTCGAGAGTGCGGCAAGCGCGGCCGGTACGGTGCCGATCCGCAGCCCGGCCATGACCAGACCGGATGTGACGGCGCCCTTCGCGATCGCGTCGCGACGGGTCACGAGGCGTGAAGCGATCTCCGGATCGAAGCCGTCGAGCACACCATCAGCGCGAGTTGTTGTGGACATGTGTCGTGTCTCCTAGGCGTTGATGACGGTGATGGATTCGACGATGAACGGGTCCGCTGCCGCCAGCACGAACTGCGGGGTATTGCCGGCATCGAACGCATTCGGTGCGAAGTCACCGCTGCGGGTGTTCAGGAGATCACGGATCGCGGCCGCGTGTCGGGCTTCCACCGACACGATCTTGCCGGCAAGGCCGAGGTAGCCGGCATCCGTGAGGAACCGCGCTGCGCCGTTGTACGCGCTGACACCGAGGTCCTCGAACGTCCGGGCTGTCTGCAGCACGCTGGTCCGATCGGCAAAGCTGATGGCACCGAACGCCGGCGTGAGATTCGGAATCTTCGCCGTGCCGAGCGCTGCGCCGAAGAAATCCCTGTGCGCAACTTCATGGTCGCGAATGTCGAGCAGCACGCGCTGCTCGTTCGCGGCGAAGATCGACGTGAAGGCCGCATTACTCGCGGCGGTCACGTAGAAGGCCGCTTCGAGCTGCTCGAGCGCATACGCATAGTTCAAGACATCGATGTCGGACGAGAAATCGAGCGTGATTGCGCCGTTCGGTCCAACCACGGCGCCTGTCGGGCTACCGCTTCGCACCGGTGCGGTCAGCTCCGTCGTCGTACCGGAGCACCCTGCAAATGCAATCGCCGCACCGGCAAGCCCGGCCGTGCGAAGAAAATTGCGTCGCGCCATCGACACGCTGTCGCCATCGGACGCGAGTCGGTTTTCGGAAGTGTGAAGCGGGCTGGTCATGCGCGATTCCTCCGACGAATGACCACCATGCCCACGCCGAACAGACCCGTGGCGAACAGCACCAGACTTGCCGGCTCCGGAACGACTCCGACCGCAGCCGAGGTGGCGGAGAAGTCGTCGAACTTGACGAGCGGCTCGCCGAACTCATTGCTGGCTGCGATCTGGATGGAGCTCACACCGGCGAAGAAGCCG
Organism: Gemmatimonadaceae bacterium; assembly: GCA_014379355.1. Lineage (GTDB taxonomy): Bacteria > Gemmatimonadota > Gemmatimonadetes > Gemmatimonadales > Gemmatimonadaceae > JACMLX01. The sequence goes on from JACMLX010000075.1 coordinate 46,411, forward strand.
TCGAACGAGAAGAGTTGAAACCCGGTGAGGCCGCCGCTCACGGTGACCGATCGAGTGACGGTCGTCGCGCCGCGCATTCCGCTGAAGACGACGGTCGTCGCCGCGCCGCCAAACGGTGCCAGCGCGATTCCAGTGAAGTTGAAGAACGCACCATCGACACGGGCCACATTGATCAGGGACGCATCGCCGCTGTTGAGCAGCAGTGAGGGCGAGGTGCCGCCGCCGAAGAACGGGCTGTTGGCGCTGCCCGCAACGAATGCGTTCGCGGCAGTGGCACCGGTGCACGGCAGGCCGACGGCGGTGAACAGGAACCCGCTCTCGGCGTAGCAGTTGCCGATATAGCGCGTGCCCGAACCCGGGGAGCTTTCCGTCAAGGTGTTGAACGTGACGGTGGTCGTGACCTGCGCACGGACCGGTACGGCAGCTGCGACGGTGAGCACCAGCGACAGCGCTGTGCCCAACCGAAAGAACGACTGCGGGGATATCGACGACATCGGTAGACTCGGCGAAAGATGTCAAGGCCACGAGAACATGTTTCGCGTGGATGCACATCGATCGGCAACTTGTGCGCCAAATCAGGGGAGCAGAATTGCTCTCTCGCGACCGCATGCGACAAATTCGCGACGCGTCAGATCGGCGATGGCCAGCATGATGTAAAAACCTCAAAAATCCGGCTGCACGGTGCGCGGATGGCAGACACGGCAATGCATTACCGACGAAAACCGGCGCATGCTCACTGGCATCAGTGATTCGTACGAAGCTCTGCGTTATTCAGATCTCTCCGCTCGCATGTCTGTCTTGAAGAAATGCGTGCGTCATGCGGCAAATACAGTGCTCGAGCTCGACAGCGTCTGCTGCGCAGTCCGAGGCGCGCGCAGAACACAGTGTTGCGCACATGATGCAGCAGCGCGGCCATGCTGTCGGAGCACACAGCACACGCAGCCGCGAGCGCATCGCTCGAAAGTGATAGATCGACCATGCACTTCGGAGAAATGGCGGTGCGCATACGTGGTGTGCGTTTTTTTACCTGCACTTTGTCAGTCACTGCAGCGCCACGAGGGTGCGCTGGTTTCCCACCATTTTCCGGTCGCCTTATGTCAGACACAGCGGTCATGATCGACGTAGAGACATCGTCGCCTTCGACGCCCTTCGCGCTGGGCCAGCGCGGTTCGGGACTGTGCCGTTACAGCAAGTCGGCGGCGATCCGGATCGACTGCAGTGCGGACAAGGCATACCGGTTCTGGCGTGATCTCGCGAACCTGCCGTTGTTCATGCGCACACTGCAATCCGTCGAGGAGCCGTACACCGGTACGTCCATCTGGCGGCGGCGGCTCCCCGGCGGTGCGGTCATGACGTGGGAAGCCGAGCTCACCTGCGATTTCCCCGGAGCGCGAATCGCCTGGCGATCGATCGACGAAACACGGCATTTCGACGCGGGCTCCGTCCGTTTCACTCCGGACAGGGATGGTGAACGCACCGATGTGGAGGTCACGATCGAATACGAAGCGGCCAGAAGCCCCGCCGCGCTTTCGGTGGCCAACCTCTTTCGCGCGGATCCCGGTGCGCAATTGCGGGACGAACTGGTCCTGCTCAAGTTTGCACTGGAAGGCCAGAGCTGCCGTTCGCGAACAGCGCCGCAGAGCTAGGCTTTGTCCAGCGGCAGCGTGAGGATGAACGCGCTGCCGTGTCCGACGCCAGCACTGCGCGCGACGATCGAGCCGCCGTGCGCATTGACCAGGTCACGGACGATCGACAGGCCGATACCAAGGCCCGCCTTGCTGAAACCGGCGGCACGCGCCTCCTGTTCGAAGAGGCCGAAAATGCGTGCTTGTGCTTCCTCGGCAATGCCGATGCCGTTGTCACTGACCGTGATTTTCACGTACGTATCATCCGACTCGAGACGGAGCCCGATCGCGCCGTTGTCAGGCGTGTATTTCGCCGCGTTGTCGATCAGGTTGGTGATGATCTGCGTCAACCGGATCGGGTCACCGACGATCATGGCGGTGGGCACGCCGAGGTTTAGCGTCAGCGTGTGGTGTCGCGCCTCGATCGTGGGCTGGCATGCGAGTGCCGAGCTGGTGACGACGTCGACAAGATTCACGAGCGCCGTCATCAGGCGCAGCTTCCCAGTGCTGATCCGCGACACATCGAGCAGATCGTCGAGCAGCCGGGTCATGTGCGTGACCTGGCGTTCGATCACCAGCTGCAGCCGCGTGAGCGCAGGATTACCCGGGAAGATCATCGGGAGAATGGCGGCGACATTGCGCATCGGCCCCAGCGGATTGCGCAGTTCGTGCGCGAGCACGCCCATGAAATCCGTCTGCCGGCGCTGCTCGCCTTCGACTTCCTCGATCCGGGATTGCGCAGTCAGCGCGGTCAAGAGCAATTGCTCGTTCGCTGCCTGCAGCGGAGGGAGGTGTGACAAATCGCTGTCGTCAGGAAGATCGATCTCGGAGAGAGCGTGCCAGTCAGGCTCGGGCGTGAGCCGGGCAGGTGATTCCTCATCGCGGGAGATGTCGCTGTGGAATACGACGCCGCCGAACCCACGCCGTTTCGCATGATACATCGCCACGTCGGCGAGTCCGATCAGCGTGAGCAGCTCACGGCCATCATCAGGGAAGGCACTGATGCCCACACTGGCTGACAGATGGATCGTGAAGCCGTCGATCACCAGCGGCGTGCGTAGCGCCTTCGTGATCTTTGCAGTGATCGGCGGCAGCGCGTCCAGATCGTCGAGATCGGTGAGCAGGATCAGGAACTCGTCGCCTCCGTGTCGACTGACGGTATCGGCGCCGCGCGTGTTGCGCAGCAGCGATGATGCGACACGACGCAGGACTTCATCGCCGACCGCGTGTCCGAACGTCTCATTGATCTGCGAGAAGTGGTCGATGTCCAGGAACACGACGCCGAGGCGCGTGTTGTGGCGTGACGCCATTGCCGCGGCCTGCGCGAAGCGGTCGAACATGAGGGCGCGATTGGCCAGATGCGTGAGGTCATCCAGGCCTGAGACACGACTGACCTCGAGCAGCAGCCGTTCAGTCTGATCTGCCGCCGTTTGCGCACGCAATGCGGCCATGATCAGGCTTTCATTCACGTCGCGAAGTTGCGACAGGCGATCGTCCACCGAGGTGGTCGTATCGTAGGCGTCAGTGTGATTAATCGTCACGTTTTGCCGGGTCATGGTGCCACCTGCTGCTGTCAGGAGGCTGAACGAGACGAACTGTCGATGCTGCGCACGCTTCGTGGCCTTCCACCCAGCAGGCCCTCGTATTCGACCAGCCGCGCGCCGATCTGAATACGCCCCTCATTGATGGTGTATTCGCACAGCTCGTCGGAGTGCCTGCTGCCACGAAGCTTGACGACGGCGAGCATGCGGCGCAGCCTGCTGTCGACTTCGATGTATCGCTGGACGATGATGGCGTCCGTGAGGAACGCGGTGCCATGCGGACTGAACCGAAGGTCGGTATAGCGATCCTCGAGCTCGGATGTGAGCAGCACCGTCACGCCTTCCATCCCCAACGCAAACACGAGGCGGGACAGCGACTCCCGGAAGTCGGCGCGAAAGGTCGGTGCGAGCGCAAGCTCGAATCCGGACAACGAATCGATCACGACGCGTGTCGCCGAGAGTCGGCGGATTTCAGCGAGGAGGAGCTGCAACACTTCATCGATGGAGAGGTCCAGCGCAAATGAGTCGACGACGCCGACTCGGCCGCTCTCGATCAGCGACGAGATCACAGGATTGCGCACGCGATTCGGGCGCTGTTCGAACCAGGCGA
>JACMLX010000076.1 GCA_014379355.1 Gemmatimonadaceae bacterium
CGATCGATCGGGATCTGCGAGACGACTTCCTGGCGCGGGATGACCGTGTTGAAGAACTGGCGCGCCGTCCCGATGTCGTACGTGATGCCCATTTCCTGCAGGTTGGTGCGGTTGACGAAGATGATCTTCGCCTTGATCGCGACCTGCGGCGTGCGACGATCGATGGAGCGGACGTAGCTGATCACGTCCTCCATGCGGCTCGACACTTCACGGATGAGCAGCGAGTTGGTGGCGCTGTCGGCCTGCACACTGCCACGCACCACACACCCACTCGGCACGGAACCCGGCTGGACTGCCCCGCCGCTGCCGCCGGCCGTCGGACCACCGGCACCCGGCACACAATCACGCGTCAGCAGACCGCGCACGGTCGTGGCGAGTGACGTGGCGTTGGCGTAATTCACACTCACGACCTGCGTCACCAGCGGCTCGAGGGACTGCTTGTCGAGCATGTTCTTGTACGAATCGACGATGATGATGCCGTTCGGCTCCTCGCTCGCGGCCAGACCCTGCGCGCTGAGGATCGCGGCCAGCGCTTCATCCCACGGCTTGTCCTTGACATCGGCGGTGATACTGCCGGCGACGTCCTTGCCGACGATGATCGTGCGATTCGCAAAGCTCGCGAACGCGGCGATCACATCGCGGATGTCGGCTTCCTGATAGCTGACGGTGATGCGTGGCTTCGGCGGCTTGCCGGCTGAACCGGCGGGCGTGCCGAGCATTGCGGGCTCGGGCGTCTGGTACTGGACCTGCGACGGCGCTTCGCCAGTCGCGGCCCGTGCACTGGAGACGGTGGAGTCCATCACGGCGACGGCGACTTCGCGCGCCGGTGCCTGGGCGACACGCTGCGACGGCATCGCGTCACCGGTGCTCCAGACAGCCGTTTCTGCACCGCCGGCGAGGGCGATGCGGACTTCATTGCCGCCCGACATGGTGTAGCGCGACGGACCGTCGACGTCGATCACGACGCGCACGATGTCGGGGCGATACTGGGCCATGCGCACGTTCTGCACAGGACCACGCGCCTGGCCATCATAGCTGCGACCACCCAGCGAGCCGAGTGTGGCACCTGGCAGGTCGAGGACGATGCGATTCGGGCCGGCCAGCGTGAACGCGGAGCGCGCCACCGAGTCGGTCAGCATCACGGCGACGATCGTGCCGCCGGTATTGGATTCAACGCGCACACCCCGAACCAGGGCCTGCGCAGTGAGCGACATCGGGAATGCCGACATCGCGGCGAACACCGCGACCCCGGCTGCAGCCACGCGATACCAGCTGCGCAGCGAAGAAACGTGCATCCGGTTCATCATGGTGCCCTCGTCGGCGTGATGGTCCTGGTCGAATCACCCATTGCGATACTTTCCTGGCGGCTGATGCCGAACTCGTCGATCGCAAACACGACACGGCGCGGTTCGATACTGGCCACGCGCATGCGACCGAGCGGCTGCCCGACGCGTACGCGGTACTGCTCCTTCGTCTGTCGATCGCGGAAGATCGCGATCGAACTCACGCCACTGGCTCCGTTGCGGGTGGCGTAGGCGATGCCGACCAATGACAGGTCGGCGATCGTCGGCCGGAGGACACCGGTGGCCGCGAGCGACACGAACGGATCGCGTCGGCCGCCGGCATCGTACGCGAATGTCTCGCGGCGATAGGAGAGCTGTTCCTTGCGTGCGATCGAATCGCGCGCGGCCTGTGTTGCCGGCGCAGTGCGACCGTTGACCGGTACCGGCTCGGCGCGCGCGACGACCTGCTGTGCCACGAGCGGCATGGCGACGCCGGCGCAGAGACCGACGATGGCAAGGACGCGGGTGGACGCGTGCATCATCACGGGGTGGTACCTCCACGACGTGACGTCGACACCGGCTCACCGCCGCGCGCGACGTACGTCTCGATATCGAACTCGGTCTGGATCGGCGCCTCAGATGCCGGCATCCGTCGACGACCGCCCGCCGCGAGCTGCTGCTGCGCGTTGGCGGCACCTTCGGCCATCTTCATCTTCAGCACCATCGCATTCACGATCCGCGGCAGGGAGCCGACGTTCGTGAGGAATTCCGTCATGTCGTTGTAGCCGCCCTTGACGATCAGGCGGTAGCGGTGCGCGTCGTAGTTCTCACCACCGCTGGCAACCGGCTGCGGCGTGACGCTGGCGATGTCCAGCCCGACGCGACGGGCGGAGTTCGAGACCTGCTCGAGCAGCCCCGGCACTTCGTTGACGGTTGGAACGAGCTGGCGCATGACCGCCAGGTTCTCCGCGTATCGAGCCGCATCTTCCTTCAGCTGGCGGAGATTGCCGGCCTTCAGTTCGTTCGCGGCCTTCTGGTTTGCCGATGTCAGCGCGTCCACGTGGGATTCCTGCTCCACGATGGTCTCGGACTTCGGCGTGAAGACGTACATGTAGAACAGGACGCTGAGGCCGAGTGCGAAAATGATGACGGCCAGCAGGCTCTGTTCGCGTTTGGTGAATGAGTTCAGCATCTCAGCGCACCGACAAGGTGATCGGGACCGTCGTGACGGCCGCCGGGTCCGGCTTCTGGTATTGGACGTCGAGCGTGAATTCCGTGACTTCGCGCGTATCGACCAGCATCACGTTCGACTTGTTGAGCGTGACGTTCTGCACGAAGGGCGAGCTCTCGAGCACGCGCATGAAGCGAGTGAGGGCCTGGATGTCGACCGTATTGCCGACGATCTGGAACGTGACCTGCGGCTCGACGACGGGTTTGGCCCTCTTGGCCGTCGAGTCACCTGCGGCCTTGGTGGTGTCGCGCTGCGGCAGCACCGCTCGTGCACTCACCTGCGTGATGGTCGTGATCCACGTGTATGGCGGCAGCGCCCGGCTGATCTCGTCGAGGATGTGCGGCCAGACGTAGCGACTGTCGTCGATCTGCTGGATGATGCCCAGCTGCGAGATGAGCGAGTCGCGGCGCGCGATGACGGCCTTTCGCTCACCGATCACGGCTGAGAAGCGCGCAGAATCGGCGAGCTCCTGCTGGAGGCGTTCGTCGAGCGTGGCGAGCTGGCGATCCTGATACCAGAAACCGCCACCGACGCCAAGAACGGCGAGGGCGACCGCGACGCCTGCCGCGGCCATGATGCCGGCACGGGCCGGCGCCGGCGCATCGTCCTGCATCGCGCTGCTCTGCGCATCCTTGTTGCGCTGGAAGCGCGTCAGGA
>JACMLX010000077.1 GCA_014379355.1 Gemmatimonadaceae bacterium
CATTGGCGAGACTTGCGTCTCTCGTTGAATCACGTTCGATGTAAGGCACATATCCGCGGCGCGACGTCAACACGGAGCTCGCTGGATTCGTGCGCTGGAGTGCTGCTCCCTGACCTGCGTTGCTGCTGACATTGTGACCGGAGGTCCGTGAGCAGGCGTGGCTATGATGTGGCCGTCGCGCAGCAGAACCCCGTCTCGTTAGCCAGCACACCACTCACGTGTACAGTGGATGGGAACGTGAACGACCAAGCTGGGAACATGATTGTCGACTTTGTGCGTGGCATCGCCCCGACGCGACCCGCTCCGTTGATCGTCGCGATCGATGGTCCGAGCGGCGCGGGCAAGTCGTCGCTTGCGCCGCTCGTGGCGGCGCGCCTCAGTGCGAGCGTCATCCCTCTGGATGACTTCTTTTCCGGCGAGATTCCGGGAGCGCGGTGGGATACCTGGTCACCTGCCGAGCGCGCGACGCATGTCGTGGACTGGCAGCGGGTACGGTCAGAAGTGCTTGTGCCGCTGATCGCGGGTCGCCGCGCGCGTTGGCATCCCTTCGACTTCAGCGCTGGTCCGCGACCGGATGGCTCCTACACGACTGCGCGCGAATGGCGCGAATGCGACGCAACCCCAGTCGTGCTCCTCGAAGGTGCGTACTCCGGTCGCCCCGAGCTCAGTGACGTGGTTGATCTTGCGATCCTGGTGGACGCGCCACTCGCTGTCCGCCACGTCCGTCTGCGCGGCCGTGAATCGGTGGAATTCCTGCACGATTGGCACGCGCGCTGGGACGCCGTAGAGGCACACTATTTCGCGAATGTTTCCCCGCCGTCGAGATTCGACCTGGTCGTGTCGACGACACCGTCCGCGGCTAGTTCGCAGCGCAGTGCAGGCTGAAGCGCGTTGCTGCAGACATTGCGACCGATTGTCGGCGAGCAGGAGCAACTTCGGTGGTCGCAATGCAACAGAAAGCCGTTTCGTCTGCCCGCTTCCCATACCGTTTGCGAGAGGTCCGAACGTCCTACCGCATGCACATGGTGGTTATCCCAGAAGACCAGGGGAAGTGGAAGCGGAGCCATGAGGCAGTTTCTACTACGTCATTGAACAGGTACGGACAATTGGTCTGCGGGCGCGTGCCAACCCGGGTTGATGCTGGCACGGCGACCGCATATTGTGATCAGGATGACCTTTAGTGCGATCGCCGTGCAACGGAGCCCTGTTTCGTTGGCCTGACACAACGGAACATTGATGCACATCCACATGTTCTCACGCTCGCACTCGCGCTCGCTGTTGCGTGTAGCGCGCCGACATCGGTATGCGGCTGCTCACCCGCCGAGCCAGTGGCGATCGTTCTCGGCACGATCTCAACATCAGCGGACACGCCGTGCGCGGAGCAGAGATCCGAGTACGCAAGACTTCCGGCACGCGCCCGGCCGTGGTGCGACGGCCGACGTAGCCTGGGAGAGAACGGCGTCTGACTCAACCGGTCAGTACCGGCTCGTCGTTGGAACTGGACAGGATTCCGTGTGCGCGCCGCTGATTGCATAGCGGGGTGCGGCTGCGCGACTGGATTCGTTGATTTCTTCGACCAGCTCGCTATCGCTGAAGATCGGCCCACCGTACGACAGCACTCGCATCGACTTTCGATTTCTATGACGGGCATCACTGCGGTATGTCCGGCTGACCCGGGTTGCTGCTGCCACTGAGGCCCGCGTATTGTGATCAGGCGGACCATCAGTCGGCCGAGCGCAGCAGAACCCTGTCTCGTCAGGCATTGCCAGGCCCGCAATGCGTCAACTCGGCACTCTTCTGGAGACACCGCATGATGAATCTCGTAGCCAGGGCGTCGCAGTTGGTGAATTGCCAGGTTCAACAAGTCTTCAATGCATTCGTCGATCCAGCCATGATCACTCGATTCTGGCTGGAATCGACCAGTGCGCCTTTGTCGAGGCACGCGAAGGTGACGTGGCACTTCATGGTTCCCGGAGCGGTCGAAGCCGTCACAGTTGACGAGTTTCAGCCGTCAACTCTCATCGCCTTCACGTGGTCAGGCGGACTGAAGGTGCACTTGGAATTCTCCGAGTACGCTCCCGGCAGAACGCGGGTCTCAGCGGAGGTCCGCGGTTTCTCAGGCAGCGACGCGGTTGATCAAGTCGTGAATGCCACGGAAGGCTTTAGCGTGGTGCTGTGCGACCTGAAGACACTACTGGAGTCGGGACAGTCACCAAACCTCGTCCGGGCAAAGGCTGAACTGATCGAAGGATCCACGGCGTCAGCGAAAGGCGATGCGTAATCCTTCGGCCGAGGCGACGCCCAACGGGAGGCCTGCAGGGCTGCCCCGTTCCAGTAGACATGGGCTGGTCCTCCGAAGCGTGGCGACAGGCACGACCGTCGTCGTCGGCTGTTGTACCTCGGCTCGCACTGAGGAGTGCACCCACGAGAGCGCGGGAGGCCCGCCCAGTCATATTTGCAGGGACACCATGCGGTTGTGCATCGCCTGAATCGGTTTCGGCGAATCTGGAGACGTCATGCAGCGCTTCGCTCAATTGCTCTTCGCGTTCGTCGCAGCAGCGTGCGTGACGACGGTTCATGCGCAAAGGATCTCGACCGTACCCTTCGGGAGTCGCATTCGCCTGGAGACATGTTCGGGTGCGCCGATTGTCGGCGCCTAGCCCGCCGGAGAGCGCCGCAGCCGCGTTCAGAAGAATTCCACAGGCGAACGTCAGCGCGCTCTCTCGTCGTTAGTGGAGAATCAGGCGACCGGAGGCACGAAGGATACGTGCTCTCGATCGACGTTGCGGCGTGGCGGGATCCGATCACCCCAGCCAACGGATCACCGGTGCGCGACGTGCGAGCGGACGGCCTCCACTGCATATTCGGCGGGCACTCCCACCTTGCATCGGAGGCCACATGTCGTTGTGGGGCCCAAGGACCCTGTCCGTTGCCGCCGCGCTGATCGCGCCGTTCACCCTGTCGGCGCAAACCAGCGGTGGCACCGTCGGCGTGGACACCGCAAGCATCGCACGCATTTTCGCGACGGTCTCCGCTCCCGACGCGCCAGGGTGCGCGGTCGGCATCGCGCGCTCGGCTGAGCCTGTGTTCCTGCGCGGCTTCGGCGGCGGCGCGCTGGAGCACGGCCAGCCGCTCACTCCCACGTCGGCCTTCAACATCGGCTCGATGGCAAAGCAGTTCACCGCCATGGCCGCGTTGTTATTGGCGCAGCAAGGAACGCTCCAACTCGATGCGCCTGTCACGCGGTACATCACCGAGTGGCCGGCGAGCGCCGGTGCCATCCGCGTTCGTGACCTGCTGTACCACACGAGCGGACTTCGCGATTACAACACACTCGAGGTGCTGACGGACAGCCACGTCCGCACCATGTCCGATTTCCTCGACCTCATGATGCGGCAGCGCGGGCTGAACTTCGTTCCGGGCACGCGACAGGAGTACAGCCACAGCGACTACTCCGTGCTCGCAGCCGTCATCGAGCGCGCGACGAAGGCACCGTTTGCCGACGTGCTGCAGCGGCTGCTGTTCACGCCCCTCGGCATGACGTCGACCACGGTGCATGACCAACGCCGCATGCCCATTCGCGAGCGGGCGTTCGCATACAACGTCGACACCGACGGCGCACGAACGATCTTTCCACAGGACGAGCTGGTAGGCGGCGACAATGTGTACACCACGGTTGGAGATCTCCTCCGATGGGATCGTAACTTCACCACCGCTACCGTCGGTGGTGCCGATCTCGTACGTCGTTTCACGACGCTTGCAACCGTCAATGTGCCGCAGCCCATGCCGTATGTGCACGGGCTGTGGCTTGGGGCGTATCGTGGACTGCGCACGGTCGCGAGACGAGGTGGTGGTGGCGGCTTCAGCACGAGCTACTTTCGCGTGCCTGACGCGGCGGTCACGGTCGCCACGCTCTGCAACACGCAACACCATCGCGCCGAACTATTCTCGCATGCCGTGATCGATGCCATGCTCGGAGCGCAACTCGCTACCGTCGCGCCACCTGACACGGTGGCTACGCCGCCCGATGAAGCGGTGCAGTTGGCGGGAAGGTATCGCTCTGCAGAGCAGCCGTGGAATCCGGTGATTCTGGAATCGCGCGCGGGACGACTTGTGGAGATACTGCCGGACAGCGCCGCATTTCCGCTCACGCGTTTGCGCGATGGCCGCTATGCGACATTCGATTACAGCTACACCTTCCGCCAGCTGAGCGGCGGTGGAATGCATCTCACGGTGCAATATCCCGATGGACGCGAGGACCTGGTACGACAGGCCGAGTCGCCATGGCGGCCGACGACCGTCGCCCTGCCATCGTATGCCGGCAACTTCGTCAGCACGGAGTTGGACGCCATGTACACTGTGCGCGTGGCAGGCACACGACTCATGCTGCAACGATCGGGCGTACGCGAGATGGTACTCGAGCCGCTCTCGCCGGATCTATTCGCCGCGCTGAGCGGCACAAGAGAAGCCTTCCTGCTGGGCGTGCGATTCACTCGAGGCAAAGACAGTCGGATCGATGGATTCACGGTTGGCGCCACGCCGAAAAGCTTCGAAAGTGCGCTGGGGATCCGGTTTGCAAAGGTGAACATGACCCAGCGGTGATGACAGCGGCCCGCGGATGCGGAAGCGCTGCGCCGACCGCCCATCGTCGAGCAGAATCAGGATCAGTCAGTGATACCGAAGCGGGAGCACGTCTCGTCAGGCCGCACTCAGTCTGCCCAACCGTCATCGATTTCCAGAGGGAGCCACATGGCCAAGTACCTGATCTCCTTTCCAAGCGCCGCGATGGTGGTGCCCGATGGCGAATTGGAAGCCGTGGGCCGCGGTGCACACGCGGTGATCGAAGAGGCAAAAGCCGCCGGTGTTCACGTCTTTGCCGGCGGAATCGACGAAGCCGTGCCACCGATACTCGTCTCGGCTGACGGCGCGGTCGCGATGGGCGGCTATCCCTGGGCACCGACGCTCGACGGTGGATTCGCGGTGTTGGAACTGCCGTCGCGCGATGAGGCCATCGCGTGGGCGGCGCGCATCGCGAAGGCCTGCCGCTGCGACCAGGAACTGCGCGTGTTCGGGTTCGACGCGCAGTCCTGAGTAGAGTCCTCCCGTGCACATTCGCCTCCGCGGTAGAAGCATCGGCGCATCGATTGCGGTTTTGTCGTTGGTGTGCGCGTCTGCCGCGTGCGGTCAGCCTGTTCCGGTGGACGCGGCGCGCCTGCCGCTTGGCGTCGACTCACTCGACATCTACCTGCTGAGCGGCGGCGCCGAGCGGCGAGTCGGTCGGCTATGGGATGAGCTGCAGCGCGTCGATGTCGCTGGTGCCTCGCTGGCGCGCCGAGTGTATCGGACGGAGAATGCAGTCTTCGGGCCAACGCTCGACACGACGTATTCCAAGTGGCCAGACCTTCGACCGCGAGCGCACTGGTCGGAGGGTCGAACATCCGCGGTGGAAGTTGCGTACCGCGGTGATAGTGTCGTGGGCCATCGATCAACGACACTCGGCACGGTCGTTCCCATCACGCGTCGCCTGCCGCGCACGGTCACTGACGGGGCGAGCTTCGATCTTCTCGTTCGTGCGTCCGTGCTGACGCGAGGGCTCAGACTTTCTTCGACGGCGTACCTGGCGGCGGCAGATTCCGTGGCGCTCATCAGCGCACTGGTCACGGGCGACGAACAGTGGCGCACGAATCTCGGCGGCGAGATCGTGAACGTGTGGGTGGTGCAGATGGATTATGCCGGACTTGCGAGCACTCTCTGGATAGACAAGGCAACACATGCGCTGATCCGACAGACCATTCGTCTGGCGCCAGACATCACGATCATATTCTCTCGACCACAGCTCACACGCGTCGGCGGCTGACCCGCGTTTCTGCTGTCACTGCCCCCTCGGGTCACTGAGCAGGCAGCGGATCGGGAAATAGCAGCGCAGTACGACCCCGTGTCATCACGCGGAACACTCCCGTTCACAATCCCATGAAGACTCAGTACTACACAGCATCGAGCCTCGACGGCTTCATCGCGACTGAAGACGATTCACTCGAATGGCTGTTCCCGCTGGGTGACCTCAACGACACGGGTTATCCGGCCTTCATCGCTGAAGTCGGCGCGCTGGCCATGGGTTCTGCCACATACGAATGGATGTTGCGTCACGCGCTTGTCGTCGCAGGCGAAACCGGTTCCACGTGGCCGTATACGCAACCCACCTGGGTCTTTTCCAGCCGAACACTGCCCGCAGTCCCGGGAGCGAACCTGCACTTCGTCCGCGGCAATGTTGAGCCCGTGCACTCGGCAATGCGTGCGGCGGCCGGCGACCGGAACATTTGGGTCGTTGGTGGCGGAGATCTTGCCGGGCAGTTCCACGACGCCGGGCTCCTGGATGAAGTCATCGTGCAGCTTGGGTCCGTCACGCTCGGCAAGGGCAAGCCGCTCTTCCCCCGTCGTCTCACCAGCCCACCTCTGCAACTCGTCTCGGTCACGCAGATAGGAACGGGGTTCGCTGAGCTGCGCTATCTCGTCCCGAAGGGCCCCGCGCCCAGCACCGCCTGACGAGCGATGGTGCATTCGGAGACAAAATGCGAGCAGTGTATTTGCGCTTCACTTCGCGCTTTTCCGTTTGCAGCGGCGCGAGGGAGTCTTTGCAGGACAACGTGGCGTCACGCGGGCGGGCCGCAGTGCCAACGCACACGCCGCAGAGGTTGTAGATCGTTGGTCTCTCGTCGGTCCACACAACGTCGGAGGTGTCGTGCACCAGTATTCTGGCATCTGGAGTGATGTCGGCCTCGTCCTGCTCGGCCTGAGCGCGCTCGTGCTCTCGGTCGGTTCAGTGTGGATACGGCTGAAACGTCTGTCCAGAGGCGATCACGGCCGCGTCGACCGCACCGCGACTGATCGACTCGAGCGCATCGAGCAGATCGTTGAAGCTTCCGGACTCGAGATCGAGCGACTGGCGGAGAGCCAGCGGTTTACCGCAAGATTGCTTGCCGAGCGGGGAGCGGGACAGTCGGTTGAGCGATCAGCATCGCGGATCGTCACTCCACACTGATTCCGTCGGCGATGGTGGACACTGGAGTCATGATGATGTGGCTGAAGATCTCGCTCGCGTGTGCGCTGCTTGCGACAGCATCCGTGCGCTCGGACACGCGTACCAACGATGCGGTGTCACTAGGCGGGACGTGTCGGCCTGATCCCGATGGGCCACTCGTCGAACGTTCCTTGTTCGCTGCAAGTGCTCGCTCCGCATATGTGCTGCCATTCGCGCGCGGCGTCGTGAGCCTCGTGTGGCGGACGACGAGTCACTTCGCGAGAGGGAATGGCGGCGTTGGTTTGTTTGCGATCGATTTTGCGATGCCGATCGGCACGCCACTGGTGGCGGCCCGCGCGGGTGTCGTCGTCGCGACGCGCGATACCTTCGTGGACGGGAATGATCACGATCTCGAGGAGAACTACGTCATGGTCCGACACGCGGACGGCACAGTGGCCCGGTACATCCATCTGACTCAGCGCGGTGTGCTGGTCGTGGTGGGGGACTCGGTGCGCCAGGGCCAGCCGATTGCGCGAAGTGGCAATACCGGACAGACTGGTGGTGCGCACTTGCACTTCGATGTTCAGCGATGTGGTCCGAACCTTCCGCCGGCCTACAATGCGTTGCCATGCGGCATGACGGTGCCCTTGACGTTTCGTGGAGCCGGCGGCAATCCCTGCGGCCTGGTGCCGGGGCAACGCTATCTGCGTCGGGACTGAACTTTGCGCGCGCGGATTCCGTGGCCCGTGACACTCTTCCGTACTCCTTCTTCGATGAGGTGGAGACATGCGTTCCGAATGCCTGAGGGTTTCACTGCGCTCTGCGCTCTGTAGCGCCCTCACCGTCGCGATGCTGGCAGGATGCGCGACGAGCCGGCCGAGCCAGCCGATGGCGCGAATCGTGTCGCCGGCGGCGTGGGACAGCGTCGTCGACTGCGTGGTGTTGAGCGCGCGGACGAACCATCTCTTTGCGGACGTCGACTCCGCTGGCATTGTCGTGACGCCGGGTGTGCAGCCCTTCGGCCCGTTCCGACCGGCGACGCGCATGAGTGTGATCGGCCGAGTGCGCGTCGCGCGGGCCGAGCGCGAGAGCGCCGTGCTGGTGACGACGGAGGCATTCCACTGGGCGGCACAGGCATTCCGCCGCGACTCGAGCCACGCGTCCGGCCCGGCTTGGACGGTCGCACGGCAACTCGACGCACAATGTTTGAGCGGGTTCGGCACCATCGCCGCGCGGTGAGCGGTGACGACATCAGAACCCCGTTTCGTCAGGACGCCGCATCGGCCCAGGATTGGCCCACTGTCCGGATGGATTTCACGATGACAATCGTCGTCTCGCAACACGTGCGCGTGGCTGCAACGCCGGAGCGCGTCTGGGAAGCCTTGACGTCGCCCGCGGATCTCGTGCGGTGGTACGCGCCGGGCTGCCGCTGGGAGATCGAGGCGCTACGCGTTGGAGCATCGCTGCGGTTCTTCAATACCGAGACCGATATCCAGGTCGCGACGGTCGAAGCGTGTCTTCCGCCGCATCGACTGACGCTGCGATGGATCCCCGATCCAGCATTGCCGTCGGCTCAGCTGTTGAGCAGCTACGTCGTGCGTGGAGACCAGCATGGTAGCGTCGTCACGCTCACGCAATCGGGCTACGAAAGCGTTCCCGAGGCGCAACGAGCCATGTGGATCGAGGCAGATGAAGGCGCGCTCCCGGCAATCGCTGCGTCGCTTGTCGCCCATCTTGGCCCGCCTGTGTAGTTCCGCGCGCTCGTTTCGCGCTGTCGATAGGCGTCGCCTGGCCGCATGCGATCGTTCGCCTCACACCGGAAATGCTGCATGAACGCTACCCATACCCTCGGCGTCGTCGCCGCGTGGTTCCTCTTCGGAATGGCGCGCATCGCGTTCTCCTCCGCAATGGTCGAGCACCGCATCGACCATCCGGACCCGGTCCAGGCGATCGCATTCACCTGGAATGCGGCAAAGGAACGGGTCAACGCGGCGAACTACAATCCGCGGGGACGGCGCTTGCTGCCGTGGTATCGGGCGGTGACCACCACGTACTGGATGTTGGTGGCCGTCACGTTCTGGTGGGCCGTGCGTTACGGCTGAGGGTGCGCGTATCGCTCGCGCCGATGAATCTCATTGGGGGACGATTGAGACGCGCGAATACGACAGCGGCAAAAGATCTCGCGACGAACTGCAGCCTGGCGCGATTGCCTCGCTCCTTGCGCTCGATCGTTGCCGGCGTCGCAGTGGTGCCAGTCGACACACGCGTGTTCGCCGTTCCATCGCTGGCAGATGGCTCGATTCGAAGTATCCTGCACATTGCCTCACACATCCAGGAGCGCCTCATGCACCCTGCCGTCGCTGCAGCGCTGTTCGCGCTCACGTTGTATCCCTCGACGGTCGTACGCGCGCAGGACTCGACGTCGGACGCGGCCATCCGAGCGATCATCGTTGAGCAGGTGGTCGCATGGAATGCGGGCGATGGAACACGCTATGCGCGCCATGTGGCGCCGGACGTGTCCTTCACCAACCTGTTCGGGATGGTGATGTACGGCGCGCCCGCATTTGCGAGCCGCCACAGCGAAATTCTCGGTTCGTTCTACAAGGGCACGCGCAAACAGCATGTGATTCGCCGGATTCGCTTCGTCACGCCGGACGTCGCGATCGTCGACATCGACAACGAGGTGCACGGTGTCACCCGCATGCCCGGTGGCATCGTCGTGCCAGCGGACGGCATCGTGAAGACGCAACTGATGGAAGTGTTCGCACGCCGAGCGGGCCAGTGGTGGGTGGAGGCGTATCACAACGTCGATGTGAAAGGGAACACCTCGCCCTCATCTCGCTAAGATGGTCGGGCGGTCGTGCTCCGCGCCGGTCAGTGGCGGCGCTTGGTATCACCTGAGCCAGCGTTGCTAGCGGAGACGGTCAGCCCGATTCCATTCCACGTATTCGCAGGAGACTGTATGTCCACGTCACCAGTTTCGCAGTCCGATGTTCACACACCCGTCGGCTTCAACGCGATCGAGTTGGCAGCGTCGCTCACCGTTGCAGACCTGCCGTCCAGTCTGCGATGGTACCGTGACGTCATCGGCTTCGCCGTGGACAAGGAACACGAGCGGGATGGGGTCCTGCGCGCAGTCGCGTTGCGCGCAGGGCAGGTCAGACTGCTGCTCACGCAAGACAACGGCGCGAAGGGTGAGCAGCGAACGAAGGGCGAGGGTTTCTCGCTGCAGTTCACGACACGGGACGACATCGATGCACTTGCAGCGGGTGTCGTTGCGCGAGGTGGTGTGCTCGCGTCAGACCCTGCCGACGCCTTCGGTGCGCGTGTGTTCCGCGTGCGCGACGCGGATGGATTCCTGTTGGTCATTTCGTCGGAACGCACGAGATCATAGTGCCTCGACGGATTCGGCACCGGCACTGAGCGGTCTCCCATGAAGACGCCACGTCGTTGGCCCGCATTCGTGGTGTTCGGGCTTTTCATGGTTTCCGGCATCGCGACGCTGCTGATCTTCCGCCCGTCTCCAACCTCCGGATCCGCTCCCCTCGACGGCGCGTCACTCGCGCCTCGCCGGACGAACGCGGATGCGACGCCGCCCGCGATTCCGTTCGATGCGACGACCCCAAGACTCGTCGTGCGCGCGACGAAAAGCATTCCGCACGACACGGCGGCGTTCACGCAAGGTCTCCTCTTCCATGGACAGAAACTTCTCGAAAGCACGGGGCTCGAGGGTCGCTCGGACATCCGGGAGGTCGATGCGCTCACCGGCATCGTGCGTCGCCGAGTTCCATTGAATGTCGCGCTCTTTGGCGAGGGCATCGCCGTCGCGGGCGAGCGGCTGTACCAGCTGACATGGCAATCCGGAAAAGGCTTCGTGTACGACGCGGCCTCGCTCGCTCCGATCGACAGCTTTGCGTTCACTGGTGAAGGCTGGGGACTCACCAGCGACCGCGCGGTGCTGTACATGAGTGACGGGACGGACCGGATCCGGGTGTTCTCGGCACCAGGCTTTACGCCCATTCGGTCCATTCACGTCACCGAGGCGGGACACCCGGTCTGGATGCTGAATGAATTGGAGTGGGTACGCGGAGAATTGTGGGCCAACGTCTATCAGACCGACCTGATCGCACGCATCGACTCGCAAACGGGAGCAATCCGAGGCTGGATCGATCTCTCGGCTCTGCACTCGATCGAAGCGCTGCGTGCATTGCGCGCGCGAGGTGCCGTCGCCAACGGCATCGCCATCGACACGACGCATCGCCGAGTCGTGGTGACGGGAAAGTTGTGGCCATGGATGTATGAGTTTGCGATACCCTCGCCGCTCATGCCGTGAGCCCAGTGACCGTGCGGATGCACGAGTTGAGTGCTTCCGCACACACGTCGTAAACGGGCTTACTGTCGAAGCGGAAGGGCCACGGTGTGCAGAAAGAATCTGAGTACACTCGCATCACACGGAACCCTCTTCCATCGGATCGCTTCATCATGAAATCGAAGCCGGAATCGACGCATCCGAACGCAGCGGCATTTCCCGCAGGGCTATCCGGATCCGCGTTGCGCGCATTGTCCGCCGCGAGGATCACGTCCGTTGCACAGCTGGCCCGGTGGACGCTCGCAGACCTCAGCGAATTGCACGGCATGGGCCCGAAGGCGCTCGCTGCACTTCAGGCGGCACTCACCGCGAGCGGATCACGTTTCCAGGGTGGCTGAGGGTCGCTGACAGGGCAGTGCGGCTCACGGCATCGAGCTCTCGTTGTCGCCGAACATTGTCTCGGCGGTGCAATCGTCCCGCTCGAAGAGTTCTTCGCGGCCGAGGTCACGAACACAGCTGTGATCTCGTCGTCCCCCGACGGGACGGCAGGCAGTCCGACGCACGGCGCTGGCTGATCCCGAGCTTCCTTCCCGCCACACGGCCACGACGTGGGGAGGGGCCGTTGCTGCCCACAACGCCGCCATGCTATCGTGATCAGCACAACCGTGCCGTCGCCGAGTGATGCGTGAAGCGCCGACCGGAAGCCGCCTGGAGGCAGATATGCCGGCACCGAAGACCAAGCCCACGCACGTCAGTGTCGAGAGTCACATCGCCGCCATTGCGAACGAGGAGCAACGCAATGACGCCCGACGTCTGGTTGTGCTCATGCAGAACGTCACCGCGCAGGAACCACGGATGTGGGGACCGACCATCGTCGGATTCGGGAGCTATCACTACCGGTACGCAAGCGGTCATGAAGGCGACTCCGCACTGGCCGCATTCGCCGCCCGCGGACGGGAGTTGGTGGTCTACATCGCGGAAGAGTGCGAAGGGCGGGACGATCTGCTGGCCAGGCTTGGCGCGCACAGGATCGGGAAGGTGTGCGTCTACATCAGACGCCTGGCCAACGTCGACCTGAGTGTGCTGGAGCAGCTGGTGGCCCGATCGGTGGAGGATACGATGCGACGGTATCCGCAATCCGGCGGAAAACACGCCTGACGCTGCCGTACACCGCACGCGAGCGTGGCATGCCCTTGAAACCGCATCGAGACGCACATGCAGAAACACCGGATCTTCACGACGTCCTTCGCCAGTGTATACCCACACTACGTGACCAAGGCCACGCGAAAGGGACGCACGAAGGAAGAGGTGGACGAGATCATCTGCTGGCTCACGGGACATGACGCGCAGACGCTGGCGGCAGTGCTCGAAAACCGAACGGACTTCGAGACGTTCTTCGATGAGGCGCCGGCACTCCATCCGAACGTCGGCAAGATCACCGGCGTGGTGTGTGGCGTTCGCGTCGAGAGTGTCGAGGATCCGTTGATGCAGAAGATCCGCTACCTCGACAAGCTGGTGGACGAACTGGCGAAGGGCAGGCCGATGACGAAAATCCTGCGGGTGTAGATGCTGTCTCGCACTGATCGTGAAGGCCACGGCGCGATCCGCCGGACACTCGCCATACCTTTCGCGTTTCACCATCACCCACCCACGGACTGATCATGCAGCGCGTCACAGGCATCGGCGGAATCTTCTTCAAGGCCAAGGACGCGCCGGCACTGCAGGCGTGGTACAAGCGGCACCTCGGAATCGACGTACAGGCATGGGGAGGGACGGCGTTCACCTGGACCGACACGCAAGGCGCGCCGGTTGGCGGAACCACGATCTGGTCCATCGGATCGGCGGATGGAGCACAATTCGCGCCCAGCACGGCAACGTTCATGGTCAACTATCGTGTCGAGGACCTTCACGCGCTGGTGAAGGTCCTGCGAGAGGAAGGTTGCAACGTGCTCGAGAAGATCGACGATTCCGAGTACGGCATATTCGCGTGGGTCATCGATCCGGAAGGCAACAAGGCAGAACTCTGGCAGCCACCCGCGGGGCAATGATCAGGAGAGAAAATGACAGCGAAAGGTGTGCCGAATACGACGCGACATCGCTGGTACACGCGCCCGGTGCTCTTCGTCGATGACGTGAGCCGGTCCCTGGATTTCTACATCAATCTGCTCGGCTTCGAAAAGCAGTGGCACGAGGCCGATGGCACGGGGACAGTCTGTCAGGTGCATCGCGGCGAATGCGAGCTCATTCTCTGCCAGGATGCCGTGCGACGAGACCGGGCGCGACTCTTCATCGAGTTGACTCACGATGGCCTCGATGAGCTGCGTCGTGAAATCGTCGAGCGTACGGTGCCGAACAAGGCCGCATGGTGGGGATACGACGTCATCCAGGTGGCTGATCCCGATGGCAATGAGCTGCTGTTTCCGACGGCGGTGTGAGTGATCGATGACGACATCGTCCCTCGGACCTACGTCGCCGGTGGTCCGAACCAGGTGGACAATGCCTCGGTGAGACCGTCATGCGTGTGCTCGCCGACCCAGGCCACGTGGCCGTCAGGACGTACCAGGACCGCGGTCGGTGCCGCGACTGCGCCGATAGCGGGAAGCGTCCACACACCGTCGTGCGTCGCGTCGATCAGCGTGACGCGATCAAGCCAGCGTGCGATATCGAGGCACTGCGGTGCGCCGAAGGTGAGCAGCACCGGTCGCACAGCGTGCAGCAGCGTGAACAGACGTCGAGGGCCCGATGGCGTGAGAAGATCGAGGTCGGGCATGCGCCGCCCGACCAGCGGATGTCCCGCGCCAGTATCGTAGTGAATGCCCAGTCCGGACATCATTGCGGCGATGTGAGTGCGAGGTTCCTCCATCTGCAGCAGCTCGCCGACGATGTCGCGCAGGGCCCTGGTGTGATCGTCCGATCGATGCAGCGCGACCTGCGCCATCGTGTTTTTCAGCACGCGCGCGCCGACCGGGTGGCGCTCGGCATGATACGTATCGAGAAGAGTGTCAGGTGACGTTCGCTTGACCACCTGCGCCAGTTTCCAGCCAAGATTGACCGCGTCCTCTACGCCGGTGTTGAGCCCCTGACCGCCGATCGGCGAATGCACATGTGCGGCGTCACCGGCGAGCAGAATCCGTCGATCGCGATACGCAGCGGCCTGGCGTGACATGTCGGTGAACCGTGAGATCCAGGTCGCGCTGTGCACACCGTAGTCCGTTCCGCAGACCGAGATCAGCACGTCCCGAAGATCCTGCAACGTCGGTTCCTCGGTCGATCGGGCGTGCGCTTCAGTGAGCAGGACACGGATCGGACCGATGTCCTTGTAGATCACCACACCGTTACGGATCTCGTACTCCTCCCTGCCGAAGGCATACGCGCCGAGCGCGCCGTGATGGACGCCGTAGGGCGGAACTTCTCGCATCTCCACTTCAGCGAGCAGGCTGCTGGTGGTCGCATCCCAGCCCGGGAAGTCGATGCCTGCCGCCTTGCGAACCGCGCTGCGCCCTCCGTCGCAGCCTACGAGATACTGCGCGCGCATTGCGCGACCATCCGACACCTGCACGTCAACACCGGAATCGTCCTGCGCGAAGCCGGTGACCTCACGACCGCGATATATCGTGACGCCCAGCTCATGCACCCATCCCGCGAGGATGCGTTCGACATGTTTCTGCCACAACGCGAGCCCGTGGTTGCGACGCGTCGGAAAATCCGTGATGTCCAGGCGCGTCATGGCAAAGCCAGTGACTTGTGCAATCTGTCCCTCGGCAAGAAATCGATCGACGATGCCGCGCTGATCGAGTACCTCGAGCGTGCGCGCGGACAGGCCGCCGGCACGCGCACCAGCGAGCGCCTGACTCTCGCGCCGCTCGACGATCGCAACATCGATATCTGCCAGGGCCAACTCGCCTGCGAGCATCAGTCCTGTCGGGCCGGCTCCCGCGATCAGGACGGCATGGTCGTTCCCGTAGTCGGGCATCGCATCTCCTGGCTCAGCATGAGGGCCAATTCTGCACTGGCCCCGGGGCCTTGCCGCAAGTGGAGGGGTGCGTGATACTCTCCTTCGAGCGACGTGCCCGCGCGTTGCAGGGAGTGGCTCGTCGCATGCGCATCGCGCCGACGCATGAGCAGACGCGTGGCGCCGACACCATGACAGCGACGCCGGATGCGCCTCACATCATGAGGCAGTACAGCCTGTTGTCGCGGCGGTTCTGCAGTCACCCTCACGGACGGATGGGTCGTCCCAGCGACGCGCCATGTTTCACAGGAGAGGGTCAGCTGACGATGACCAATACCGACTCGCGCGTCACGATCCACATGGCGGCGAGCCTCGACGGCTTCATCGCGCGCACCGACGGGCGGGTCGACTGGCTTGAAACCGCGGACGATTTCGCGGGCGGCGACACGATGGACGCCGGTGAAGTCGCTGCGCTCCTCAAGACCATCGACTGTTACGTGATGGGATCGCGCACGTACGAAACGGCGCTCCGTTTCGAAGCGCAGGGTTTCGGGTGGGCCTACGGCGACACGCCGACGTTCGTGCTCACGAGTCGGGCGCTGCCCCGTACGCGTGGCACGGTCGAATTTCACGCTGGTGATCTCGCGCAGTTCGTGAACGGGCGTCTGCGGGCGTCGTACCGCAATATCTGGTGCGCGGGCGGTGGCACGCTCGCCGCCGAGTGCCTGCGTCGCGGCCTTGCCGATGAAGTGCGATATTCGATCCTGCCTGTCCTGATCGGAGACGGCATTCGATTCTTCGAGCATCTCGGCGCAGACGTGGCATTGCATCTGGTGGAGGTGAAAGCCTACCAGAGCGGCATGGTGGCGCTGCGGTATGAGGTGCGCGGCGATCGCGCTGCGCACATATCGCCAACCTGAACAACGACGTCGATCATGGTCTACTCGATAGTCACCCTCGTCGTGTTCTGCGGCGGATCGGCGTGCCGCTGGGTTGCCTACCGAGACCGCGTGATCATGCCGCAGCGTTTTGCGATGCGGGACCTGCGCTGGTGGTTTTCACCATTTCCGGCGGATGGCGAGTTCGCCACGGCACGATCACACACGCTGGAAGTCACGGGCCGGCTGCTGATGAATGCAGGGGCAACGCTCATCTTCGCGCGTCTGCTGCTGGATTGGTTTGTCGCAGGCAGTTGACTATGTCGACATGGTGCGCGGCGTGATCGATCGCGGGCAGGAACGCCTTCCGTGAGCGGCACCATGTCGGGCCACTGATGGCGGAAGGCAAAAGGCAACGGAACCCGCGTGCCGTATACTTCGCGCTCGCGTGTCTCACCATTCTTTGCGGCTTGTTCGTGCATCGCGGCGCGATTCGAATGGACTCCGATGTGAAGGATGTACTCGGTGACGCGCTCTGGGCCGCGATGATGCTGTGGTGGGTGAGTGTGCTCGCGCCGAACGCCCGACTGCTTGCGCGTGCAGCCGGGGCGTACGGTATCTGCGTGGCGGTCGAGCTGAGTCAGATGTTCCATACGCCGGCGCTGGACGTGATGCGACAGACGACGCTCGGACACCTCGTGCTTGGAAGCGGCTTCGACGCACGCGACCTCGCGGCCTACGCACTCGGCGTCGCTGGAGCGATGCTTGCGGCGCGTTTCGTCGATGCGAAGGGGACTCGAGAGTGATGAGAAGCATACCGTGAACGATTTCCGGCGCGTGGAGATCGTGTTTCGTCCCCTGTCGGCCGACGACCTGCCCGTGATCCATGAGTGGATCAATCGTCCGCATGTGTCGGCGTGGTGGGACTCGCCGGTGACATTTGAGGACGTACAGGCCGACTACGCACCGTGCCTGGCGGCCGACTCCGACACGTCGGTGTTCATCGCGCAACTCGATGGAAAGGCCATCGGTTTCATCCAGTCGTATGTGGCGGCACGTTCCAGCGACGGATGGTGGCCGACGGAAACCGATCCCGGTGTGCGCGGCATCGACCAGTTTCTCGCTGATGAGGATGCGCTCAATCGGGGACTCGGTACGCTGATGGTGCGGGCCTTCGTGGCGCGACTGTTCACCGACCCCGCAGTGACTCGTATCCAGACGGACCCGAATCCGGGGAACGCGCGTGCAATTCGCTGTTACGAGAAGGCCGGCTTCGAGCGTGTGGGGCTCGTCGATACACCGGATGGGCCCGCGTTGCTGATGTACTGCGAACGTGACAGATTCGCTGCAGCTGATGCCTGATCCGGCGGCTGGAATCGGGAGACGCATCACGGCACGCCAATGCGCTCGTGGCTCATCACGTCGCGACGCGATCACGCCGAGCACCCATGTCGACCAATACTGACAGCACCCTCCTCGACGCACTCCTCGACTCATGGGATCGGAACAACCGGATCCTCGTGAACCTCCTGCGTGCCGTGCCGGACGACTGCCTCGACCTGCGCCCGATCGAGTCCAGCCCGAGCATCGCGCAACTCTGCAAGCACATGTACTACTGTCGGCTGGTGTTCGCGGTCGAGGACGCACCGGAGTTTGCCGAGGGCGTCCTGCCGAATGACGAGTGGCGTGCGGTGCATGATCGAGAACTGATCGCGCAAATGCTCGACGAGAGTGCGGTGATCGTGCGCAACGCCGTCGCGGGCCGAGTGGCAGCCGGCCGAGCGATGGACGTGCACTATGACCATCCGATCCTGCTGCTGCAGCACATGATCTGGCACGAGGGGTATCATCACGGCCAGATCAAGCTGACACTCAGGCTCGCGGGTCGTCCCTTCGATGACGAGGAGATCGGTGCGGTCACATGGGATGTCTGGATGGACAAGACGTGACACCCGACATCGCCATCCGCCCGATCACCCTCGATGACATCCGCGCGGCGCGCGAGCGCATTGCGGGCACGGTGATCCGCACGCCGCTCGTGAAGCTCGAACTGGGTCCGGACTTTCCCGACATCCGGCTCAAGCTCGAGAATCTGCAGCCGATCAACTCCTACAAGCTGCGCGGCGCGGCCAACGCGGTGGCGCTGATTCCGTCGTCGGAACGTGCGCGCGGCGTGTGGACCATCAGCGCCGGCAACGCAGGGCAGGGCGTGGCGTATGCCGCGAGGAAGGCGGGCATTCCCTGTTCGGTGGTCGTTCTCGAAACGGCGCCTCTGGCCAAGCTCGATCGCATGCGTGCACTCGGCGCGACGCTGATTCCCGTGCCGGTGAACGAAGCGTGGGCGGCGATGGGTGCACGCGCCTACCCGGGCATGCATGGCGTGTTCGTCCACCCGTTCGACGATCATGACTTCATCACCGGTCACGCCACGATGGGCCTCGAAATCCTCGAGGATGCGCCGGACGTGAGCACCGTGATTGCAGCAGTCGGCGGCGGTGGACTGCTGGTCGGCGTGGGCAGTGCGATGAAGGCGCTCAAGCCCGACGTGACCATGGTCGGCGTCGAGCCGGAAACCGGTGCGCCTGCCGCGCGATCATTCGCATCAGGCTCCGCACAGGACTTCCCGGAATGGGCTCCGACATTCGTCGATGGCGCCGGCGGTCGCATGATGTTCCCGCGAATGTGGGAACGCCTGCAGCCCGTGGCGGATGACTTCATGGTCGTCTCGATCGCGGAGACGACGAGGGCGCTGCGTGTGCTGGCTGAGAAGTCGCGCGTCATCGCGGAAGGCGCGGGTGCATTGTCACTGGCCGCCGCATTCAAGCGCAGCTCCGATCGCGGACCGATCGTTGCGATCGTGTCCGGCGGCAATATCGATATGAGTGTGTTCGGCGCGCTCGTCTGCGCGCCCTGATTGCCGTCAGGTGCCCGGTCGCGTCGGCATCAAGCTTGGCTGATCCATTTCACCGTGCGGTTCACTCGAGCCGCGATGGCACATCACACATGTCGCCTTGTCATACTCGGCGTCCAGCTCCTTCACGCTCGCGAGCTGCGTGCCGTTGATGTAGTCCTGCATCGCCTGCATCTGTCGCGCGATGCGCTTGTTCTTGCGCGTGTCGTCGTCCCACTTGCCGACCACGTGACAGTTGCTGCAGGTCCAGCCGAGCCCCCGTCCGTACTGCGTGTCCATGGTGCGGAGGAATTCGGCGGCGGTCAGGTTCTTGAGCAGCTTCACATTCTTGAACACGATCCCGGCGGGCTGATTCTCGCGGCCGGCGATCGA
>JACMLX010000005.1 GCA_014379355.1 Gemmatimonadaceae bacterium
CGCTGATGGCGCTGACGCTGGCGGTCGGCTTCGTCGTGGACGATGCCATCGTGATGCTCGAGAACATCGTCCGACACATCGAGATGGGAAAGCCGCCGATGCAGGCCGCGCTCGATGGTGCGAGCGAGATCGGTTTCACGATCATCTCGATGACGATCTCGCTGACGGCCGTGTTCATTCCGCTGCTGTTCATGGGCGGCATCGTGGGGCGCCTGTTCCACGAATTCGCTGTCAGCATCGCGGCGGCGATCCTGGTGTCGGGCTTCGTCTCGCTGACGCTGACGCCGATGCTCTGTGCCCGATTCCTGAAGGCAGGCGCACATGGCGAACGTGAAATCCACAACAAGGTATTCGACGCGTTCGAGCGCGGATACGAATGGGTGCTGCACAAGTACGAGGTCACCCTACGCTGGTCGATGGCACATCGCCGCGCGGTGATGGTCTTCTCGGCGGTGATCCTGGTGGGCACCGGCGTGCTCTATGCGATCGTGCCCAAGGGGTTCATCCCGAGCGAGGACACGGGCCGCATCCGCTCGTCCACCGAGGCCGCGCAGGGCACGTCGTTCGACGCGATGATCAACTATCAGGAGCAGGCCGCGGCGCGCATCCGCAAGAATCCGTATGTCGATGCCGTGCTCTCGAACATCGGCACCGGCTCGGGCAACTCGGCCGGCCTCGCCAATCAGGGTCGATTGACGGTGCGCCTCAAGCCCCGCGACGAACGGCCCGACGCCGAGACGATGGTCCGGGAGTTCTCGAAGATCACGTCGGATATCCCCGGCCTGTCGGTGTACTGGCAGAACACGCCGATCATCCAGCTCGGCGGACGCACCGCCAAGGCGCTGTACCAGTACACACTGCAGGGTGGCGACCTCGAGGCCCTGTATCCGGCTGCGCAGGCGATGGAGGCGAAGATGAAGACGCTGCCGGCGCTCACTGACGTGTCCACCGACCTGCAGATCAAGAATCCGCAGGCGTCGCTGAGCATCGATCGTGATCATGCCGCGCGACTGGGTGTGACGGCCGAGCAGATCGAGCAGGCGCTGTACAATGCCTATGGCTCGCGGCAGGTGAGCACGATCTACACGCCGAACAACCAGTACTGGGTGATCATGGAACTGCTGCCCGAGTTCCAGACCGACCTCTCGGCGCTCGACCTGCTCTACGTGCGGTCGAACAGCGGCACGCTCGTACCGCTGTCGAGTGTCACGAAGTCGGCGATGACGATCGGCCCGCAACTCGTGAATCACACGGGTCAGATTCCGTCGGTGACGCTGTCGTTCAACCTGCGCGAAGGTGCGGCGCTGGGCCAGGCGGTGGACGAAGTGGAGAAGGCGGCGCGTGAAATCCTGCCCGACGGCATCTCGACCGGGTTCGCCGGCGCCGCCCAGGCATTCCAGGATACGCAGAAAGGCCTCGCGACCCTGTTCATCGTCGCGATCTTCGTGATCTACATCGTGCTCGGCATTCTCTACGAATCGTTCATCCATCCGATCACGATCCTGTCGGGCATTCCGTTCGCCGCATTCGGCGCGTTCCTCGCGCTGCTCCTCACGGGCACGGAGCTGAGCGTGTACGCGTGGGTCGGCGTGATCCTGCTGGTGGGGTTGGTGAAGAAGAACGCGATCATGATGATCGACTTCGCCCAGGAAGTGGAGAAGAAGGACGGCAAGAGTGCCTTCGATGCCATCTTCGAGGCGTGCATGGTGCGATTCCGTCCGATCAGCATGACGACGATGGCCGCGCTGGTGGGCACACTGCCGAACGCGCTCGGCGCCGGTGCGGGTGCGGAGTCCCGTCGCCCGCTCGGTATCGCAGTGGTGGGCGGGCTGGCATTCTCGCAGCTGATCACGCTGTACGTGACGCCGGTGGTATACACCTACTTCGATGACTTCAGCCGTCGCATGAAGCGGCGTCGAGAGACATCGGCGACGCAGGTCGACACGACGCCATTCCGTCCCGGCACCCCCCAACCCGTCGCCGCCTCCATCATCGCCCCGATCCAGGCGTCGTGATGGGATTTCACGCAGCTACGGAACTTCTGAACTAGTGAACTACTGAACTACTGAACTGCCCAATCGCAAAACCGCAACTGCCGCAAAACTGCTATGGCATCTCGACGCGAGCTTGTCAGAGTGGTCAGCATTCAGCAGCGAAACAATTTATTGGTGGCTGCGCTCCCGGCGCAGATATCCACTGTCACGTCCTGATTAGCGTCTACACGTCATCGCAGGAGACGTGGGACCATGACGCGATCGTTTCACCATTACAGTCCGGAATTGAAGCAGCGGGTGGTGGCGGAGGTGGAGGCCGGCCGGTTGACGCTGCGCGAAGCCG
>JACMLX010000078.1 GCA_014379355.1 Gemmatimonadaceae bacterium
GTGGCGGGCCACGAGAATGCCGTCCTTCGTGCTCACCAGATCGGGCTCGATGTAGTCGGCGCCGCGCTCGGAGGCGAGCGTGTAGCTCGCGAGCGTGTGTTCAGGCCGATCGCCACTCGCACCGCGGTGGCCGATGATCACGGGTAGTGGACCACGTGTCGGCGCGTCGATCGCTACCGACGCGGTCGTGATGGTGGTCAGCGCAACGGCAGCACAGGCAGATCGCAGGAATGACATGCGCGAACGCTGCCGCATGTCGCTACGATTTGCGAGAGGTGGACTGTGTCGCGGCCTGTTCGTGACACTTGACGCAGCACGGTGTGACAGGCCACGTTCGCGGCAGCACCGGCATCAGGCGTACGTGCAGAACGGTGCACGGCAACGCGGCACCCGATTACGGGTTGGCGCTCCGCCCACCTTTCTCCCGCCGCTGCAGCCGGCTCCCGTCCGTCTGCGCGTCCGCCACCGACGCCGCCACGCGACCCACAGGCATCTGATAGAGCATCGTGGCCGTGTTGCGATCGGCGTCGCTCAACTCCGACACCTCCACCCACGGCGCCATGATGTTGCGTGCATCCGCGGTGTGCCCAAGCCCCAGCGCATGTCCCAGTTCGTGCAGCGCGACCGCACGCAGCGCCTTCGGTGTCTGCGGCAGTCCATCACTGGCGTGTGTGCTGAGCGTCACACGAGCGCGCGTGATCCATCCCTTGGACGTGCTCCACCACACGGTGCGCCCACTCTCGTCCTGGCCGAGGCGATCGGTCCACAGCACCGTCAATTCCGCCTCGGCCGAATCCGCGACGACCGCGAATCGGATCGGCAGCCCGACGCCAGACCACGCCTCGAGCGCTTCGCGGGCCATCTCGGGGAAGACTCCATCCCACCCTGGCAGATCGCGCGCGCTCTGGATCCAGACACGGATCGGCGCCTCGCTTCGGTCGGCCCATCGGCGCACGATGGAGTCGCGCACGAGCAGCAGTTCCGGCAGGTAGTTTTGCGCCCGTACGGCCGCGTCGAATTCGAGATCGTAACCGAGCGGGAGTCGCACCGTCGTGGCGTTTTGCGCAGCGACGGCCGGTGAGATGAACGGGGTGGCGAAGTGAATGCCCCGAACGGAGTACGCTGCGGCGGCATCCTGCGCCACGAGCGCTGACGGCAGACTGACGCCGACAGCACACATGGTGGAGACCAGCAGCGAACGGAATTGAAGCATGTAACCTTGCCGCAGGGCGCTTTCTCACGCGGTGGCACAGGGAAGCCAGTCAACGTGGTGATGACGAGCCCTACCATTGCCGGTCACATTTTGTCGGTCTCATGCATTCGACACTTAAATCGTTGCACTACAGCAACATAGGGCAGCAAACGGATGCTCACTTCAATGGCTGAGTGCGGTAAGAATGCTACAGGTCAGCGCTGTTGGACGGCCGCCAGTCCCATTTTCGGCTTGCCTGGATTCGCGATGTGTGGAGCGAACGCAGCAGGAGTCGACTTTTGACGGCCGTCTGGACGCCGGACCCTCGGCATGCGGCGCACTCGCAGCTGGCCCGGTTCCACCACCTGATGCGCGCCCGACACGGGGCGGCCGCGGTGGGCGACGACTACTCGCACCTGCACACCTGGTCCGTGCGCGAGCGCGCCGCCTTCTGGCGCGAGGTGTGGCGCGTGTGCGACGTCTCGGCCAGCTCGATTGACGGCAGCGACCCCTCGTCGCCCGCCGGTGTGGCGCTCGACCGCATGGAGCCGCCGGGCACCACGTCGGGACCGCGATGGTTCCCGAACGCGCGACTCAACTACGCCGAGCATCTCGTCAAGCATCGCGACGGCCGCACGGCGATCGTGGCGTGGACCGAGCGCGGATGGACGCGCAGCTGGACCTATGCCGAGCTGTTCGCCGAGGTGTCGCGCATTTCGCAGGGCCTGAAGGCGATCGGTGTCCGGAAAGGCGATCGCGTCGCGGCGTTCATGCCGAATGTTGCGGAAACCGTGATTGCGATGATTGCAACGACGGCCATCGGCGCAGTGTGGACGTCGTGTTCGCCGGATTTCGGGCACAAGGGTGTGCTCGATCGGTTGGGGCAGGTGGAGCCGAAGGTGTTGTTCACCACCGACGGCTATCGCTACGGCGGCCGGGTGATCGAGACGCTGCAGCGCGCGATCGATTTGTGCGCCGAATTGCCAACCGTCGAGACGCTGATCGTCGTGCCGTACGTGAAGGCGGAGCCGTCACTGCGCGGCATCGACAACGCGGTTGCGTGGCGTGATCTGGGTCGCGACGAGCCGCCGGATTCGTTTCCGGTCACGCGCGTCGCGTTCGATCATCCGCTCTTCATCATGTATTCGTCGGGCACCACCGGCCTGCCGAAGTGCCTTGTGCACGGACATGGCGGCACGCTGCTGCAGCACTTGAAGGAACATGTGCTGCACGGCGATGTGAAGCGGGAGAGTCGCGTGTTCTACTACACGACGTGTGGCTGGATGATGTGGAATTGGCTCGTCAGTGCCCTCGCCGTCGGCGCCACGATCGTGCTGTACGATGGATCACCGATCCCGCCGCGCGAAACCGGCATTCTCTGGCGACTCGCGGCCGAGGAACAGCTGACGCACTTCGGGACGAGTGCGAAATTTCTCGCGATGGCCGAGAAGCTCGGGCAGGAGCCGGCGCGTGATCGCGACCTGAGTGCACTGGAAGTGATCTTCAGCACGGGCAGTCCGCTGGCCGAACATTCGTACGACTGGGTCAGCAGTGCGATCTCGCCCGACGTGCGCCTGAGCAGCATCAGCGGCGGTACCGATCTGCTCTCCTGTTTCGCGCTCGGCGCGCCGACGCTGCCGGTCCATCGCGGCGAACTGCAGTGCGTCGGGCTCGGCATGGCCGTCGAGGTGTGGGACAGCGATGGCAATCCGCTCATCGGCGCACCGGGTGAGTTGGTGTGTACCAAACCCTTTCCGAGCATGCCGATCGGCTTCTGGAATGATCCGGATGGCAAGAAGTATCGCGCGGCGTACTTCGAGCACTTCGACGGCGTGTGGCGACATGGTGACTGGGCGCAGCGTACCTCGCCGCACGGCCTGATGATCCTCGGCCGCAGCGATGCCACGCTCAATCCCGGCGGCGTGCGCATCGGCACGGCGGAGATCTACCGGCAGGTCGAGCAGATTCCCGAAGTGCTGGAGAGCCTCGTGATCGGCCAGGAGATCGTCGTCGATGGCACGGCCGATGTGCGTATCGTGCTGTTCGTGAAACTGCGCGACGGCCACAGTCTCGACGAACCGCTCCGTCAGTCGATCCGCACGCGCATCCGCACCGAAGCGAGCCCGCATCACGTGCCGAAGGTGATCATCGAAGTCCCCGACATCCCGCGCACGGTCAGCGGAAAGATCACCGAGCTCGCCGTGCGCGACGTGATCCACGGCCGACCCGTGCTGAACACCGACGCGCTTGCGAATCCAGAGGCGCTCGAGTTCTTCAGGGGGCTCGCGAGAGAAGCCGTTCTCGTGGTCTAGCTCCACACGATCTCTGCAAGAGCTTTTGGAGCGGAGGACACTGAGTTCACTGAGTGCGCCGATCGCGATGACTCCGTTCCTTGCGGCGAACTTCAACTGCTTTGGACGGATAGATCGGGGAGGCCGGAGAGTGCGCCGGATGCCAGCTTTCGTGCAGCAAGTACCATCTCATTTTTCGTGGAACTGCAGTTCCAAAAAAAGTCAGCGACGTCGCGCGCTACGCCGACCGTCGCAACCGGCGCGCTCGGTGAGCTCTGAGAGCTCTTCTCCAAAAAAGTCAGCGATGATGCGAAAGGCGCAGAGGGTTGCAAGCGACGCACTCCTCGGTCTCCCCGACCTATCCACACAACGCAGTTCACGATGGCTCGCAAAGACAGAACTCACGGGACAGCGCCTGAAAGTCCGACCTGTTCCAGCATGAACGCATAGTCGAACGCGATTTCCTTCAGGCGCTCGTAGCGGCCGCTGCTGCCGCCGTGGCCGGCGCCCATGTTCATGCGGAGGACGAGGGGATTGCCATCGGTCTTGAATTCGCGAAGGCGCGCGACCCACTTGGTGGGCTCCCAGTACGCGACGCGGCTGTCATTCAGGCCGCTCGTCACGAGCATCGCGGGATAGGCCTTCCGTTCGACATTCTCGTACTCTCCGTACGAGCGCATGTACGCGTATTCGTCGGCCCTGGCGGGGTTGCCCCACTGCTCCCATTCCTGCGCCGTGAGCGGAATGCTCGCATCGGACATGGTGTTGATGACATCCACGAACGGCACCGCCGCGATGATCGCCTTGTAGAGATCGGGCCGCATGTTCGCGACGACACCCATCAGCAATCCACCGGCGCTGCCACCGTTCGCGAGCATCCGGTCCTTCGACGTGTAGCCCTCGGCCACCAGGAACTCGCCCACATCGACGAAGTCGTTGAACGTGTTCTTCTTTTTCAGCATCTTGCCGTCGTCATACCAGGCGCGACCCATCTCCTGGCCGCCGCGGATGTGCGCAATCGCGTACACGACGCCGCGATCGAGCAGGCTCACACGATTGGAGTTGAACGTCGGCTCGGTGTTCGCGCCATACGACCCGTACGCATACTCGAGCAGCGGGCGCTTGCCGTCGCGCACGAGGGGCAGGCGATAGACGATCGACACCGGTACCATCACCCCATCGCGCGCCTTCGCCATGCGGCGTTCGACACCGTACTTCGTCGGGTCGTAGCCGCCCAGCACCTCCTGCGTCTTCTTCACGGTGCGCTCGCGCGTGACCATGTCGTAGTCGATCACGGTGCTCGGCGTGACGAGGGACGAATAGGTGAAGCGCAACACCGGGCTCTCGAACATCGGGTTGGCCGCCAGAGACACGCCGTACGCTGCCTCCGGAAAACTCACATCGTGGCTCGCGCCACCGGCCGTCGGCGTGATACTCAGCCGGCGCAGCCCTTCACGCCGCTCGCTCACCACCGTGAATTTCTCGAACACGCTGATGTTTTCCACGAACACGTCGGCCCGCGGCGCCAGCCAGCGCTCCCACTGTGACAGATTTTGCGCGTCATCGCGCACACGAGCGACCATGAAGTTCGGGGCGCCATCGTTCGTCACGATCCAGAAGTAGCCATTGCCGTGCTCCACGTCGTATTCGACATTCGGGCGCCGCATCGCGATCAGTCGCGCAGGCCGCGTCGGATGCGCCGCGTCGATCACGCGTGTCTCGCCCTGCGTGAAGCTGCCGGAGGAGATGGCGATGAACCTGCCGCTGCGCAGCCGTTGCACGCCGACGTTGAACAATACATTCGGCTCGTGGAAGACGCTCACGTCATTGCGCACCGACGTGCCGACCGAGTGCCGCCAGACGCGGTCACCGCGCTTGGCGCTGTCGGTGCTCATGTAGAACAGCGTCTGATTGTCGCTCGCCCAGGCGAGGCCGAAGCCGAGCTTTTCCTTGCGGTCGCGCAGATACTTTCCGGTGCGCAGATCCTTCACGCGCAGGGTGAAATCCTCGTAGCCCGTGGTGTCCACCAGCACGGCGAGCCGGCTGTGGTCCGGGCTCACATCGAAGCCGCCCAGACTTAAGAACTTCCGGCCCTTCGCCTCGGCGTTCTGATCGAAGATGATTTCTTCCGTCGACTCGAGCGTCTTCAGCTTGCGGCAGAAGATCGGATACGGCTGGCCCTGTTCGGTGCGCGTGTAATACCAGTATGGCGCGTCCCACGACGGCACACTGAGGTCCGTTTCCTTGATCCGTCCGACGAGTTCCGCGTAGAGTGCGTCGCGAAGCCCCTGGGTACCGGCCGTCATCGACTCGGTATAGGAGTTCTCCGCGTTCAGGTGTGCGATCACCGCCGGATTGTTGCGATCGCGGAACCAGGCGTAGTCATCCACCACAGCCGTGCCATGGAGCGTATCGACCTTTGGCACCTTTGTCGCGACGGGTGGTGCGGAACGTTGAGCGGCGACTGGCATGGCGGCGGAGAACGTCAACAGTGTGAATGCAGGAATCAATGAGCGCAGTCGCCGAAACATCGGTTCTCCGGAAGAAAGGCTGGAAACGACAGGTGTGACGACCGGATCGATCTCAGCGGCGAACGTAGCGCATCGGATGCCCGTTGCGTGTCATGATCAGCACGCCGTCTTCGATGCGGAGACGCTCGCCCTCGAACCGGCGCCGTCCAAGGTCTCCGGGATCGAAGAGAAAGCGATAGGTCGAGTGAACAGTACCGGAGAGTGGAAAGCCCACGCGAAATTTGACGATCGAGACGCCGATGCCGACTTCCGATGGCGGCATCCCTTTCACGAAGTTCAGCGTGTAACCCTGCCTGGTCGTCTGCGCACTGAACCGATTGCTCCCCTCGCGCCTGAAGTCGAGAGTGAGGTTGGGAAGTATTCGACCGGCGCTGTCCACGACGATGAAGACGATCGAGTCCGTTGCAACGCCTGACGACGACGCGAGTGTCACCGACGCGTCGTGTGGCATTCCATCACTCTGCAGCACGACGCTGCCGTCCGTCACCCGGAACTGGCCCTCCCCCGATTCGTCGAGCGCGCCGTACGCCAGCATGAACTGGAATCGACCGTCGGCGGTGAGCATCAGCTCCGAGCCCAACTCGCGTTCGCCCTGCAGGTAGTAGTGGCCAGCCACGGCACTCTCCCGAGACCCGACGGGTGTCATCGGCGCATCCGGAGCTCGTTTCGCGAAGCGGCTGCTCGTGATGAGTGTGCGTGTGCCGTCGGTGCGCGTCCACTCGAGCTGCAGCACATCCTGCGTCGCCGAGTCGATGGTGGCGACGAGTTGCATGAGCGCTCTTCCGGCGCTGTCACCATGTGCACGAATCACCCAGCGCGCGCCAGCGCCCGTGGCGCGCGTGAGTGTGGTCGAGTCGACGTTCAGCATCTGGTGGAACGGCGTCGCCGTCGTGAAGACGTCGAATGCTCCCCGCCACGCGCTGTTCAGCTGCGCACCGTGAAAGAGATCCTGCAGCGAGGCGATCGGCGCGCCAGCCCGCGCGAGCGCGCCGTATGACGTGTCGGGGCGCTCGTCACCCTGACGCGCGAATTGCACCTGGCGAATGCGCGGGCCATCGAGCGTGTGCGTCGCTTCCATCAGGCGCGCACCGGTCGTGGCGAGATCAGCGCGGCGCCAGCTGCTCCGGAAGGCGAACGTGCGCGCGTCCGCCGTGATCCGCTCCTGCGACAGCAGGCTCGGGCTGCCGTCGTCATCGAACGTCGTGGTGGTGGTCGTGTGGACCATCATGCCGGCGTCGCGTCCGCTCCCGGGTTCTGACGTACGAATCATCCGGGACCGGAACGTCTTGCCCGGCGCCTGCGGCAGGCCGCTGAATTCAGCCGTCAGGGTGTCGGCGCTCAACCGGCTCTGCACGCCAGTGCCGGACTGCGCGGCAACGCCGGTCGGGACGAGCCACAGCACCAGCGAGACGAGGGGGAGTGGCGTACGCATCATGGTGAGCGTCGAGGCGACGCCGGTCGGGCGCCGAGGCGCGTCAGGTGGAACCCGGCAACACACCCCGGGGTCGATTCCGTATCTTATCATCCTGCAGCTGCTTGGTGGCGCGGCCAACCGCCGCGCTGACCGATGCCGGCGCGGTATTTGAAGGATGGAGAATCGAACGAAAACGTCGCGCCGGGAGAGCCCGCCATCAGCGAGGACGACCTGCGCAGCTTCCTGGAGGCACGACTCCGATGGCGACCCAGACGCGGCCCGACGCAGCGGCCACGCTCGATACGTTCCCGATCAACGGCACCGACTACGTCGAGTTCCTCGTCGGCAACGCGAAGCAGGCGGCTCACTTCTATCGCACAACCTTCGGCTACCAGCTGGTAGCCTATCGCGGCCCGGAGACCGGTGAACGCGAGACCTGCTCGTACGTGCTGCAGCAGAACAAGATCCGACTCGTGCTCACGAGCGCGTTCGATCCCGACCACTGGATCAACACCCACGTGCGCCGGCACGGCGACGGTGTGAAGGACATCGCGCTGTGGGTGGACGATGCGCGGGAGATGTATCGCCGTGCCCTCGAACGCGGTGCGACGTCGTGGGCCGAGCCGAAGATTGCCGAGGATGCGCATGGCCGGGTGATCACGGCAGCGATCTGCACATATGGCGACACGATTCACACGCTCGTCGAGCGCAGCGACTACGCCGGCGTCTTCATGCCGGGCTTCGAGGCCCGCACCTCCGACCTCGTCACCACGCCGGTCGGCGTGCAGTATGTCGACCACTGCGTCGGCAACGTCGAACTGGGCAAGATGAACACATGGGTCAAGTTCTACGAAGCTGTCATGGGCTTCCGAAACCTGATCAGTTTCGATGACAACGACATCAGCACCGAATACACGTCGCTGATGTCGAAAGTCGTGGCGAGCGGCAATGATCGGATCAAGTTCCCGATCAATGAGCCCGCGGCAGGAAAGAAGAAGAGCCAGATCGACGAATACCTGGACTTCTATCGTGGCGCCGGTGTGCAGCATCTCGCGCTCGCGACGAACGACATCATCAGCACGGTCACGGAGCTGAGGCAGCGCGGCGTCGAGTTCCTGCGCGTGCCGACGACGTACTACGACACCCTGCTCGATCGCGTCGGACATATCGACGAGGATCTCGCACCGCTCAAGGAACTCGGCATCCTCGTCGATCGGGACGACGAGGGCTATCTGCTGCAGATCTTCTCGAAGCCCGTGCAGGATCGTCCGACGGTCTTTTACGAGATCATTCAGCGCAAGGGCGCGCGCAGTTTCGGGAAGGGGAACTTCAAGGCGCTCTTCGAGGCGATCGAGCGCGAGCAGGACCTGCGCGGGAATCTCTGAGCCACATCATGACGACATCGCGAGACGTGGCGTGACCGGCCCGGCCACGGATGTCGCGCCGCGGCTCAGTACCCTGCGGCTCGTGTGTTTCGTGCCACACGAACGTGATGCCGTGCACGTCGGCCTGCTCACGCCAGACGCGCAGCGCGTCGTCGACCTGCTGCACCTCGGCATCACGGATATCACCGAGGCCTTCGAACGACTGCAGATGCTGCGCCAGGCCGCGGGTGCGATCATTCATGGCGCGGCCAGCACATCGTTCGCGATGCGTGAGGTGCATCTGGTGGCATCGGTGCCACTCGCGCGAAGCGTCGTGCAGGATTCGAATGACTCGACACCGCGATTCGCGGACCCGGCCACGCTGCACGGACCTGGCGGGCATCTGGGTCGCATCGAGTCGGCAGCAGCGCGTCCCGGGCTCGCGGTCGTTGTCGGCGACACGATCCACGCCACCCACGACTGCGCCGACGACGTGCTCCAACGCGCGCTCATCGGATCGGTCGTGGTGCTTGGCTGGCCGCATCACGGTGCATCTGGCGCGCCGGAATTGCGGCCGGGTGCGGTCGGACCGTTCGTCGCGGTGCCGCGCAGACGGCCTGAATCGGTCATGCTCACGCGCGTGGCACCGGTCGGAGACATCGACGGGCCAGACGCGCAGCAGATACTCACGGCACCGGGTGACGCGCAATTCTTCGCGCTCGCGCGCGCGGCGCTGCGCAGTCACACACTCCGGCCCGGTGATCTGCTGACCATCTTTCCGGCGGTCGCGAGTCCGTCATCCGACGCGCCGATGGCGCCGGGCAGCTGGGTGCGTGTAAGCGCACCTGGCCTGGGAACACTCTCGCTGGCAGTGCGATAAACCCCGAGACGCCGCCATCCCGGCGCGTCGATCATCGTTCACGTACCGAGGACCTCGTGCCGTACTATCACACGCTCGGTCGCATTCCGCAGAAGCGGCATACCGTGCAACGCCGTCCCGACGGTGGCATCTACTCGGAACAGCTGATGGGCCACGAAGGCTTCACCGGCACATCGGCGTTGCTCTACCATGTTCATCCGCCCACCACGGTGAAGAGTGTCAAGCGCTTCCGCGATGTGAAGCTCGAGGCGGACAGCGATGAGACGCTCAAGCATCGCAAGTGGTTCACGTCACGACTCAAGACCGGAGGCAGCCCGACACTCGACCGCGTGCCTCTGCTGTTCAACGCCGACATCGCCATGTATTACGTCGCGCCCGATGAGACCGACGCCCACTTCTATCGGAATGCACAGGCCGATGAAGTCGTGTACGTGGCGAAGGGGCAGGGTGTGCTCGAGACGCAGTTCGGCGATCTCCCGTATCGCGAAGGCGACTACGTGGTGATCCACCGTGGCATCATGCACCGCTGGAAACTCGACAACGCCGCCGGCCCGACCAACCTGCTGGTGCACGAAAGCAAGGGACACATCCGACCGCCGAAGCGGTATCGCAACGAATACGGCCAGATGATCGAGGGCGCGCCGTATTCCGAGCGTGACTTCGGTGTGCCGCG
The DNA here is from genome assembly GCA_014379355.1 of Gemmatimonadaceae bacterium. Taxonomy (GTDB): domain Bacteria; phylum Gemmatimonadota; class Gemmatimonadetes; order Gemmatimonadales; family Gemmatimonadaceae; genus JACMLX01. The sequence continues at coordinate 10,346 of JACMLX010000078.1, forward strand.
CGAGCTGAAGACCTACGACGAGCTGGGTGACTTCCGCATCCTGGTGAAGCAGTACGACGCACTGCAGGAGTACATCCTCGATCACCATCCGTTCGACGTCGTCGGATGGGACGGGTGCTTCTATCCGTGGACGTTCAACATCCACGACTTCGAGCCGATCGTCGGGCGCGTCCATCAGCCGCCGCCGGTGCACCAGACGTTCCAGGGCGACGGCTTCGTCATCTGCTCGTTCTGCCCGCGTCCGTATGACTTCGACCCGAACGCGATTCCGGCGCCGTACAACCACAGCAACGTCGACTCCGACGAAGTGATCTTCTACGCGTCGGACGATTTCATGAGCCGGAAGGGCATCGAGTTCGGTGCGATCACACATCACCCCGACGGCATTCCGCACGGGCCGCATCCCGGGCGCGCCGAGGCGAGCATCGGGCAGAAGGAAACCAGGGAACTGGCCGTGATGATGGACTCGTTCCGGCCCCTCAAGGTCGCGAAGCAGGTGTCGGCGATCGAGGATCCGGCGTATCACACGAGCTGGATCGAGGCGCAGCACACGATGGTGTCAGCGCGCTGACGGTGTCGTGAACCTGCTGACGGCCACGCGGGGCACCTCGATTCGGGGTGCCCCGCGTGGCGTCACGCGAGCACGACATTCAGGAGAGTCGCAGGTCCTTTGTGTTGCGTGGTGAGAATCGTCGTGCTGTTGCGTGGTATGAGCGAATGACTGTGGCGCGGACTCTACAGTGGCGGATTTAGCGAGCAATCCCGGCCACTGACGACTCGGAGCTCCGAGGATCGAATCAGCGCACTAAATCATTATGCGGTAACGACTTAGCGCCGTGCTACGGCGAGCCAGTAGTCAACGCTCGCGCTCGGCACGTGGGATGCGCATGGGGGGTGGCATACCCTCAGGTGGAGCTCTCCCGATGAATCGATTCAAATCCCTCGCAGTTGCTGCCGCACTCGTCGTTCTGCCGGCCCTCGCCAGCGCACAGAACATCCTGATCGTCAACGGTGCGACCGGCACCAGTGAGGCGGGTACGACGGCCAACATCACCAACAACCTGAAGACCCTGCACGAAGCGGTCGGAAACACGGTCACCATCGCGGACGGCATTCCGGTGGACTTCACCGGCTTCTCGCAGATCTGGGACATCCGGTTTTCGAACAACTTCGCGCTCACGGGCGCCCAGCAGACGCAGTACCTCACGTACCTGCAGGGCGGCGGTCGCGTGTTCATGATGGGTGAGAACAACGGCTTCTCGACGCGCAACGGCACGATCTTCAACCTGATCGCAGCGGCAGGCGGTGGAAATCTCGGCAACGGTGGTGCTGGTACCTGCCCGGCCGACGCACAGACGGTCAACGCGCCGTTCACGGGCCCGAATGCCGTCTCATCGATCGCGTACGCCTGCGCCGGTGCATTCAACGGCTTCGGCACCGGTCAGTGGATCTCCAACGCCGGCGGCATCGGCGCCGGTGTCGCCTGGACGATCGGCACACTCGCCAACGCCACCGCCGGTTCGCTGACGTCGATCCTCGACGTGAACTTCATGGAAGGCAACCGCACGCTCGAAATGCAGCAGCTGACGAAGAACCTGATCGGCTTCGTGAACAATCCGCCGCCCCCGGGCAACGTCGTCCCGGAACCGTCCACGTACGCGCTGATGGCCACTGGCCTCTTCGGCATCGTCGGGATCGCGCGCCGCCGTCGCGCTCTCGCCACGGCCTGAATGCGATGGTCTGACCGGCACTCTCCTGCCGGCGCACAACGGGTCCTCGCAAACGCGAGGGCCCGTTGTGCGTTCAAGTCTCAGCCTCGGCCCGTCGCACGGTGTCGGAGGCGACGACGGTCGACATGTCGCACGCATCGTCCTTCCGGAAGACCGACGGACTGTGTTCGACGCGCGCGGTCCCCGGAACAGCGCGCATCTACGTCGGGCGAGTGTTGGATTCGTCCAACGATTCTGCAGCCGAATTGCTTCAGTCCGGTGTGCCAGAATGACGTCTGTTGTGGCTGCGCACAGGGAGATGACGCAAGCGTGACGTTGGTACGTGGAATGCCTTTGGAGCGGCCAGCGCGATTTGGCGCACACGACCAGCTTCACCCAGGGGATGGTATGAAGATCAGCACGACGATGGCAGCGGTGCTGCTAGTGGCCAGTCCGCTCTCGGCTCAGTTCACGAACGGCGGCTTCGAGACCGGCACGGCGGCAGGTTGGACGACGGGCGGTGGTGTCAGGACCGGGCTCACGAACGCGGCACTCAATCCCGCGGACTTCCTGCCGGGTGGAGCGCGGTATCAGGCATCCGCACGGTCGGCAGTCGTGGGACAAGGCGTCATGGCGAACACGGACGGGAACCTGAATCAGGTGTATTCTGGCAACAACTCGTATCGCATCGAGGACCTGTTCAACGGTGGGTACGCGTCCGTAATTTCGCAGCGCGTGAATGGGTACACGCAGAACAGCATCTTCTTCGCATGGGCCGCAGTGCTCGAAGGTGCGCACGATGTGAACACGTCGGCGGCATTCAAGCTGTTGTTGCGCAATGAAACGACCGGCCAGATCCTGATCAATCGCACGTACACCGCGGCCAGCAACGGTGGTGGTGTCGACGATCGATTCGCGCTGTCGCAGACGGGCTACTATTACACGAAGACGTGGCAGATCGAGCAGCTGGACGTGTCGGAATTCATCGGCAACGACTTCAGCCTGATCCTGCTTGCCGCCGACTGCCAGCCCGCCGGTCACGAAGGACAGGTGTACCTGGACGGCTTCGGCGCGGTTGCGCCGCCGCCGGTCGATCCGGGCGTGGTGCCGGAGCCGTCGACGTACGCGCTGATGGCAACGGGACTCGCTGGCCTGTTCGGCATCGCCCGTCGTCGTCGCACCGTCGCCGAGGTCTGAATCACGCACGTGCTGTAATGGTCTGACCGGCACTCTCCTGCCGGAGCACAACGGGTCTTCGCATGCGCGAAGGCCCGTTGTGCGTTTTCGCGCACGCGCGGGTTTCTTCACGACGCGAGTCGCGGCATCTTGCGCAGCTGATGCCTGACGACCGCGCCAACCCGTATCAGCCGTGAGGCTCAGGCCCGCCGAGGCATCCACGCCGCGCTTGCGACTGCTGGGCCTCGTCTTCGTGCTTTACTTCACGGTATCGGGCGGCGCATTCACGCTCGAGGCACTCGTCGCCGACGTCGGTCCGGTCGTCGCCCTGACTGCACTCGTCGTCATCCCCATACTGTGGGCCATTCCCGAGGCGCTGCTGATCGGTGAACTCGCCAGCATGCTGCCGGTCGAAGGCGGCTACTATCGATGGGTGCAGCGCGCGTTCGGCGATCGATGGGGATTTCTCAACGCCTGGTGCACGTGGCTGTATTCACTGGTCGAGATGTCGCTCTATCCGGCGATCGTCGTGCAATACCTCGGTGCCGTGATGCCCGGACTCGCGCACGGATGGATCATCGGCGTCACACTGCTCGTCATCTGGATTCCGACGCTGCTCAACCTGCGCGGCGCGGTGCCGGTCGGGCGCGTCTCCGTCGTGATCGGCATGCTGGTGCTGATCTGCTTCGGCCTGCTCGGCCTGTTCGCGCTGCCGCACATGACACACGCGCCGTGGGCGACGCTCGGTCCTCCACAGCCGATCCGATGGTCATCACTCGGTGCGGGCCTGAGTCTCGCGTTGTGGAACTGGATCGGTTGGGACAACGCGAGCACGGTGTCCGGAGAGATCGAGGACGCGGGCCGCACGTATCCGAAGGCGCTCGGTCTCGCCGTTCCGCTGGTGGCGCTGGGATACTTCGTGCCGTTGCTTCCGGCGCTTGCGGCGAGTGACTGGCGCACGTGGCGCGAAGGTGGCTGGCCCGACATTGCGCGCGAGGTTGCAGGGCCCATCGGACCGGCACTCGCAATCGCGCTGGTCGTGCTCGCGATCCTGAGTGCGACAGCGATGTTCAACTCGTTGCTGTTGGCCTACTCGCGGATTCCGCTCAGCGTGGCGCGGGATCGATTGCTGCCGCCCTGGCTGGCGAAGGTCGACGAGCGAGATGTGCCCGTGCGCTCGATCCTCCTCGCCTCGACGTTCTATTCGATTCTCGCACTGCTGCCATTCGGTGAATTGATCGCCGCCGACGTGCTGCTCTACGCTCTGGCACTGGGCCTCGAGTTCGCGGCGCTCATCCAGTTGCGGCGCACCGAACCCCAGCTGCGCGGTCCATTTCGCCTGCCGCTCGGTCGCGCCGGCCTCACCGTGCTCGCGCTGTGCCCGATGCTCGTGCTGATGGGCGTCACGTTCCTCGAGTTCCGCGACGGCGAATTCGGAGGCCGTGCGTTGCTGACTGCCTGTGGCGCCGCGGCCGCCGGGCCATTCGTGTACTCGTGGCTCAACCGTCGACGGACGTTGTCGACGCGCTGATCGGTGCCAGGCTGCTCGCTGGTGTCGGCGTGGCGCCGGACTTGTCCGTCACACCGCCGGAGACGATGAACGTCATCAGCTCCGCGCTGCCAGCCTGCACGAGCGTCACATGTTCCGCCGGCACGAGCAGCAACTGGCCCGTGAACGCGTAACTGTGCGGCAGGTACACGGCGACATGATTCGTGAGCCCGAACATGTCCACATCCTTGCGTGTCATGAAGCCCAGTGCCTTCGCCTCGGACGCGGGATACAGCGTGACGAGGACGGCGGTGTCGAAGCGCTTCTTGTCGCCGACGAACGCCTCGAAGAAATCCTTCGCCGTGCCGTACAGCAGCCGGACGAACGGCAGCTTTTCAAGCAGGCGATCGACCAGTTCGACGAGGCTGTCCGCCAGCACGTTCGATCCGAGTGCGCCGACGAGCGTGATGAGGCCGATCGTGATCGCGAATCCGACACCCGGCACGGAGAACGGAATCCAGCTGTCGATCGCCGTGACGATGGAGTAGCAGACGTAGACCGTGAGCGCGAGCGGCGCCATGATCACGAGACCACGCAGGAAATATCCGGCCAGACGACGCATGCCGTGGGGACTGAGGTGACGATACGCCGAGGGGGCGGATCGTCACGGAAGTTACCAGCGACGGTCGTCTTTCGACGCCACTCGCCGAATCACTCCCGTCGTCAGGGCAGGATGATAGGCGCCGTGGGTCCGCTCTCCGGTGTCGGCCCCACCAATCGCAACCGCAACGCCACGCCTCGTGGGAACGTCCGCGCCGGTGAGTTGCGCATGAAGCCCGTTTCGAACGCCTGCGTCGTGCCCGCCGCCACGATGTAGTACGGTGAGACACACTGTGCGAGCGATTCGGATTGCGTCGCGCTCAACTCCACCCATCCGCCGGTCGCCGTGGCGCTGTCGAGCGCGAGCTCGGGTCTCGTGCAACCGAGTCGCCGAAGCTCCGTCGAGGTGCCGTTCTGCAGCGTCGCTCCGATGAACAGCGTCTCGCTCGGTCCCGCAGTCACGCTGACGGTCAAGGTCTTCAGGCGCACGCTGTTTGGCGAGGCGCTGTCGTACGATGCGTCGATGTCGACCGGTGAACTGGCGCACGCCGCGAGTGACGCGAAAACGACAAGTCCAGCGAACCGGCCGAAGAAGGTGAGAGGCGTCATGACGGAAATCCAGGTCGATGGGGCAGGGCAGGAACGAGTTGCTGTTCCGTGCTTACTGCGGAATCGCCTGTTGGGTCAACTGATCATAGTGATCAGTGCCGCGTTGTCGTCGCCGTGGCGCTGCGGCACCAGCGGCGGTGCCGGGAGGTCACCGAACAGCGCCTGCGTATCGAGGTGCTGCTGCAGCGCGAGCAGCATCTTGTCCATTTCCTCACGGACCTTTCGCAGGGCGCGCCTGAATGCCGCGCGATACCCCACGCCCGTACCGAAGGCCGCGACGATGGCCACGCCTGCGACGATCGGTGACGCCAGTGTGAGGGCTCCGAGGAGTTTCAGTCCGATCGGGATCGTCACGCCACCGGCCAACGTCGTCACGCCGCCGATCGACCAGTACGCGGCCTTGAGGTTCTTGCGCTGGCCGTCGCGAAGGTCGCCACTCACGATGACTTCGCATTCCGGCGAGCTGGCCGACCCGCGCGCCTTCAACGTGACGTTGAGCGACGCGAGATCGAGTACGCTGCACTGATAGATCAGGCCATGCGCCGTGCCGACCATGCCGCCCGCGATCGTGCCCTCCGACATCGCCTTGTAGAGATTGGGCACCGCGAATCGCAGGATTCCGCCGTCCAGCGGATGACCATTCACGATCTCGGTGACCTTGAGCATGTACGGCTGCGCCGTGAACACCCGTCCGACGAGCTGCAGCGTCGCCTTCGGTGACGCCTTGATCACGCGCGAGACGCTGATGCTGCGGTCGGTGGTGCCGAGCATCGTCGTGATACGTCGCTCGGTGCGCACATCGAGTGGTGCGACCGCCAGCGCGCCTGCGTTGCCGGCCGCATTGCGCTCGGCGAGCGCGATGGCCACGAACTGTCGCGAGATGCCGGCTTCGACGGCTGCCGCTTCCACATCCTTGAGCCGGTAGGCATCGGTCGGCATCGCGCCCCCCGCCTCGCGCGACGACGTGCCCAGCGTCACACTGCGCTCCATGCGGTGCGCAGCTTCCGCCTGCAATTGCGCCGCGCGTTGCCAGAGTGCTGCGGCGTCACGCTCGGTCAGCACTTCGACGGATCCGGCGCTGACCGCACTGCGTTCCGCGGTCACCACTTCATCGAGCGCCTTGCCCAACGCGTCGGCCAGCGCTTCTGCATTCTCCCAGCGTGCACCCGGTTCCTTGGCGAGGCACTTGTCGATCACGGCGGCGATCGGCCCCGGAATCATCGGCGCCACGCTGCGCAGCGAGGGCGCCGCCTTGGTGACGTGCGACACGAGGACCGCGTTTGGGGTGCCCTCGAACGGCAGGCGATTGCTCAGTGCGTGGAATCCCACCACGCCGAGCGAGTACACGTCGCTGCGCGCGTCGAGCGCGTCGTCACTGGCCTGCTCGGGACTCATGTAGTGCACGGTGCCAAGCACGCTGCCGTCGGCGGTCAGCCTCGCGTCCGTGGAACGGAGATCGCGCGCGATCCCGAAGTCCGTGACGACCGTGCGTCCACTCTCGCGATCGATGAGGATGTTGTCCGGCTTCACGTCGCGATGGATCACGCCTCGCGCATGCGCATAGGCGAGCGCCCACGCGGTCTCGCGCATGATGCGCACGACGTCGGTCACCGGCAGCGCCCCGCGTTCACGGATGCGATCGCCGAGCGACTCGCCTTCGACGAATCCCATGCTGAACCAGACCTGTCCGTTCGATTCGTCGGCGCGATGCACCGGCACGATATGCGGATGGCTCAGCTTCGCTGCCGTGCGTGCTTCGCGCAGGAAGCGGTCGCGCGTCGCTTCGCTGGCGGCGCTCGTGAGCAGCACCTTGATCGCGACCAGTCGATCCAGCATGCGATCGCGCGCCAGCCACACCGACCCCATTCCACCCTGACCGAGCGGGCGCACGATGTCGAATGCCGCGCGGACGGCATCAGGGATCACGATTTCCGACTGGGGTGCGGGCAGCGGGCTGGTCATCCGTGAGGTCTGCAATCAGAACGGAACGAGCGCTCGCCAGGTTTCGGCCCCGGCCGGTCGCACGGGAAATCTGGCACAGGCGGTCCTGATGCCGAAGGCACGGCACGCATCGACCACGGTGCATTACTAGACTGCGGCATGACTTCGCATGCTTCCACTGCCCGATCCAGCGCGGCCGTGCCGACGACGTGACGCGCCGGCACCTCGTCCTGGCCGGCGCCGGCCACGGGCAGCTCGATCTCCTGGCCGCGCTCGTCCGGAAACCGCTCGCCGGGTGGGATATCTCGCTCGTCACACCGCAGCCGGACTTTCACTACAGCGGCATGTTGCCCGCCGTGATCGCCGGCACAGTGTCTCCGTCGGCGGCCGCGATTCCGGTGGCCGCGATCGCCCGTGCGGCGGGGATTCAGGTGCATCTCGCGCCGGTGACTGCACTCGATGCAAGCGCGCGAACGCTGACGCTCAGCAACGGAGCCTCGTTGTCGTTCGATCTGCTGTCGCTCGATGTGGGGAGCAGCGCGTCCGGCCTCGAGACGCCCGGCGCGAGGGAACATGCGTTCGCGATGCGACCGTTCGACGCCGCGCTTGGACTGATCGCACGACTGGACATGATCTTTCGTCAGCGCGCCCGCGGCGAGACGATTCCGATCGCGGTGGTGGGAGCCGGCGCAGGCGGCGTCGAGATCGCGCTTGCCTTGCGCGCGCGCGTGCTGAGCGCCGGATTCGACCCGGCAGTGACGATCATCGATGCGGCAGCGACCGATGGTCTGCCGCTGCCTGGGTTTTCTGCGGTCGCGCGCAAGACTGCACACGCGTCGCTGACGCGGCGCAATGTGACGGTGATCGGGGGTACGGTCACCGCCGTGACCTCGGACGCAGTCATGGTGACGTCGCAGCATCGTGCGTCGGAAGTTCCGTCTGCCGCGACCGCGTGGGTGTCCGGGCCGGCGGCGCACGGTTGGCTCGCGTCGAGCGGGCTGACATGTGATGCAGCGGGATACCCGATTGCGTCGGCCGCGCTTGCCCTCAGTTCGTCGGACGACACGGCGTCGAGCTTCGGCGCGGGCGACTGCGTCGCGCTGCGCGACGCCGGCGCAACTCCGAAGGCCGGTGTGTACGCGGTGCGCATGGCACCAGTGCTCGCGTCGAACGTCCTCGCCGCGGCGCGCGGTGCGCACTCACCAGCCACGTTCTCGCCGCAGGAGCAATATCTCGCACTCCTCAGCACCAGTGACGGCTCGGCCATCCTGCGATGGCGCGCTGTCACAGTCGAGTCACGGTGGGCGCAATTGCTGAAGACCTGGATCGACGAGCGCTACCTGCGACGCTATCGCGACCTCGGACGCCAGCGCGCGTGACGCACCCCTCGAATGGCCAGCATACCCCCACCTCACGATTTGCCCTAACATTGTGCGCATGACAACCCTGCCGCTTTCACCGGAAGCCGCCTCGAGCGCTGCCGCGCCGTGGACGATCGAGGACGCTCGTGCCCTGTACAACGTGGAAGGGTGGGGCAGCGGCTACTTCGACATCAACGCCAAGGGACACGTCGTCGTGCGTCCGGATCGCGATCATCCCGATCGCGAAATCGACCTGTTCGAGCTCGCGCAGGATCTCGAGGCGCAGGGTGTGGCGATGCCGGTGCTGCTGCGATTCTCCGATCTGCTGCGGTCGCGTGTGCATCAGCTGAGTGAAGAGTTCGAGGCCGCGATCAAGGAGTACGGCTACACCGGCAAGTACACGACGGTGTTCCCGATCAAGGTGAATCAGCAGCGGCACGTCGTCGAGGAGATCCACGAGTTCGGCCAGCCGTACGGCGTGGGCCTCGAATGTGGATCGAAGCCAGAACTGCAGGCTGTCATCGCACTCACCGACAAGACCGATCACCTGATCGTCTGCAACGGCTACAAGGATCACGAGTTCATGCGTCTGGCCCTCATCAGCCAGAAGCTCGGGCATCGCGTGTTCATCGTGCTCGAGCAACTGTCCGAACTCGATGTGCTGCTCGAAGTCGCCGATGAACTGGGCGTCGTCCCGACCGCAGGCGTGCGCATCAAGCTCGCGTCGGCCGGCTTCGGTCGCTGGGCGCAGAGCGGTGGCGAGAAGAGCAAGTTCGGCCTCAACGTCGCGCAGCTCGTGAAGCTCATCGATCGCCTCAAGGCGATGGGCCGCCTCGACATCCTGAAGCTCATCCACTTTCACCTTGGCAGCCAGATCCCCGACATCCGCTACATCAAGGCGGGGCTGCAGGAAGTGGCGCGGTTCTACACGGAACTGCGCCGCATGGGTGTGGACGTGACGTACGTGGACGTCGGCGGCGGCCTGGGCGTCGACTACGACGGCACCAACTCGACGGCCGAGGCGAGCGTCAACTACACGCCGCAGGAGTACGCCAACGACGTCGTTTACACGATGGCGGAAGCGTGTCGCGAGCATGAGTTGCCGATGCCGAACCTGATCAGCGAAAGCGGGCGTGCGCTGACGGCGCACCACGCCATGCTGCTGCTCAAGGTCATCGACGTCGAGACGAATACGGTGCCGATGCTGCCCGAGCTGACAGACGACGACCACACGCTGCTGCATGAGATGCTCGAGGACTGGGTCATCGTGCACTCGGGGCAGGCGCTCAAGCCGCGAAAAGTGCGCGAGATCGCACACGACGCGAGCTTCGACAAGGAGCGCGCACGTCAGTACTTCAGTGCCGATGCACTCGATCTCCGCTCGCTTGCCATTGCGGAACAGCTGCACCTCGGCATCATGAACGGCCTGCAGCGCCTGGTGCGCGACGACAAGGACGAATTTGAGGACATTCTCGAGGAAGTGGAGGCGGCACTCACCGATCGGTATTTCTGCAACTTCTCGCTGTTCCAGTCACTGCCCGACCACTGGGCCATCGATCAGCTGTTCCCGGTGATGCCTGTGCATCGACTCGATGAGCGACCGGACCGCATGGGCACGTTGCAGGACGTGACGTGTGACTCGGACGGCAAGATCGATCACTTCGTCGGCGACCGGACAGGCCGACCGAGCCTCGAGCTTCACGTGCCGAAGGACGACGATGACTACGTGCTCGGCATCTTCCTGACCGGCGCCTATCAGGAGATTCTCGGTGACCTGCACAACCTGTTCGGCGATACGAATGCCGTGCACGTGAAGCTGGCGGAGGATGGACGGTACGTGGTGAGCGACATCGTGCACGGCGACACCGTGACCGAAGTGCTGAACTACGTCCAGTTCCATGCACCGACACTTCTCGCGACCTTTCGCCGTAAGGTGCAGAACGCGAAAGGCATCACGCGTGGCGAAGCGAATACGTTCATCGCCGACTACGTGGCTGGGCTCGAAGGATACACCTATCTCGAAGGAGAGGCGGCACGATGACCGATCCGATGATCAGCCCGACGCCGACCAGCGCGGTGCCGGCAAAGACCTCCGCGTGGGAGGATGTCCTCGACATCTTCTATTCGCCGAGGCAGGTCTTCGAACGCCGTCGCGACGGCAAGTACCTGATCGCCCTGGTCGTATTGTGCCTGCTGACGGTGGTCGTGTATTTCCTGTCGTTGCAGATGAACGAGGCGCTGCAGGAAGTGGAGATGGCGCGCACGTTCCGCGAGCGTGGCTTCACGCCGGAACAGATGGCGCAGGCGAAGTCGGGGGCCGCGAAGTTTTCCGGCCTGATCGTGTATTTCCTTCCGATCTTCGTCGCGATCGGCAGCTGGATCAGCGGCGGCATCATCACGCTGCTCGGCAAGATGATGGGTGGCAAGTTCACGTTTGCGCAGGGCACCGCGATTGCAGTGCTCGCGTCGATGCCTGAACTGCTCGGCCGGGTTCTGGTCGGGGTGCAAAGCCTGCTCATCGATACGTCGACTGCCGCGCACCGCTACTCCTTCAGCTTCAACGCATCACGTTTCCTGCCGGGCGGCACGAACAACTGGCTGCTGAAACTTGGCGCGCTGGCGGACCCGTTCGTGATCTGGGGTATCGTCCTGATCGGTGTCGGCGCCTTCGTCATCGGCCGTATGGAAAAGGAGAAAGCGGCGGTGCTGGCGATTGTCGTGGCGCTGGTCGGGACTGCCTTGTTCCGCTGAATCACGAAGATCTGCATAGTGTTGCAGCAATCGCTCGATCGCGCACCGCCGCTGACTTTTTGGGGGAGAGGCCGGGGAGGCCACTGAGTGCGTCGGTTGCAGCGATCGCGCTATCGCGCACCACCGCTGACGTTTTTTTGGCGGGAGAGGCCGCGGAGGCCACTGAGTGCGTCGCTTGCAGCGATTTGTCTATCACGCACCATCGCTGACTTTTTTGTAGGAACTGCAGTTCACAAAAAGTTTTCGATGCAGCGCGCAACCTGAAGGCTCGCGATCCAAGCACTCAGTGCGCTCCGTGTGCTCTCGTCCAAAAAAAGTCAGCGATGCCACAGACGTCATCGATGCACGCAAGCGACGCACTCTCCGAGCTCTCTGCTCTATCCACCCAACGCAGTAAAGATGGAGAATGCAAACGATCCCCCGCCCGGCGAACCGCCGGGCGGGGGATTTCTGCAGCGATCAGGAATTACCCCTTTGCTTCCTCGAACCGTTCGCCGACTTTGCCCCAGTTGATCGTGTTGAACCACGCGTCGAGGTAGTCGGGGCGCTTGTTCTGGTACTTGAGGTAGTACGCGTGCTCCCACACATCGACGCCGAGGAGGATATCGGCGGGGCGGCCGCCGTCCATGATCGGATTGTCCTGGTTCGGTGAGCTCGAGATCTTGAGTGTGCCGGCATCGTGCAGCAGCCATGCCCAGCCACTGCCGAAACGACCGACGCCAGCGGCCTTCAGCTGATCACGGAACGTGCTGTATGCGCCGAACGTCGTCGTGAGTAATGCCCCGAGTTCGCCGGTCGGCTCGCCACCCGCATTCGGGCCCATGATTTCCCAGAACAGCGAGTGGTTCCAGTGCCCACCGCCGTTGTTGCGCACGGCGCTGCGAATCGCCTCGGGCACGGTCGACAGGCTGGCCAGCAGCACGTCGAGGGAATGCGCTGCCAGTTCCGGCGCCTTCTCGATCGCCGCGTTCAGGTTCGTCACGTACGCCTGATGATGCTTGCCATGATGAATGCCCATCGTAGTCGCATCGATGTGTGGTTCGAGCGCGTCGAGCGCGTACGGCAGCGCAGGCAACGTGAAAGCCATGTGTTCTCCGGAAAGTCGTTCTGGAAGTGGACGGATATTGCGCGAAAGCTACAGCGCGACGTCAACCACACGCGCTCGTGGCGACCCCGTCGGCAACGGGCGGCGATCGCAGCTCACGACGCGTGAGCGCGTGCCTTCCGCCGCTCGTTCCACCAGCTGATCACGCCAGGCATCACCGACAGCAGGATCACCGCCAGGATCACCTTCTCGACGTGTCGTGCGACGCCGGGAACGGTGCGGCCGAGTCCGTAGCCGATCAGCAGCATGCTCCAGATCCACAGGAAGCTGCCCGAGATGCTGAATGCCGCGAATCGGGCGTACGGCATCGAACCCACGCCCGCGAGCACCGGTGCGAACGTCCGCACGATCGGGACGAATCGCGCGATCATGACGGTCTTGCCGCCATGTTTCTCGTAGAAGTCGTTCGCCTTCTTCAGATACTTGCGCTTGAAGATCAGCCCATCTTCTCGCGTGAACAGCTTCGGCCCCGTGATGCGCCCGATCTGATAGCCGACCGTGTCGCCGACGATCGCCGACAATACCAGCAGGAAGCCGAGTGTGGACACGTGGATGCCGAACTCCGGTCGTGTCGCACCGAGCAGTCCCGCCGTGACGAGCAGTGAGTCGCCCGGCAGGAACAGACCGACCAGCAGGCCGGTCTCGCAGAAGATGATCGCCATCATGCCGAAGGTGCCCGCCCAGCGCACCAGTTCCGGCAGGTCACGCAACTTCGAAAACAGGTCGTGAAGGAGATCCATGGGAGCCTTGATGTGACGAACGCGCCAGACCCGGGGAGCGACCCCGTGTCATGACGCGTCGGAAGGGCGGCGGGACACGATCGACGGCAAACGCCGCAGGACAAAATTCGCCGGTGCGGCCTGTCCGCACAACGGCGCACGCGACTACTCTCTCCGCTTCGTGACCGTCCGACCCTGAAATTCGCCGCATGGCCAGCCTGCCTCCGCACACCATCGCCGTCGTTTCACACACCCACTGGGACCGCGAGTGGTACCATCCGCTCGGCCGGATGCGACAACGGCTGGCTCGACTCATCGATGCGCTGCTGGACGACCCCGACGGCTTGCCCTTTCTGCTCGACGGTCAGTCGATCGTACTCGACGACTACCTGGCGGTGCGGCCCGAGCGCGCTCCGCTGCTCCGCGATGCGCTGCGTGACGGCCGCGTCGAAGCGGGGCCGTGGTACGTGCTGGCCGACATGCTGCTGCCGAGCGGTGAAGCACTGGTGCGCAACCTGCTCGAAGGCACGCGCACCGTGCGTGAGCTCGGTGGCACGCCTCCTGATGTGGTGTACTCGCCCGATGCGTTCGGACACTCGGCGGCGGGCCCCGTGCTCGCGGACGGCTTCGGTCTTCGTGTGGCGATCGTGTGGCGCGGATTCGGCGGTCCTGCGCATCCGAAGAGCACCGTCGCACGATGGACGCACCCGAGCGGCGCGCACGTCATGCTCTACCACCTGCCGCCGGACGGGTACGAAGTCGGTTCGTCGCTGCCGGTCGACGGCAGCGCGGCGACGCGGCGATGGCTCCAGATGGGCGATGCGGTGCTCGGCACGAATCCATTGCATGTCGCACTGTTGCCGAATGGCGCCGATCATCATGCGCGACAGCCCGACCGCGCGGCGGCGGTGGCTGCACTGACGGCGATGGCGGCGCCTCACGTGGTCGTGAGTGACACACTGCGCGGATTCGCCGCGCGACTCGTGCGCGCATCGGCCGGCGTTGCACTGCCAGACGTGACAGGTGAACTGCGTGATTCGGCCGGATGGACGTGGTCACTGCAAGGCACCTTCGCGACGCGTGCACATCAGAAACGCGCCAATGCGCTCGTCGAGCGCCTGCTCGTCTGTGATGCGGAACCGTGGGCGGCACTGGCGTGGTTCGTAGCATTACGCGACGAACATTCGTTGCGACTGGCCTGGAAGACGCTGCTTGCCACGCATCCGCACGACACGCTGTGCGGATGCAACGTGGACGAGGTGGCCGCTGCTGCCGACCAGCGCTCGGCGGACGCACGGGCGCAAGCCGGTGGCATCCGTGAAGACGCGCTGCGCGCGCTGCTGGGTCACGATGCCGCGGCGCAGCGCGATCTCGAGCCGCACTGGCACCCCACGGTGATCGTGCGCAATCCGTCGGCGCGCTCACGCGGAGGCGTCGCATCGCTGCGGCTTCTCGATCAGTCTGTCAGTGATCCGGTCGGTCCGGGCAGCGCGACCGTATCGCGCGCGAGTGGCTGCGCGCACCAGGGCGATCCGACGTGGCCTGGCGAGACGATGCTGCAGGTATTGCGGACGTCTCTCACATTCGATCGCGCGGAGTCGCCGCAGCACTACCCACGCAACGCCGTGGTCCGCGCCATCGACGCACTGGCGTGGATCGACGCGATGCCGGGGTACGGAATTCAATCGGTCGCATTGCGTGATCTGGCCAGCGTCATTCGTGAAGTGCCGAATGCCGATCAGGTCATGATCAATGATGCCGGGCACTCCATTCGCAATGCATCGTGGCGGCTCGATCTGGAATCGGTGGGGCTCGTTGCATATCACGACACGCTGCGCACGTTCATCTACGCCGACGGCTCGATCGAGAGCGTGACGGATGTCGGCGATACGTACACGGCATCATTGCGCGGAAATCCCGTCATCGCTGAATTGTCGTGGCCTGACATTCACGACCGTGGCCCGCTCCGCGCGTCATGGCGACGCGAATTCACGCTCGAACGACCGGTTCACTCCGCGTTGCCTGCCACGTCGTTCACGACGGACGTCACGGCGGCCCCGGAACTCGCCACCATCCGCGCCACCGCCACGTACTCGCTCGACGCCGGCGCCGACTGGTACACGATCGACATCACTGGCGAGAACACCGCCGGCGATCATCGGCTGCGATGGATCCAGCCGCTTCCGTCCAATCTGTACCACGTCTCGCGTGTGATGGCCGACGCAGCCTTCGGCGCGGTGCGCCGCGACATCGCGCCTGTTTCCGTCGTGTGGCCGGCCGAGCAGCAGCTGCCGACCGCGCCGCTCCACCGGTGGGTGTGGCTGCAAGGCGAGAGTTTTTCGGTTGGCATCGTCAGTGATGGCCTCGCGGAATGCGAAGTCACCGACGGCAGCGTCGTGATCACGCTCGTGCGCGCGGTCGGTGAACTCTCGCGACGCGATCTTCCGGAGCGACCGGGCCACGCGGGATGGCCCGCAGCCACGCCCGACGCACAAGCACTCGGTCGGTTCGCCGCGCGCATCGCGACCGTCGTGCTGCCGCACGATCAGGAGGCCGCGCTCACGAGATTGCAGGAAGTCGCAGACGCGGTGTTGCTCCCGATCACCGGTGATACGTGGCGTGATGTCGCCACACCACTACCGGCGTTTCCGGGCCTCACCCTCGAAGGGGATGGTCTGGCGTTCAGCGCGGCCAAGCGCAGTGAGGATGGAGATTGGATTGTCCTTCGCTGCATCAATCAGCGTTCGCATGCAGTCGAGGGCACCTGGCACCTGCCGCGCGCAGCCACGGAAGCGCGTCTCTCACGCCTCGACGAAACCCCCGGCGAATTGCTGCCTGTGACCGATTCACACATTCCGTTCACGGTGCCTGCGTTCGGAATTCATACCTTGCTCGTGCGTTGAGGAACCGCTTCAACGCAGCGTTGCCCCGTAGCTGACGGCCTCGCCGCCAAGCCGCAAACTGCTTTGACGCCGAGCCGCAAAGACGCCAGGCGTTTCGAGCGCATCATCAGCACGTGTCGCGCGTCGCGCAGAACGTGTGACGGCTTTTGGAACTGCCCTCGCGAGGGAAGTTCCAACGCAGTCAAGAGGCTAGCAACTTGACGGTGGATATACGGATGCTCTCGGACCGCTTGGCGTCTTCGCGGCTTGGCGTCGAGGCCGTTCAGTTTGTTTTTCCGCCGCGTTGCGGGTGGTCCGGCTCGCGATGCGTCAGGCCACGGCGACGTCACGCGTCCGCAGCGACCGCGCGACGGACGTCAGCCGCAACAGGAATCCCGTCGCCGAGACGGATTGCAGCAGCAATGCCGGGATCAGCATCCCCGGCAGGAGGATCAGCAACCGACTGACCCCGTACGTGATCGCAAATCCTCGAGCCACACCACGCGGCGGCGCGACGCGGTGCGCCGCCGTCGCGGCCGACGCCGCATCCCACACCTGTCGCAGCACGGCAAAACTCGCCAGTGCACCGAAGCCCGGAATCGCCAGCACCCACAGGCCGAGCGGGCTGCACATGCGCTCCGGTCCCGGAATGATCATCGCGAGGCGACGCAGCGACACGCAGAAGAGAAGCTGCGCTCCGATGTAGCCGAGCGTGAAGAACAGCGCGCCCGCATCGAAGGTGCGGTGCCAGGGCAGCAGTGAAACGAGGAAGGTCCAGGCACTGTCGATCATGCCAGAACGGTAGATCGTGTGCAGGCCATACGTCAGTTGGGAGTTCGCCCCGCCGCTCGTTCCTGGACCCAGTCTCCGATCAGCGTCGCGGCCGTCACGGTGATCACCACCGCGAGCCCGGGAGCCAGCGCGATCCACGGTGCCGCCACCAGATGCTCCCTGCCACCGGCGATCATGTTGCCCCAGCTCGGACTGGGCGGTTGGACCCCGAGTCCGAGAAAACTGAGGCCGCTCTCGAGCAGGATCGCATTGCCGACACCGAGCGTCGTTGCGACGAGCGCCGGTGCGATGGCGTTCGGTATCACGTGCCGCAGCAGCGTGCGTCCCGACGTGGCGCCAAGCGCCCGCGCGGCGGATACGAAATCGCGGTCGGCCAGACCCAGTACGTCCGCGCGCACCAGACGCGCCACACCCATCCAGCCGGTCAAGGCGAGTACGGTCAGCAATGTCGGAATACCGGGCCGCCACAGCGCCGCGCAGGCGAGCAGCAGCACCAGTCGCGGAACGGCCTGCAGTGTGTCCGAGGCCGCGGTGATGACCGTATCGATCCAGCCCGCGCTCCATCCGGCCAGTGCCCCGAGACCGGCCCCCAGCACGCCGCTCAGCAATGCGCCCGCCACACCCACGAGCAATGAGAGCCGTCCCGCCAGCAGCAGGCGCGACAACACATCGCGACCGAACGCGTCGGTGCCGAACAGATGCCACGCACCCACGCGATCCGCACGCAGCGGCGCCGAGAAGCGCTGCGCGAGCACGTCGCCGATCGCCGTCGGATCGTGCTGCAGCAGGGCGGGGCCGATCACGCAGGCCAGCACGACGGCCGCCAGCGCAAATGCGGCGAGACGCACGCGGACGGGTATTGCGGCCATCATGCCGATGTCCGTCGCGGATCGAGGCGCGGCATGACCAGATCGGTGAGCAGGTTCGTCACGATCACTGCAGTCGCGTACAACAGCGTGACGGCGAGAATCACGGGATGATCGCGCTGGGCGACTGCGCCGAGCAGGAGCTTGCCCATGCCCGGCCACGCGAACACGCCTTCCACGAACACCGAACCGGCCACGATGCCCGGCACCGACAGTGCGACCAGCGCCGCGATCGATGGCAGTGCGACTCGCTGCACGTGGTGTGACCACGCCTCTCGGGATGTGAGCCCCTTGGCGATTGCGGTGCGTCGAAAATCACCACGCGCGGCCTCGATCATCGCCGATCGTGCGAACCGCGCCACACCGGCGGCCCCCGTCAGTGCGAGCACCAGCACCGGCAGAACCGAATGACGCAGCACATCCAGCGGCGCCGCACGGGCATCGAGTACTCCCGGATCACGCAGGGCGAACGCCGGCAGGCGCCACGCCGGTGGAATGCCGAAGGCAGCCGCACCGACGGTTACCGCCGCGACGCAGGCCAGCGACAACCAGAACGTCGGTGCGGAATACACGGTCGTGCACACTATCGTCAGCGCAGTGTCCGTTTTCGACCCGGCGCGAGCGGCTTGTGCACTGCCGATCGTGACCCCGATGACCACCGTCAGCAGGAGCGACGCAGCGCCCAGTCCAAGCGACACGGGCAATGCCGCACGAATGCTCTCGCCCAC
>JACMLX010000079.1 GCA_014379355.1 Gemmatimonadaceae bacterium
CTGAACAACATCGCGACCATGCATTCGGTGGAAGGCCGTCCGCTGCCGCTGATCACCCCACCCACGCTGCGCGTCGGCGTGCGCCGTCTCATCGAACCGGTGCTGCCCAACGTGCCGGTCATCAGCCTCGCCGAATTGCCGGCGTCGGTCAATCTCACGTCCGTAGCCACCTGGGAACTGCCACATGCGTCTTGAATCATTCCGTGCGCGCGACCTTGCCTCGGTTGCCCGTAGCGCAGAAGCGCTCTTCGGCGATGAAGCGGTGGTACTGCAGACCCGCACCGTGCGCGAAGGCACCGAGAACTTCGTGGAAGTCACTGCCGCCGCTGCCGCCGACGTCGATGCGTTCCGCGCGCAACTCACGCCGGCGCACCTGCCGGGCAAGGAGACGCGCCGCGGCAATCGTCCATACGTGATTGCACTCGTGGGCCCCACCGGCGCCGGCAAGACCACCACCATCGCCAAGCTCGCAGCCAACCTGCACGCCTTCGGCACCTGGAGCGTCGGCATGCTCACGCTCGACACGTTCCGCGTTGCCGGACTCGAACAGATCGCGACGTATGCCGAGATCACCGGCTGCCCGCTGGAAGTGGCGTACGACGTTCAGGATGCCACGCGCGCCATCGCTCAGCTGAACTCCGTCGACGTCATTCTCATCGACACGCCCGGTCGCAGTCCCAAAGCCGGAGCGCGCGACGAAGCGTGGTGGCCGATCCTGCGCACCATGTGCCCGGACGAGATCCACTTCGTGATCCCCGCCGGCCTCCGCCCCGATGTCGCGGTCACCTCGTTCAGCACCCACGACGCGATGCGTCCGACGCACCTGTTGCTGACCAAGCTCGATGACGTGCCGGATGACACCGGTGTTGCTGCTCTCGCCTCACTGCTCGCTCTCCCCACGCGCTGGCTGACCGACGGACTCGATGTCCCGGCAGATCTGAAGCCGGCTCCGCAGCGCATCCTCGCTTCACTCGGCCTCGCGGCCGCACAGGTGGCAGCATGACCAATTCCGCACGCACCCGACGCTCGCTGATCACGGCGTCACAGCCGGCGATCGAAGCTGCAGCCAACGCCGTCATGCCGCTCGTGACGATTGCCGATGCAGCACCGGCGACTCGCTCCCCTCGCGCGACACTCACCACCACGACGCGCACAGGCGCGGCGCCTACACTGAAGCGCAAGGAGTCGACGATGGATCAGCAGGTCTCCCTCTGGCGCGCGATGGCCGCCGGAGAGCCGGCCGCCCGCGAGCAGCTGCTCAAGGAGCACCTCGGGCTGGTGCACCATGTCGCTCGACAGATGTCGAAGACGCTGGCGGTGAAGGCGGATTTCGACGAGCTGGTGAGCTCGGGATCGATCGGGCTGATGTCGGCGCTCGAAGCGTTCGACGTCGATCGCGGTCTCGCGTTCAGCACATTCGCTGCGCCGCGCATCCGCGGTGCGATCCTCGATGAACTGCGCCGCCAGGACCACGTGCCGCGCTCGATCCGCCGCAAGACGCGCGAGATCGGCCAGGCCCGTGAAACGCTCGGCCGGGTGCTTGGTCGCTCGCCGAGTGACAAGGACGTCGCCGAACATCTGGGCCTGGATCTGCCAACGCTCTGGAAGTGGCGCTCCGATATCGAAGGCGCCCATCATGTGCCCCTCGACCGCAGCCCGAGCGAAACCGAAACGCTCGCGCCGACGCCGATTGAAGTGCTGGCCGATGAGAGCAATGATTCGGTTGACGACATCATCACGCACGAACAGGAAGTGCATCACCTCCGCGACGCGATCATGCAGCTCAAGGAGCAGGAGCGCACGGTGCTCAGCCTCTATTACTTCGAAGAGATGAAGCTCCATGAAATCGCCGACAGCCTCAGCTTAAAAGTTGATACAGGTTCCTTGTGTTCGGAAAGCAGTACTCGTTTCCACCCACCGGCTTGGGGATCACTCGCGAGTAACTTCGAATCCTAAAGATAATATTAGCCCTGAATCCGAGGCCCGACATCTTTCTTCAGGTTTAGGCATCGAGTCGTTAGGATGGTTTAGCACCTGGAGAATTGAAGATGGCCGATGAGCGGATCGATCTGCGCAGCGACACTGTCACGCGTCCGACGCAGGCGATGCGTCAGGCAATGTTCGAGGCGGAAGTCGGCGA
>JACMLX010000080.1 GCA_014379355.1 Gemmatimonadaceae bacterium
GCAGCTGGAGAACGAAATCCATATCGGGTCAGCGAGCAGAGAGGACGGTACGATACAAATCGCGATAGCGCTCTTCCGAGCGTTCCCAACCGAAATCCCGCGCCATGCCGTCGCGCATCATGCGGAACCACGTATCGCGGTCCCGATACGCCACGATGGCCCGGGCGATCGCCTCGGCAAACGCCGATGCGGTGAACTCCGTGAAGACGAACCCCGTCACGCCGTCGTGCACGGTGTCGGCGAGACCGCCTACCCGACGGACCAGTGGAACTGTACCGTAGCGCTGTGCACGCATCTGCGTGAGGCCGCACGGTTCATAGCGACATGGCATGAGCAGGATGTCGCCGCCTGCCATCATGCGATGTTCCTTTTCATCGGTGAACGTGGTGTCGATGTCGACCCGGTCAGGATACCGCGCGGCGATGACGCGCAGTCCTTCCACATAGCGTCCATCTCCGCCACCGAGGAAGACCCACTGCGCGTCGGCGTTGAAGATCCAGGGGTTTTCCAGGATCAGGTCGAGGCCTTTCTGCTGCACGAGCCGCGCGGTCATCACGAAGATCGGGACGTCGGCGCGCTCGGCGAGACCCAGTTCCTGCTGGAGTGCGCGTCGGCAGGCCGCCTTGTTTCCGATGTCTTCACGCGAGTATGACGCGGCGATGTCGGCGTCGGTGGCGGGATCCCATCGCGTCTGGTCGATGCCGTTCAGGATGCCGACGAACCGGTCCCCCTTGAGCTGGAAGTTCTCGTGCAGGCCGAAGCCGCCTTCGGGGGTGCGCAACTCATCGGCGTGTGTCATGCTGACGGTGGTGACGCCGTCGGCGAATGACATGCCGCCCTTGAGCAGGTTCATCCGGCCATACCATTCGAATTGCGCAAAGTTGTAGAGCGACGTGTCCAGTCCCACGTCGCCCATCACATCCGGTGCGTAGTGGCCCTGATAGCCGGCATTGTGCACCGTGAGGATCGTCGCCACGTCGGCGTGGAACTGGCTGCCGGCGTACCAGGTGCGCAGATACGCGAGGGCGAGGCAGGCGTGCCAATCGTGCGCGTGGAGGATGGTGGGCGCCGTCGCGATACGGGGCAGCACACGCATGGCCGCGGCGCACAGGAAGGCGTAACGGCGGGCGCTGTCACCATAAGTCCCGCTCGCGTCGCCATAGATGCCGGGGCGATCGAAAAAATCCCGGTTGTCGATGAAGTAGACCGTCGGCGGCGCTGCATTGCCGCGCATGCCGATCACCTCTCTCGCAGCCGAGTCCGGAAGCTTGTACAGTTGGGCGCCGTGCTCACGGAATGCGACGTTGACGATGAACGGACCATCCACCGGCTCGAGATCGGGAAACTGCTCCCTGATCTGCCGGTAGAGCGGGACGACGATCGAAACGTTCAGGCCGGCAGCCGCCTGATAGGCGGCCAGACTCGTCACCACTTCGCCCAGTCCACCGGTGCGTGCAATCGGAGCGAGCTCTGCTGCCAGATGTACGATGGAGACCGGTCGCTTGTCGCGCGACAGCAGCGCCGGCGTCGATTTCCGCTTCAGAAAGCGGCCGTCGGATCCGCGGACTGCCTTCTCGACTGGTACCTCGACTGTTGGCTTGCTGGCGCGTTTCGTCTTGCCCGGAGCGGGTTTTGCTGCCGCGCTCTTCGGTGCGGGCGTCTCTGCGGCTTTCTTCGGCGCAGGTTTCGGGGTCCGAGGGGGCATTCCGTCGTTCCGGTGCGGGGTCACGCGCCGACCCGCGAGCATCCGCGAGCACCGTCGCTGAAAATTTTGGTGAGACCACAGCTCGTGACCGCAGATGCCGCCGACACTGTGAGCGAGCACTGCCGACCCGGCACGCGCAAGGTGCGCAGCATCGGGTCGTAATTCCAGTAGGCGACATCGATCACGGGACGGAATCGCTGCACGCGCGTCTATGCCCCGACTGCCCGACTCAATCAGATCGCTCTAGTTTAGGTTACGTGACCAATCAAATCCCCAGCCGGATCGCCGGCCTGCAAGAGCTCGCGAGCAATCTCTCGTGGAGCTGGAACCGTGAAGCGCGAGCCCTGTTCGCGTCGATCGATGACCGCCTGTGGCTCGCAACACGCCACAATCCCGTCACGTTCCTGAAGCGCGTATCGCCCGAGCGCCTTCAGGCCTGTGCCGACACGCCGGCATTCCGCGCGCAGTACGACGAGGCGATGCACTGGGTGCGGACGGAGTCGCAGAGCGACAACACCTGGTTCGCACGCACCTACCCCGAGCTGACGCAGTCGAAGATCGCGTATTTCTGCGCGGAATTCGGCCTCCATTCGTCGGTCCCGATCTACTCCGGCGGCCTCGGTGTGCTGGCCGGCGACCACTGCAAGACGGCGTCGGACCTGGGCGTGCCCCTTGTCGGCATCGGCCTGCTGTATCGCAACGGCTACTTCGACCAGCGCATCAATGTCGATGGCTGGCAGGAGAACATGGACGACACGTTCGACCTCGCCAGCACGCCGATCACACCGATCGTGAACGCCGACGGGACGGACCTCACCGTGTCGGTGACGGTGGCCGGACATGAGGTACTCGTGCGGGCGTGGCGCCTGATGGTCGGTCGTGTCCCGCTGCTACTGCTCGACGCGGACCTCCCGGCGAATCGCCCCGAAGATCGCGAGCTTCTGAGCCGTCTGTATGCCGGCGGTGTCGACCTGCGCCTTCGCCAGGAGTGGCTGCTCGGCGTCGGCGGCGTGCGCATTCTGCGCGCGCTCGAGATGGAACCGGACGTGTGGCATGCGAACGAGGGCCACGCGAGCTTCATGTTCATCGAGCGACTGCGCGAATTGCGCGAGAAGGGCGTTGCGATGGCCGAGGCCGTCACAACGATCCGTCGCGCGTCGGTGTTCACCACGCATACGCCGGTGCCCGCCGGACACGATGTGTTCCAGCGCTCGGCCGTCGAAACGGTGCTGCCGCCGGTGTGGAAGGAGCTTGGGATCGATGCGGATGCGTTCGCGAACTTCGGGTTCCATCCCCATTACGGGAAGGATCAGTTCCACATGACGGCGTGCGCGGTGCGATTCGCGTCGAAAGTGACGGGCGTCGCCAAGCTGCACGGTGAAGTGTCGCGAGAACTGCTGCATCCGATGTGGCCCAACCGCGCCGTCAACCAGGTGCCCGTGGGTCATGTCACGAACGGCGTGCATCTGGCCACCTGGATGGCCAATCCCATCATGAGCACGCTCGACAATCACCTCGGCAAGGATTGGGGCTTCACGCTCGACAATCCGGACACGTGGAACCGCATCATGAAGGTGCCCGATGCGGATCTCTGGACGGCGCATCAGCATTTGAAGGACGTGCTCGTCGATCGCATCATCGAGAAGGCGCGCCGCAGTTTTGCGCGCGGCCACAAGGAAGCGACGCAGATCGTCGGCGCCGGCACGCTGCTCGATCGCAACAGCCTCATGATCGGTTTCGCGCGGCGCTTCGCGACGTACAAGCGCGCGGACCTGCTGTTCCACGATCCGGAGCGCCTGCGCAAGATCCTCACGAATCCGAACGCACCCGTGCAGCTGGTGTTCGCCGGCAAGGCGCACCCGGCCGACGTCCCGGGCAAGACTGTCCTGCAGCGCGTGTATCAGTTCACTCGTGATCCGCGATTCGAGGGGCGCGTCGCGTTCATCGAGGACTACGACATGCACATCGCGCACCTGCTGGTGCAGGGCGTGGACATGTGGATGAACCTTCCGCGTCCGCCGCTCGAAGCGTCGGGCACGAGCGGCATGAAGGCGGCGCTCAACGGCGTGCCGCAACTCAGCACCGTCGATGGATGGTGGGCCGAAGGGTACGATGGCACCAACGGCTGGTCGGTGACGGCCCCGAAGACGAGCGACGAAGATGCCGCCGCCGCAAACAACGTGTACGAGCTGCTGGAGCGCGAAGTGGTGCCGCGTTACTACGATCGCGAACTGCGTGAGTCGGTGCCGACCCGCTGGGTGGCCACGATGAAGCACAGCATCCGGCAGGCCGGTCGGTATTTCACGGCCGCACGTATGGTGCAGCAGTACACGAATGAGTATTACGCGCCGGCCATCATCGGCGGTGACTTCCCCGACGATCCGCCGACGGCGTGACCTCGGTCGTCATACACGCGCACTGCTATCAACCACCGCGCGAGGACCCCTTCACGGGCCTCGTGCCGGTGGAGCGGACGGCAGCACCGTTCCACGACTGGAACGCGCGCATCACGGATGAGAGTTACCTGCCACTGGCCACGGCGCGCGATTTGAGCGCGCGGGCCCGCGTCAACCTGTTCGAGTGGATCAGCTTCAACGTCGGGCCGACGCTCGCGATCTGGCTGGAACGTGAAGCGCCGGCGGTGCTCGACGCGATGCGGGCCGGCGATGCAAAATCCGTCGAGCGGCTGGGCGAAGGCAATGCGATCGCGAGTGCGTTCAATCACGTGATCCTGCCGCTCGCGTCCCCGCACGAACGGCAACGCGAAATCTTCTGGGGGCTGCACGACTTCCGTGCGCGATTCGGCCGGGAGTCGCGAGGCTTCTGGTGCCCGGAAACCGCCATCGACGACAACACTGCGCAGTCGCTGGCCGAAGCCGGTGTCCAGTTCGCGATCGTGGCGCCGTACCAGATCCGTGATGGTGGTCACGACGGCCAGCCGCGTCGCTGGAAAGGCGCGAAGGGTCATTCGTTGTGGCTGGCACCGTATCACGGTGAGCTGAGTGGCTCGATCGGCTTCGGCGATCTCGCGCAGCAGGGTGAACGACTCGCGCACGCGCTGGCCTCGATCAGTGCCGACCGCGGCATCGCCAGCATCGCGACGGACGGTGAAACGTTCGGCCACCACAAGCGACATGGTGAAATGGCGCTGGCCGCAGCGATCGGCATTCTGCGGCGCACGCAGCAGGCGACCGTCACGAACTTTGCGGCGATCATCAATTCGCGCAGCGATTGGGCGGATTGCCAGCTCGTCAGCCCGAGCTCGTGGAGCTGTGCGCACGGTATCGAACGCTGGCGCTCCAACTGCGGCTGCGGTGCGACGCACGACACGGGTCGCGCACAGGAGTGGCGCGGGCCGCTGCGTGACGCACTGCGCTGGCTTGGCGATTCGCTCGACGGGGCCGATGGCGACGATCCGGAACTGACACCGCAGCGCAAGGCGCGCTACGGAATGTTCACCAGCTGCGGCTGGTTCTTCGATCGCTTCGAAGGCCACGAGACGCGGTTGCTGCTGCGCATGGCAGCGTTCGCGCTGTCCGGTCGCAAGGATGCGGACGAGCTCGAAGCAGGATTCGTGAAACGCCTCATTCACGCCAACTGCAACGATCGCGCTCTGGGCAACGGTGCCGACCTCTGGTATCGCGACTTTCACGCGCTGATCAAGCCTCACACATGATCCACGCGGCGTTCTGCCGCTGAGTATGCCAGTATGCGAGACGCCTGCATCCGCCGAGAGTTTTCGACGTGTGCGGGCGTTGTTGCTGTTGTGGGCGCTTGCCGTCCTTCGCGCTCGGCTGTACTGAATGGCGCGAGAGATGTGAGTGACCCGCTCACGCATGCTGACGGAGACAGCGATGATCATGATGTGTCCGGTGGTGCTCGACGCCGAGCAGCCGGCTTCGGACGTGCACGAGATCCTGGGCGCCGATGGAGCCCCGTCACGACAGGACGTGGTCGTGGTCCGGCAGCGGGACGGGCTCGGCGTGTCGTGGTGGATCGCGAGAATCGATGTGCTGATCGAAGCGTGTGCGATCGCGAAGGCCGATGAGACGATCGGCGCGGCGATGCTTGTCGCACCTCTTCATCTGGGCTTGCGCGCACAGTGGGATCGTGCGCTGGTGCGAGACGTCCGCGAGATGCCGCGTGTCGAGCGCGTCGGTCGGGGGTGGCTCGCGTTGTTCGCGGGACAGCGCATGGTTGGTGTGTCGCCGCCGGTCCTGCTGAGCGGACCGCCAGACGCACCGGCGTCGGCGCCAGCATTCGGCGCACCCGACGCAAGCGCACCGCATGATCCTGCCGGTGCGCCGACGCCCGTTCCGACGGGTTCGAGTGCAATCGAGAACGGCGGCGGCAGGACGAACGGCGAGACATCACGTCGCGGCCCGACGCGTGGCCACCGTGCCAGGCCGCCGCAGCCGGAGTCCGCGGGTGCACCGCCACCGGATGATGACGCTGCCCTCGGTCTCGACGAGCCCGCGACCGCCGGGACGAGCGCGGAAGTCGACACACTGCTCGCGCTGCCACGCGTGGCGCTGCCGGATCGCTGCCTGCCCGGCGCGGACAGCAGCGTCACACTGACGATCGGTCTGCAAGCGCCGATCGCGCTTACCGACATGGGCATCATGACGTTCGTGTCCGCGCGCACGGTGAAGACGATCGAGATCGACGTCATGGTCGAGGCGCCCGATTTCACCGCTGCGGCGGGCTTCCGGCACACGCTGACGGTCGAGAAAAGCGATCCGTTCTCGAAGTCTCTCGAGGTGAAACTCGTACCTGCCGCGCCAGATGATGAGCGCGTGCGGCAGGCCACGGTGCGCGTTCACTATTCGTATCATGGTCAGCCCGCCGGCACCGCGGTGCGCCGGATCGCGCTTGGCAACGCGACTGCCGCCGATGCGCAGGCCATGCCGCAACCGCCCGCGACGCCGCTGCAGCTCGCGCCGAGTGCGACGCCAGTCGACCTCACCATCCGCATCGCACGTCGCGACGAGAGCGAAGCGGCGCGCGACCTGATCTGGACACTGATGGACTGTCCGCATCCGATCGAGTTGCCGAACGCACCGATCGTGCGGAAAGTCGGTGAGCGCGACACGGCGAGTTCCTTCGCAAGTCGCGTCACGAGCACGATGAACGACACAGACGGCAAAGTCACGCTCGACGGCACACTGCGCGGTGTCGGCACATTCATCCGCCAGTCCATGCCGCCGGAAGTGGTGCAGGCACTGCGTGACGTCGCGGCAGCAGTCGGCACGGCGCGCCTTGCACGCATCCTGCTGCTCACGGACGAATGTTATGTGCCGTGGGAACTCGCCTTCCTCGACCCGGCACCGAACACGACGCGCGCGCCGTACCTCGGCGCACAATTCGCCGTGTCGCGATGGCTTCACGGAGAAGCGGAGGTGCCGGTTCCCCCGCCGGCGACGCTCGCGGTCAGCAATCTGGCGATTGTCCTTGGCAATTATGACGCGACCAGCCTCGCCGCGTTGCCGCACGCAAAGGAGGAATCTGACGCGCTTCTCGCCGCGTCCACCGGTGCTCCGACGCGCTACCCGCACGTCACCAGCGTGAACGCAACGCCGGATGCCGTCGTGGACCTGCTGAACGGTGCGCTGCCGTCGCCAAGTGGTCCGATCGCGCCCGAGCTGGTGCACTTCGCCTGTCATGGTGAGGTACTTGGCACAGGCATGTCGAAGCGCTCGGTACTGTACATGAGCGACGGACAACCGTTGTCAGAGTTCCTGTTCGTGGCCTCAACGCTCGGCAAGAGCAAGAAATCCTTCCTCTTCATGAATGCCTGTCAGGTAGGCAATGGTGGAACGGAGCTCAATCGTTATGCCGGCTTCCCCGGCATGGCGATCGGTGCCGGCTTCAGCGGATTCGTCGGTCCGCTGTGGAGCGTGAACGACCAGATCGCGAAGGGTATCGCGCTCGACTTCTACGCACGCGCCTTCGGAGCCGATGGCAACGCGCCGCGCGCAGTGTCCGAAGTCCTTGCCGACATGCGCTCGCAGTACGCCAGTGAACCCGATCCGAAGAAGCGACAGTCCACCTGGCTCGCGTACGTGCACTACGGACACCCGCACTTTTCATTCACGCACGCCTGACGCTACCCGGAGACGGCAATGCCAGATTTCGTACTCGATGGAACCGGTGCCACAGTGGAGATCGGTCAGGGGTTTTCGCTGCGTGCACCCGGCATGACGGCGACAGGAAAGACGAGCGATGGTCCACGCAAGCTCGGCACACGTTCACCGGCTGCGAATGAAATGCCGGCGCTCGATGCAGCATTGGCGGATGCCCACGTCACCGAGATCAAGCAGATCGAGCTGAACGACGTGCGTACGACGCCACAGAATGGTGCGGTGAACTCGTCACGCGCGCCGAATGGTGATGATGCGCTCGAACTCGAAGTGCCGATGACGACGCCGGATCAGGGATGCGTCGTGCTGAGCGTGGTGGATGGCGCGCTCAGCTGGCATGTGCCGCTCAATACGGACAACACCGTGCAGCCACCCGCGACGCGCGGTGGTTCCGGAGCAAAATTCGTGTTCCGCATTCCGAATACGGCACCTGGCAAGGACACGGCCGGAGCGAAACGCGGAATCATCGGCGCGATCGGCAAGAAGCTGCTCAAGGTGCTCGTCTATCCGATCACCGATCCGATCCTCGGTCCCATCGGGGAGCACTTCACGCGCAAGTGGGAAACGAAGAAGCGCCCGTATGGGGTGCGCACGTTCACCCCGGACAACTATCAGACTGCCGGTGCCGGCGCCTTCACCGATGCCGACTGGAAGCGCATGGCGGAAGGGCCTGCCCTGCTCTTCGTGCACGGGACCTTCAGCACCGCGCACGGTGGTTTCATGCAGCTGCCGAAAGCCGTGCTCGAGGAGCTGAGCGACACCTATGGCGGACGCGTCTTCGCGTACAATCACTTCTCGTTGAGCGATGACCCGAAGACGAACGCGAAGAAGTTCTTCGAGATGATGCGCGCGGCCGGTGTGAAGCTGAACGTGGACATCATCTGCCACAGTCGCGGCGGCCTGGTGTCGCGCGCGCTGTCGGAACGCGCCGGCGGTGACGTGAGCGACGACGAGTTCCACGTCGGATCGATCGTGTTCGTGGGAACGCCGAACGCCGGCACACTGCTCGCGCAGCCCGACCACATGATGAGCATGATCGACCGGTACACGACCGCGCTCAACATCCTGCCGACCGGGCCGGTGGAGGAGGTGCTCGAAGCGATCGTGACGACGGTGAAGGTCGTGGCGCACGCGACGATGAAGGCGCTCGACGGCCTGATGTCCATGAATCCCGTCGGCGACTACCTGCAGGCGGTCAACGTGGCCGGTGAAAACGGCACGAGGTACTACGCAATCTGCGCCAACTTCGAACCGAACACGCCGGAGACCGCTCCGCTCAAGACGATCATCAAGGCGAAGATCGGTGACGCGGTGGTTGACCGCATCTTCAAGGATGCGCCAAATGACCTGGTGGTACCGACCGACGGTGTGTTCACCGCCAGCGGTCCGCACTTCCCGCTCGAGGAATCGTCGCGCCTCGTCTTTCCGTCGGATCGCGGGATCTGGCACTCCGCATATTTCGAGCAGCCGGAGACGGCGGACCGACTCAGGATCTGGCTTCCGACAGCGACGGTGGCCTGATCAGTCGCCACTGATCGATGAGGGGGCACTCGCCTTGGTGAAGAGCAAGGTGCGGCGTGTGCCCCGATCGTCCACCTGCACGATGTTGACCTGGTCCGCATGAAATTCGGTCAGCATTTGGTTACGCACCACGACGCCCGTGCTGCCGCTCGGCAGCGCGGCGCGGAAACAGAGCCAGTACAGCTCCGCCGCACGCCGGATTCCGCACGACTCCAGCGTCACCATCCGTCCCTGCGCGTCGCGAACGGCGAAGTGGGCGCGAACGTACCGCACGACGTCCGGCGCAGGCGCTGACGAATCCGCAGGGGCCCTGCGACCGGCAAACGCGGCGACCGTCGCCGAGAAGTCGTCAGCGAACGCGCGGATGTTGAGGTTGAGACCCGTCGGCGACGCCGTCAGCACGGTGAGTGTGGTGTGAATTGCATGTGCTTCGACGACGGTCGGCAGTGTAAGCAGCAGCAGGCACATGGCCGAGAACTGACGCGCGTGGCGCCGGAGTCGCGGCATCATCGCGGGAATCGCTCCACCGCCCATCCGGTCGCGACGAGTGTGATGGCCGCCGATACCGTGATCAGTCGAAGCTGAAAGGCATCCGGCCAGCCGGCGCGACGCGGCAATCCACGAAGCGCCGCATCGGCACCGAGGAATACCGCAGCCGCCACGAGCAGCACAACGATCTGTCCAAGCTCGATGCCGACGTTAAAGCCGAGCAGCGGCAACGTGATGTTGTCCATGAACAGGCTTTGCAGGTAGCCCGCGAAGCCGGCGCCGTGCACCAGACCGAAGATGGCCGCGAACACCGGCCGATGGCGCGCACCAGTGCCATGTGCCGCGCGATCCCGCATGAGCAGATTCTCGACGCCGGTCGCCACGATCGTCACCGGAATCAGGAATTCGACGAGGCGCGTTGGCAGCACGAGCACGTTCGTCACGGCCAGAATCAAAGTGATGCTGTGGCCGATGGTGAACGCGCTGATCACGGCCAGCGCGGCGCGCCAGTCACGACCGCGATAGATCGCCGCCAGCGCGAGCAGGAACAGCACGTGATCGGCGGCATCCCACGCCACGATGTGGCGGAACCCGATCTGCAGGAAGGCGAGAAAGTCGGACATGATCAGCGGTCGGCCAATGTCGAGTCCGATGCGATGCCGATCACCTGCGCGTGATGCAGCAGCAGCGGATCCGGCGTCTGTAAACGCAGTGCCTGACGCATCGCCTGCTGTGCCTCGGCGTGACGTCCAGACTTCTCGAGCGCCCACGCGACGATGTCGTATCCGTACACATCCTTGCGTTCGCGCAGCTCATCCTGTGCCTTCTGCAACACGTCACTCACCTGCATGCCATGATCGAGCAGATACAGACTCCAGGCGCGGTGATAGGCACCGGGCTGCATGCTGACGGCCACCTGGAGCGTCCGGAAGTATTCGTCGGCCTTGGCGCGGTTCCCCAGTGCGGCGTATGCATCGCCGACCAATCCGAGTGTGGCGGGATCGAGCTGCAGTCCGATGGCGCGCTCGCCCCAGTCGATCACGTCGCGATAGTCGTGGCGAGCAGCGGCGAGTCGCGCCATCGCAGCCAGCAGGCGTGGATCATCCGGTTCGATCGCAAGCCCGTAGTGAAACGCCTCTTCCGCCGCGCGAACGCGGCCGGCGCGGAGTTCGAGGTCGCCGACGCGCAGCGCAAACCACGCCTTCGTTTCGGTCGTCACATCGCCGCGCGAGACCGCGTCATCCCGCGATGTCATGAGCAGGCGCCGAGCTTCGGTGACGTGATTGTTGATCTCGAGCCAGCGGGCGAGCCGTGCGCCGATGGTGAGCGTCGATCGATTCGACCACACCGACCGGAACATCGTGTCGGCAGTGGCGTCATCACCGAGTTCCATCGCGACCTCGCCGAGTGCGGCGCGATACTCCGGGATGTCCGGCTCGCGCTGCACGAGTTCCTGGGCGATCAGGCGCGCTTCGGTGAAGCGATGTTGCGCCAGCAGGATCGAGATCAGGGTGGCTGATGTGCCGGCGTTGCGATTCGTCCGCTTCGCGATCGAGCGCCGCGCGAAGTCTTCGGCAGTGATGTAATCCTCCCACGAGCCGCCTTCGCGAGCGCGTTGGAGATGCAGCGCCGCCAGCTGGCCCATCACGAGTGCGCTGGTGGGATCGGCATCGAGAGCCTGATGCCAGACCTTGATCTGAATGTCACGCGTGCCGCGTTCCGAGAAACCCGGTTCACGACGCGGTGCGCTGGCTCCCTCCGCATGCAACGGGAGCCAGCTGCCACGAGTGAGCGCCAGCGCGCCGATGCCAACGACGAGCGTGGCAATGCCAAGCTGACGCATCACTCGTGTGCTGATCATCGTGCCGCTTCGAGATACGGGAACGTGGTCAGGTACGTGCGCGTGCTGGTGCTGATGTTGTCCGACGTCAGGCCGGTCACGACCGTCGCATTCGGGTCGAGCAGCTTGCCGAAGATCGCCGTCAGGCCGGCATCGACGACGTCATCCTGCAGCGTACGACCGCCGTACCCGGCGGCCAGTGCCCAGCTCAACCACCCGGCCGTGTTACCGGCGCGGTTCGGATACACCATCAACATGTCCGGCACGAGGACGGTTGCCAGTGTGTTGGCGATCGTCGGGCCGCGATTGAACGCGTTCGTGAATGCCCTGATCTTGCCGCCGAAATCGTTCGCGGCGTCAGTGGCCGGTGCGGTGCTGTTGTGCAGGCCGTGATCGCGCTTCATGAAGAAGACTTCGCTCACGAGCGGATTGCCGAGTCGCTCGACCTGGTTGTAGGTGCGCGTCGTGTCGGGGGACGTGGTGCCCGTGTCGTTGTCATCGGAACACGCGACGAACACGGGCAGCGCCAGCGCAACGCAGAGCGTGCGCGGGGAAAGCAGGAATCGCATCAGCGAGGCTCCGGTGGTGTGTGGTGAGTGTCGGCGCGTGATCATCGGCTGATCGTCGCCCAGACGCCGAACTTCGCGTCAGCGGCGGCGCTCGACTGCAGTGAGGACTTGGGCAGCTCGATGGCGATCGCGAGTGCGTTGAACGGCCTCAGGAAATCGACGCCGGGCGTGCGGAACGACGTCGCCGGTGCTCCATTCTGCACGGCCAATGCGCCGGTTGCCGGACGACGGTCCGGAATGATGTTGAAGAACTGTTCGAGGTCGATCACGAACGGATCGGCGCGCAGACCAGCGAACGCCTGCAGTCCCGTTGCGCTGCCGGCATTGGAGCCGACGGTGCCCTGAAGGATCGTGCCGGACGTCTCGACCATCGTCTTCGTGCCCGTCATGGACGGTGCGACCGGACCGCGAACCTGGAACCGCTGCGCCGCACCGACACCATTGTCGAACGACACCTGGAAGACGAGGTCTTCGACGGCATCACCGGTGTTGTCGACCTTGATCTGGTAGAGCAGGTTCGGATCGAACGATGCCGTCTGACCCGCAATCGGGCTCGACGTCGTGACGACCAGCGCGATGCGATCGGCCGACGAGCCCGGGAACGCGTAGACATCATTGATGTCCATGCGCGGATTGAGCTCGACTTCAGGTGTGTCCTGGTGGTCGGAGGCGAGGAGGCGCTGTGCAACGAAGAACGAGGTCGTTCCTATCAGTGCGACAGCGACTGCCGCGACTCCGCGCCGGGAAAAGGCGGGAATGCGCATTCTTGGATCTCCAATGCGTTCGGGTGAAGTGGTCAACGCAAGGAGTACGGCACCACGCCCGCGACTGGATCTACGGGCGAGAAAACTGGACAAGCCGGAACAATCGTCCCAGGCTGCGAGTTGTAAGGCGGTTAGCCGGTAATGAAGTTCGCTGCGGCCTGCACGTGAATCTCCGTTGTGTCGAACAACGGCAGATGAGAATCGCTCTGCTTGATCAGAAGTGGAATCTCGGTGCAGCCCAGGATGGCTCCTTCGGCGC
>JACMLX010000081.1 GCA_014379355.1 Gemmatimonadaceae bacterium
ACCCCACCGCGCTCGGCATGCGACCGAGCAGCGCGGAGACTTCCGAACCGGCCTGCGTGAAGCGGAAGATGTTGTCCACGAACACGAGCACGTCGGCGTTCTCGGTGTCGCGGAAATATTCGGCGACCGTGAGGCCCGACAGCGCCACGCGGAGACGGGCTCCCGGCGGCTCGTTCATCTGGCCGTAGACGAGGGCGACCTTGTCGAGAATGTTCGCTTCCTGGAATTCCAGGTACAGGTCATTCCCTTCGCGTGTACGCTCGCCGACACCGCAGAACACCGACTTGCCGCCGTGCGCCTTGGCGACGTTGTTGATGAGTTCCTGGATGACGACCGTCTTGCCCACGCCGGCGCCACCGAAGAGACCGATCTTGCCACCCTTCACGAACGGGGCGATGAGGTCGATGACCTTGATGCCCGTCTCGAAGATTTCCGTCTTCGGTTCGAGGTTCACGAAGTCGGGGCGCTTGCGGTGAATCGGCCAGCGCGGCGCATCGGCCGGGATGTCCGCACCGTTGTCGACCGGATCACCGAGCACGTTCATGATGCGACCGAGTGCCGCGGCGCCGACCGGCACCATGATCGGGCTGCCTGTATCCAGCACATTCATGCCACGCACCACCGAGTCGGTGCTGCTCATCGCCACCGTGCGCACCTGGTTGCGCCCGATGTGCTGCTGCACTTCGAGCGTGACCTTGATCACCGTGCCGTCTGCGAGCGTCTCGTTGATACGGAGCGCGTTGTACAGCTCAGGCAGGTGATCAGCCTCGAACTCGACGTCGAGCACAGGCCCGATGACCTGCACCACTCTGCCGATGACCGCCGTGGGAGTTGCTGTTGCTGCCATATGAAATTCCGTCTCGGGTGTCTGGTCGTGAATCAGTGGTGCGTCGTGCGTGTGATGCGTGCTGGTTACAGCGCGGCGGCGCCGCCGACGATCTCGGCGATTTCCTGCGTGATCTGCGCCTGGCGGGCGCGGTTGTACGTGCGGCGCAGTCCGCTCAGCATTTCGCTCGCATTGTCGGTGGCGTTCTTCATTGCCGTGCGACGTGCGCCCTGTTCCGCAGCCACCGTCTCGACCAGCGCGCGGTACACGGAGTTGCTGACGTAGGCCGGCAGCAGCTCGGTGAGGATCGCTTCCGCCGATGGCGACAGGATGTAGTCACGCTTGAGCGAACCGCCTTTCGGCGGCGTGACGGGCAGTACCTGCGTAGTCTGCGGCGGCGTTGAGATGGCCGAATTGAACTTCGAGCTGGTGACGAACACGGCATCCAGATCGCCGCTGATGAAGCGCGCCATCAACGAGTCGACGAGCGAGGATGCATCGGCGGCCGTCGGACGATCGCTGATGTCGATGCGCTGCGAGGCCATCGCGCGATTGACGTACTTGAAATAGCCGATGCCTTTCTTGCCGACGACATGCAGCTCGACCTCGAGACCCTTCTGCTCGAGCGCGGCGAGTTGCGTGCGCGCCTCCTTGACGAGGTTCGCATTGAAGCCGCCGCACAGGCCACGATTCGATGTCAGGACGATGTGCGCGACCTTCCGCATCTGCGTCGGCTGACGCAGCAGCGGAAACTGCTCGGCCAGTTCATCCGAATACAGATCGCCGATGACTTCCGCCAGCGCTGACGCGTACGGTCGCGCGGCCGCCACACGATCGACGGCACGCTTCATCTTCGACGTCGCCACCATTTCCATGGTGCGCGTGATCTTCTTCGTGTTCTCGACGGTCTTGATCCGTCCCTTGAGCTCGCGACCCTTGGCCATGGTGCGTCAGGCTGCCGGTTGGCGCGAAATCAGCGGGCCGCGGCAGGCGCCGCGACCTTCTTGTACAACGCGATTGCATCACGCAGCGCCGCTTCGTTCGGCTTCGTCAGCGCCTTCTCGGTGGCGATCGACTGACCGATCTCCGGATGACTGGCCGCCATGTACGCATGGAAACCCGTCTCCCACTCCTTCACCGCGCCGGGATTCACGTCGTCCATCAGGCCATTCGTCACGGCGTAGATGATCATGACCTGTTCCTCGACCAGCATCGGCGCGTACTGGCCCTGCTTGAGCACTTCCACCGTCAGCTTGCCGCGATCGAGCTGGCGCTTGGTGGCGGCGTCGAGGTCGGACGCGAAGCTCGAGAAGGCTTCCAGCTCGCGATACTGCGCGAGGTCGAGGCGCAGACGACCGGCGACACCCTTCATTGCCTTCGTCTGTGCGGAACCGCCGACGCGCGACACGGAGATACCCACGTTCACTGCGGGACGCACGCCCGAGTAGAACAAGTCGCCTTCGAGGAAGATCTGGCCGTCGGTGATCGAGATCACGTTCGTCGGGATGTACGCCGACACGTCACCGGCCTGCGTTTCGATGATCGGCAGCGCGGTGAGTGATCCACCTGGCTTGAGGATCGTCTTGCCATCCACCACGCTCGGATCGCTCGACAACTTGGCGGCGCGCTCGAGCAGGCGGCTGTGCAGGTAGAACACGTCGCCCGGATACGCTTCACGTCCCGGCGGACGACGGAGAATGAGCGAGATCTGGCGATACGCCGCGGCCTGCTTGGTCAGGTCGTCGTACACGCACAACGTGGCCATGCCTTCGTTGTACATGAAATATTCGGCCATCGAGCAGCCGGAGTACGGCGCGAGGAACTGCATCGGCGCCGGATCGGAGGCCGTGGCCGCCACGAC
>JACMLX010000082.1 GCA_014379355.1 Gemmatimonadaceae bacterium
CCTCCGCGCGGCGCCGCCGTGCTTGGGCGACGGCACCCATTCCAGCCGCACCGACAGCGCCCGCGGCGAGCACGGCGAGCGCAAGCGCCCAGCGCGTCTGGTACCACGCGGGCAGTACGGTGAAGGCGCGCACGGTCTCTCCCGTGCTCGGCACGCCATCCTCATTCCACGCGCGCACGCGGAAGCGGTACGAGCCCGGCCGAAGCTGCGTGTACGTCGCAGTGCGTGGCACGCTGCCATCCACCCAGTCCCGGTCGACGCCGTCGAGCCGGTACTGCACGCGTACCCGCTCCGGCATGCGCAGGCTTGCCGCGGTGTAGTGGATCTCGACGCGGTCGGGGTTGGGTGCGATGCGCGATAAATCACTTGCCGCCATTTCATGTCCGCCGATGACGACTTCCTCCACATGCACCGGCGGCGGCATGGGGTTGACCGGCACGGCCGCTGGGTCGACCACCGCGAGCCCGACGGGTGTGGCAAGCCAGATACGCCCATCCGTCGCGCGGAACATTCGCGCGACGCCGTACATGGTGAGATGTGGTGACACGAGGCCGTCCGCCGGTCCGAACGTCTGCGGTGCGGGAGCGACGAGCCCGCGGTCAGCTGCCGCGTGCAGCGCCGCGAGCGGCATGCGCCCTACGCCATCACCGCTGGCAAACCACAGTGCGCCGTGCGCCACTGACAACTTCACGTTGAAGCCCGTGAGACCGGGCACCGGACCTGGGAGCGCAACCTCCGCCGCTCTGCCGCCCGCCAGCCGGATGAGTGTCGGTGCCGCATCCGGTCCGCCGCCCCTCGGCTTCACGACGCCCCAGAGCGTGTCTTTCGCCTCGACGGCCACCGCTTCGAGCGGCCGTCGCAGCGGCGCGAGCGAGTCGAGACGAATCGGCGCGCGCGACGACGAGACAGCATAGGCCACCGACACTCGCGGGTCTGTCGCAATCACGCGGCGGTTGGAATCTCCCGCGACGAAGAGTCCCCTCGCACTGTCTCCGAGACCGGGCAGGACAACGGGTGCGTAATGTCCGTCGCGCAGCACGCCGAGCCCGCGCGGTGCAGTACTCAGCCAGAGTGCTCCGCCGGCATCCTCGACGCCGGCGTAGATACGGTTCGGGGGAAGCCCGGCGCCACGACCGAGGATCCTGATTCCGCTCCCGTCCACTCTTGCGAGGCCGCCTCCCGTCAGTCCAAGCCAGACCCCGAGCCGAGACGCTGCGACCAGCTGGAATCGCAAACCGGGCGGCACCGGAATCCGGTGTCCCGTGAGTGAATCCGGCGCCTCGCGCGCTCCGGCCTCGTTGAGTCGGTACACGTTGCTGGAAGGATCCAGGACCCAGATCCTGCCGCTCTCGTCGCCATCCATTTCATACGGCGCATCGAACGGCACGCCGTCGCGCCGACCGAGCGTCATGAACGCGGCACGGCGAAATCGTTCGAGCCCGAGGTCTGTCGTGGCCCAGAGCGTCCCGTCCGCGTCGGCGACGATATCCTGCACCACCATGCCTCCGGCGCCATCACCCGGCGGCCGGCGCTCGAGGTGGCCATCACGCCAGACGAGCACTCCGGCCGTGCGACTGGCGATGTACACGGTGCCGTCGGGCGACTGCGTCACCCTGCTGATGAACAGCTCTTTGCCCGGATCGCCGTCAAGAGGCACCGGCGTCCACACGCCCGCCCGCATGCGCAGCAGCCCGCCACGGCCAAAGGTGGTGGAAACCCACAGCGTGCCATCGGCGGTCTGGAACTCCGGGAAAACCGCGCTGCCCGGATTCGCGTTTCGCGGCGAAACCGGCGGCGGGTCGAAATGCTGGACCCCGCGCGGCGTGACGTGCCAGAGCCCTTGCGCGCGCGTGCCGACCCACATGCCGTCGGCGGTATCCGGCCGCACGACGGTCACGCCGGAGTCGGGCACCCCTGCGGGCCAACTTCCAGGCACGAGGTGCTCACCTTGCAAGCGCCTGATCCACTGGCGACCCGCCGAATCTGCTTCGACCCATATTCGACCAGCGCCGTCCTCGTATACGTCGGTGTAGCGGGCTTGGCCGACAACCGGATCGAAAGCGACACGAAACACACCGTCTCGATAAGTGACGAGTCCGCCGTCGGCCCGCGCGATCCAGAGGCGGTGTTCGCGATCGACGCGCAGTGGGGTGAACGGCCGATCGCCACGCCGCGTGAGGCGCAGCGCAGGCTCGCGCGTCCCGTCGATCATCGTGAAACGCACGCCATCAAATCGCACGAGTGCGTTACGCGCGCTCCCCCACAGGTAGCCATCCGGAGAATGCTCGATCCAGGGTGCCGCGCTGAGCGGCGCTTCGCCAAACGGCCAGACCGTGTGATGGTAGCGGCGCAGCGGAGGCGCCTGCGCACCTGCGGTCCGTGCTGCGGCGAGCGTGCCGATGACGCCCGTTGCCACGACGAGAGCTCGCCAGCGCGCGTGAGCGCGAAGACCATCGACACGCTTGGGCATCGCTGAACAGTGCGACGTCCCGGTGATTTTGTGCAAGACTTCGCCGTCGATCGCGATGCCAGCAGCGGAATGGACCGCGCGCCGAGGTCGGTACCTCATCACGTCCTGCGCCGGCGTCGGCGCAGGCTCAGTGACATTCGTGTCTCGCCGATCCGATAAGGAGCGATGCGTGGACAACCTGGCCATCGCGGATGATCGAGACTCGTGATGGCGTTCGCCCTGTCTCGCTATCAAAGCGACGCGACGGACGTCGATCGCTGCGCGCTCACGAACCCAGGGCGGTCCTCAGCTTCGAAATTGCCAACTCGATTGCGCCACGCGTAGCTGGTGTGCTGGCGAGCGGGTTGAGCATCGCGAAATCGTGAATCGTGCCGTTGAAACGCACTGCAGTCACCCGCACGCCCGCTTCTGCGAGCTTCCCAGCGTACGCTTCTCCCTGCACCTGCAGGATGTCGTCGTCGGTCACGAGCAAGGTGTCCGGCAGCCCGCGCAACTCGTCGACTGTCGCGCGTAGCGGGTACGCGGTGATGCCCTGCGTCCCGTCGAGCCCCTGCAAGTCGAACATCCACTGCATGGTCTTCGTGATGAGCCATGGGCCGTCTGCGAACTGGCGATACGAGGCATCGTCGCGGATGTAGTCCGTCAGCGGGTAGAGCAGCACCTGATACGCGATCTTCGGGCCGTTGCGCGCCTTTGCCATGAGCGTAACCACGGTCGCCATGTTGCCGCCGACGCTGTCGCCCATCACGGCGATGCGTGACGCATCGACGTTGAGCTCCGCCGCGTGATCGACCACGTATTGCATGGAGGCGTATGCCTGCTCGTTCTGCGTCGGGTATTTCGCCGCCGGCGAATTGATGTAGTCGACAAAGACGACTGTGGCACGCGTTCCTTCCGCGAGTTCACGCACCAGCCGGTCGTGACTCACCTTGTCACCGAGGACCCACCCACCGCCATGGAAGTACATCAGAACGGGAGGTCGCCCCCTGACGCCCTTCGGGCGCAGGATGCGAATGCGCGTACTGCCGGTGGGTCCGACAGGGAACGTCGTGTCGACGATATCGGCGGGACGCACCGCGATCGGTGCCGATTGAATGTCCGTCAACACCTGATGCGCGGCCTGCGCCGAGAGTTTGTAGAGCGGCGTCGCCCCATCGAGACCATTGATGAACTGCTGGGTGACCGGCTCGAGCGGCATGTTGGCGCTGCCCGGAATGAGATTCCAGGATGGCACCGCAATGCCCTTGGCCTGCATCGGCAACAGCGCGGACAGCATCGGCACAGCGGCGACGGCACCAACGGCCTTCAACACGTCGCGCCGACTGCGTGGTGCGGCACCAAGGCTGGAAGGGTTCACGATGCGATCGTTGTCGCTGTCGTGGTGATCAAGCGAGGACATACGTTGCTCCTTGTGGTGGATGTGGTCTTGCGTCTCATGCTGCGCCGTTCCATTTGGATGCGCGCTCTACGATCCGCTTCCACCACGCTCATCGCGTCTGTCATTGGGGGACTTTGTCACTGACCCATGCGGTGAGTAAGGCCACTACGCTTTCGGGCTATTGCGCAAGTCAGACTCGAGCACACTTTGGCGCAGTTGCGCATGCCATGGCACAAAGCGCAGCGTTCAGCAGCCGCGAGGTCGTCCGGCGGCGCGGCATTGTCGGCATCCGCCCAGGTGGCGGCGTGTGGTATGTCATATACTCTCGGTCCATGTTATATCGGCGCGCCGTGCTACTTCTGACAGGCACCAGCAGCGCGCTCCTCGGTGCCGCGGCACGCGCGCAGTCACCCGAGCCCACGCTAGCTCAACTCTCTCACCGCGCGTGGACCGCACGGGACGGTGCGCCGGGTGGCACCGGTGCCCTCGCACAGACGAAGGATGGTTTTCTCTGGCTCGGCGGAGCAACAGGGCTCTTTCGATTCGACGGCGTCAACTTCGAACGCTACGAGCCGCCAGCCGGCAGCACGATGCCGTCCATCGGCATCGCCGTGCTCACCGCGCTCCCTGACGGTGCGCTGGGTGTCGGCTATGCGCTGGGTGGCGTGAGCGTCATTTCGCGAGGGCGTATCGCCAACTACGGAGCGCGTGACGGACTGCTCACGGGCCCCGTGAACGCATTGGCACTCGACTCAGCCGGTACGCTGTGGGTTTCGACCACGAAGGGGCTCGCGTACCTGACCGGCTCGCAGTGGCACACGGTCGGCGCGGACCGTGGGTACCCGGGCGGCTTCACCAATGATTTGACGGTTGACGGCCGCGGCGCACTGTGGGTTGACGGCGCCGACGGTGTCTTTGTGCTGACGCGAGGGACAGCGCGATTTACACGGCGCGCTCCTGCGCTGGCGACGGGAGAGGGCGAGATCGGCACCGGCGGGGTGCGCGCGGCGCCGAGCGGCGAGGTCTGGTCGTCATCGTTGGCCTTGGGCGTCGCGCGTCTGGCCGACAGCGTTGGTCGGCCGCTGTCATCGACGCCGTATTACGACCGTGACCGGGGCGAGGCTCGCGGTTGGAGGGGCGTCGTCATCGATAGGCATGCGCACGCGTGGGGACGATACACAAGCGGAAGACTCGTCCGTGTCACGCTCGCTGCGTCCGGGCGGGAGGCAAAAGGCCGTGTTGAGTGGGACACACTTGCGTTTTCGCCGAACGTGGGGACGAGCGGGCGCACCGTATTTGCGGTGCTCGAGGATCGTGAGGGGAACATCTGGGTCTCGACCGATGGAGGCCTGGACCAGTTCCGCATGCCGAAGTTCCTGGCCAGCGCGTGGACGTATCCGGACGACGTCCCACTGATCGCAGCTGCAGACAGCGGCGCGATTTGGGTCGGAGGTTTTTTCGGTCGATTGCACCGCGTCACGGCTGGCGCGCCCGCACGCGAGGTGCCGCCGGCGTGGCGACTCAGCGCCATGCAGCGCGACGTGAGTGGCGAGGTGTGGGCGGGCGGGCGGTTCGGGCTGTGGCATGAGCGCGACGGACAGTTCGCAACCGTCGCGCTGCCAGCCGCGCTCCGCAATAGCATACTCATCGCCATCACAAACGCGCGCGATGGAACGCTCTATGTCTCGGCGCAACGGCGCGGCGTGTTCAGGCGCGTTGGGTCGGTGTGGGAACGCTACGGTGCGTCCGATGCCACAGCAGCGGCGATGACGTCGGACAGCGCCGGCTGGACGTGGCTGGGCTATATGGATGGACGGCTGGTGCGAGAGGGGGGGCAAGGCACGCAGAGTGTCGTGTACGGCGTGAACGACGGATTGAGCGTCGGGAGCGTGTTGTCGACGACGGTGAGGGGCGCGAACGTGTGGGTCGGCGGAGATTTCGGAGTCGCCGTCCTCGCCGGAACGGATTCCAGTGGCGCGCAAGGAGCTGTGCGTGCCCGCTTCGCACCGCTCCTCGTTGTCGGCGAGCAACTGCGGTCTGTCAGCGGCATCGTTGTCACTGATGACGAGCTGTGGGTGCGGCACGCCAACGGGGTCGCTCGGGTGCCATCCGATGAGGTGAGGCATGCGCTGCGCGAGCCGGCCTACCACGTGCATGTCGAGCGATTCGACGCGCGCGACCGCATCGACGCACCAGCGTATTTTCTTGGGCCGACCGCAGTTCTCGGGACCGACGGGCGCCTCTGGGTGTCGTGGATCGGCGGTTTCGGCTGGATCGATCCGTCGCACATCCGCCGCAACGAGGTTCCACCACCCGTCATGGTGCGGGCGCTCGCCGCCGGCGGACGCACGTACGCGGAGTCGAGCAGCGTCACGCTCCCAGAGCGCACGAGCGCGCTCAACATCGCGTACACCGCGCTCAGTCTCGCCGTGCCGGAGCGTGTGCAGTTTCGCTACCGGCTCGTCGGCCTCGATACCACGTGGCAGGACGCCGGTCCTCGGCGCGAAGCGTTCTACACGAACCTGCGGCCAGGTGAATACCGGTTCGAGGTGACCGCGGCCAACGACGACGGCGTGTGGAGCGTGGCGCCTGCGGCGGTTGACATTCTGATTCCACCGGCGTTCGTGCAGACCAACGCTTTCCTCGCACTCTGCGCCGTTGCAGCAGGCGGCGCGGTCTGGCTCCTGCTTCTGTGGCGTCAGCAGCGGAACGCTGCCGCGATGCGTGCGCGATTCGACGTCACGCTTGCCGAGCGGACACGGGTGGCACGCGAGTTACACGACACCCTGCTGACCGACGTCGCCGGAATCCGGATGCAGCTCGACGCGGTCGCGCGCGTGGCCGGACCGGCGGGGATCGGCGCCACCATTGCCGCGATCCGCGACCAGGCCGGCCACGTGCTCGTGAACGCTCGGCAAGCGGTGGTGGCGATGCGCACGCCTGCGGAGTTCACGCGGCCTGTCGACGAGCAGCTGGCCGAGGCCGCCCGCCGAATCTTTGCCGACACCGGCGTTACTGCGCGCGTGTCGCATACGGGAATTCGGCGCCGATACTCACAAATCGTCGAGATCGAGGCGTTTCGCATCGGAGTGGAGGCGCTGACGAATTGCCGCAATCACGCGGACTGTCGCACCGTGAGCGTGACCTGCGCGTACCGCCCCGACGCACTGCGCCTGGAGGTGCACGACGATGGGCGAGGCTTCGACCCGGCGCTGGCAGGCGCGAACGGTCATTACGGGCTCCTGGGCATGCGCGAACGTGCCGCTGCAATCGGTGCGCGGTTCACTCTCGCGAGTGCACCCGGACAGGGCACGACGGTCGTGGTGGTCATCCCACGCGACGGCGCCAGCTGATGTTCGCGCGACTGCCTGATGCATGCCATTTGGCATATTGCGAACACGCAGGCCGCCGGCCCTCTTGAACGCATGACGATTCGTGTTCTCACTGCCGACGACCACCTCGTGGTGCGGGCCGGGCTCGCGTCACTGATTGCCACCGAGCCGGGCATCGAAGTCGTCGGCGACGCAGGCACCGGTGTCGAGGCCGTCGAACGGTACGCGGCGCTCCGTCCCGACGTGGTGCTGATGGACCTGCGGATGCCGGGAATGGATGGTGTCGCGGCCACGCAGGCCATCCG
This sequence comes from Gemmatimonadaceae bacterium, assembly GCA_014379355.1. Lineage (GTDB taxonomy): Bacteria > Gemmatimonadota > Gemmatimonadetes > Gemmatimonadales > Gemmatimonadaceae > JACMLX01. The sequence continues at coordinate 7,486 of JACMLX010000082.1, forward strand.
GCGCGCAGACCCGCAGGCCAGGATCGTCGTGCTCACGATGTACGACGGTGACGTCGATATCCATCGCGCGTTGGTCGCCGGCGCGATCGGATACCTCCTGAAGGAGGTGCCGGCAGCGGAGCTGTTTCAGGCGATCCGAAACGCGGCCGCGGGACGACGAGCGCTTCCGTCCGCCGTTGCGAGCGCACTCTCGGACTTCACGCCCCGCGTGGACCTGACGGCGCGTGAAGTGGAGGTGCTTCGGCTCGTCGCGAAGGGGCTGCAGAACACCCAAGTTGCGCGCGTCATCGGCCGCACGACCGGGACGGTGAAGGTCCACCTGCAGCACATCTTCCGGAAGCTCGGCACAGAAGACCGCACCGAAGCCGTGACGGTCGCGCTGCAGCGAGGATATCTGCATCTCGACGACCACTTCGACATGGATGCCGAAGGCGACAGGCGCTCCGCCGACGATCACCGTCGCCCGCGCTAGGGAGACGCGCGACCAGGCGCACTCGGCAGAAAGACGGTGGGCGGCGCCTGCACCGGCACCGTGAAATGCACCGTCTGACTGGTGATCACGCGATGCGTTGGATCCGCCAACTCGAAGAGTGCCTTGTGCGCACCCGGCGGCAGGCCGACGAGCGACACGGTCTCACCGCTCGCGTCGACGAAGTGCCACGGCAGATCATCGATCGTGATATGCAGGTGCCCGATGCGCGGCGAGACGTCGAGCGCACCGATGCCGAAAACAGGCACCACGCGCAAATGCTCCGTGCGATACTGAATGAACACGAGGCCACGGGTCAGCGGTTCCGCGAGTGGCGCATCGACGATAAGGCGAGGCGGTGCCTCGTCGGCAATGGCGACGAGAGGTGACAGTCGACGGCCGTCAGATGGGCTCGGCGTCTGCCCTTCAGTGGCGTTCGAGATGACGGCGGTCATGGCGAGAAGGCAGGTGGCGGTGAGGCGCACGAGTGTGCTCCGGTGAGGGACATGGGGGCGCGTCGAGGTGCAGGATCGCGGCGCCAATGCGTTTTCTGTGCGCGCACGACTGCCACACATGCGGGACGCGGGGATTCACGGCATTCCCGTGGTCGTGGTGATGATGGAAGACGCGTTGACTACGGCGTCGACAATCACCACCGGATGCTCGAGCGACGCTGGCAGCAGCTTCACGTGCCCCGCGCCAAGCCGTGGGACCTTCGCCGCTGGAATCCGCGCGGCGGTCTCGCGCCCAATCACCGTTGGCATCGTCCGACCTATCGGGATGATGACCCACTCGGCGGATTCGAGCTCATGCCCGCTGCCGTAGCCTGAGGTCGGGTGGTGGTTGAGCGTACCGATTGCAAACGGCACATCATCTATAGCCATCGCTGCGATACACATCAGCCCGACGATCCTCGGGCTGTCACCGGCGGTGGAGTACACGACACCGGTAAACGCGTGACCACTCAGTATCACTGGATCGTGAGCGAGAGTGCGGATGATCGGCTGACCATCGGCTGTCTCGTCGTAGTCGTGGCGAGCGGCCTTGCTTGCCGTCCGCAGGTGCGCAATCGCATCTTCACGCGCAGTGCCAAGACTGCGCTGCTCAATCATCGCACTCATGATGCGCCTCCATCCGTGGTCATCAGGCATCCGCCCGGAGTCAGCCCCGCGGGATGCGGAACCACAGCTTCAGGATGCCGCAATGAGATCGAGCGGGCGTCTGGCGTTCGAGGAGTTTTCGTGTCGGACGTTCGAGGGACGCATGAATAGGCCGAGTGGCGCGTGTCGCTTGCTCAGTTCGCTGCACAACAGCCGCGCCGATGGCGCCTGTCAGTCGGTCTTTGCGATGGGTACGACGAGGAGGATGACCGTGCCCTGCGCCGGCACGCTGTTCACGGAGAGCTGCGCGCCGATCGCGCTTGCGCGCTCACGCATACCCACGAGGCCGAAGTGCCCGTCGGCCGCGGCCTGCGACAGGTCGAATCCGCGGCCGTCATCGCGCACCTCGATGCGCAACTCGCGTGGATCGTACGCGCACGTCACGATGAGTGCGTTGCAGCGGGCATGCGCACGCGCATTCGCGAGCGCCTCGCCAGCGATGCGGAGCGACTCGCTTTCGACCTCGGATGCGTAGCGGCGCGGCGTGCCGGTGTGCGTGATGCGCACATCCACACTCGTGTCAGCGAATATCCGTCGCGCCACGGCGGCCAATCTTTCGGAGAGGAGGGCCGGTCCCTCACTCGTCGCACGCATGTCTACTACCGCCTTCCGCGCGCTCACGAGTGCATCGCTGGCCTGATCGCGCAGCCGCGCGACAATGTCGGTCGCGACGCCAGCCGGACCCGCCGCGCGAGTTGCCGCGTCGAGTTGCATGCGGAGTCCGGCCACGTCGGTGAGCAGCGTGTCGTGCAACTCGCGCGCCACGCGCAGGCGTTCGTCCAGCATGACCTGCTGCCGCGCACGTTCCGAGGCGACGGCACGACGCTGTCGCGAGACAGCGAGCAGCCAGAGACTACCGCCTGCCGCGACGACGCACAGCGCGAGGAAGGCATTGGTCTGCACGAACGCCGGCGGGATCAGCACATCGAGCGTGGCGGGCGCCACGCTCCAGACACCGTCGTCGTTCGCTGCCGTCACTTCGAAGCGGTATGCACCTGGCCGCAGGTTCGTGTAGAACGCTTCGCGTCGCGGCCCAGCGTCCTGCCAGGTCGTGTCGAGACCCACGAGTCGGTAGCGAAACTGCACGCGCTCCGGCACAGCCAGGCTGAGCGCCGTATACGCGACGCTGATTGCGGCGGTGCGCTTCGGCAGCGTGACACGGTCCGAATTGGCGTACGTGCGTCCAGCCGCCGAGAGCGCGCGCACCATGATCGGAGGGGGGATCGTGTTGCGCTGTATGTGTGCCGGATCGATCCAGCCGAGGCCACCGATCCAGGGCACCCAGACACGCTTGTCCGTGCCCACAATCGCGTTGGGCCCAACGAACCACGCGGGCCCGTCTACGCGGTCCCGTGAATCGAAGCGCTCCGCGCGCATCACGCGCCCTCGCTCGCGGAGAGATCGCGCTACCTCCGTGTGGGGAATTCGAGCGACCCCGTCCGCATCGCGCAGCCAGACCGCGTCATCCGTCAGCACAACACCGCTCACACTCCGCAGAGGCCCTGAGGTGATGCCAAGCGGAGAGAAACGCACAGTTGCCCTGACGTTTGAGGCGTCTTCCGCGGACACGTCGAGTATTGCCATGCCGCGGTCACCGCCGATCCAAACGCGACCGCCCGAGACCGTCACAGCCAGAACGCCGCCCACGTTCAGGCCGTCGGCGCTGCCATACTCGCGTGTGCGCACGTTGCCGGAGTCGACACGCACCAACCGGCCATCCATGTATCCGATCCACGTCCGGCCGTCGCTGTCTGCGGTGATCGACATCGCGTGAACGTCCGAACCTCCGAAGCGTTGCCACACGCCACCGCGGCGCAGAAACACGCCGCGTCGCTGACCCGAGACCCAGAGTGTCCCGTCGCGCGCGCGCGCGATCGCATAGATGATGCAATCGCGAAGCTCCCTGGGTAGGCTGATGGCCTCGAAGCGACCGGCGCGGTGATGCCAGATGCCGGTCAGGCCCCCCATCCAGTTGTCGCCGACAAGGTCACGCGACACGTGCGTTATGCGGATTGGGATCGAACCGCTTGTGCTCCCGTTGCCGTCGATCTGTTTCAGCTGATTAAATGCGCCACCAACCCACACCTTGCCGCCCTCGGCAGCCGCAAGTCTTGGGTCCTCGAATGAATTCGGCAACGTGCTGGCGCGGAACTTGGGCTCGCGAAACTGCTCCAAGCCACCTTCCGTCGCGACCCAGACGTTCCCCTCCCTGTCGTCGAGAACTGCCGTGGGCACAGATCCGCTGCTCCCCGCCTTCGGCGAAAGGGTGAGCGTGTCCCAGGCCGGAGGCGCGCGTTCCGATTTTCGTTCGCCGTCAGCGAGCGCAACGCGGACCAGACGCCCTGGCGTGTACAAGCCCCACGCGTTCCCCTTCCTGTCGATGACCATGCTCGCCCAGCCGCGCAAGCGCCCGACGTCGCGGTCATAAGAGGGAGCCGCAGACACATCCTGACCCGTTGAATCAGCCAGGCGAATGAGGCCGTTCGTCGCGGAGACCAACCAGATGTCTCCGCCGGGTGCTTCCAAGACGCTGCCAGCGCCGAAAGAGCTCGTGCCTACGTCCAAGGGCGGCGCGCGCCGAGTGAATCGTGCCGAGCCGCGAGGGAGCGTGTACACACCGACCGGTGCGTCCACCCAGAGGCCGCCGCGCCGGTCAACCATGATCTGGTTCGTGTACCCTCCTGGGTATCCGCGCGTGGTGTCGACGAAATGCCATCTCGATGCTTGCAGGTACGCGAGCCCGCGCGCAGTAGACGCCCAGACTGTCCCGGCGGAATCCAGGGCAAACGACGACACGACGGCCATCGGCAGGCCCTCGCGCAAACCGTAGCTGACGAGCCCCGCACCGCGGGGCGCAATTTTGCTCACTCCGCCCGCATTGAAGCCAACCCAGAGCAACCCATCCGGGGCCGCCCACAAGGCAGCGATGGCGGTAGCCGGCAGAAACTGGCCGTCCGGCGGCTCATACCGCTCGAAGCGAACGCCATCGAAGCGAAACAGGCCCGTCGCGCCCCCGAGCCAGAGAAATCCGTCACGCGTCTGCGCAAGCGCCGTGATACCACCGGGGGCGCCGTCCTTCGTTGTCCACACCCTGTGCGCAAGCTGAGTCAAGGAGGGTCGAGTCGACTGCGCAGCCGATGAGGAAGGCAGACCGCAGCCGAGAAGGAACACAGAAATGCACAACACGCCACGCACCCGCCACCGGCGCGGTGCCGACAGACCACACGACGCCAGGTTCGCGACACGCGGCGAGTGAAGAGCCATGATGTAAGCGAAGATAGTGCTGACGGCGTATCGCGCGTGCGGCATGCACGCGCGATCGCCACGCAGAACACTCGCCTTCGTAACGTCGACAACGCGGGGTGCCGTGCGGAACACACCGTACGTCCGCGCATCTCACGTGCAGGATCGAAGCAGCATCACTGATATTTCAGCGAGACGTCGCCGAGGTCGCCAGTCTCCATTCCACGACGCCGCTTTACCGCGTACCCGCGGTCGCCGTCGCGCGAGCCGGTGCGTTCGCCGCCGCATCCATGATCACCGCAGCCACATCGTTCGGGTGCGACAACATCGGCACGTGACTCGCCGCCAGGGTGGTGACCTTCGCGCGCATGCGCGCGGCCGCATCGCGCTCATGCTGTACCGGTACCATGCGATCGTCGGGGATGATGAACCAGGACGGCTTGGTCCGCCACGCGGCTCGTGTCACCTTCTCCGTGAGGAATGTTGAATTCCAGTCACCCTGCGTTTCGAACACGAGCGCGCGATCAGCCGGTGCGAGATCGGGCACGAAATCCTCGTCGACGCCCTTGCGTGTGATCGTCAGGTAACCCGCTGCATCCGGATGCTGTTCGGCGCCGCCAGGTGTGGCGGGATACCCTTTGAGGGCATCACTCGCAGACTGTCCGTCGTCGGGCGCAATCGCCGAGATGTACACGAGTCCCGCGACCCGCGGATCGTTGCCGGCTTCGGTGATCACGACGCCCGCGGATGAATGGCCGACGAGAATCACCGGGCCACCGATGCGCGCGATTGCACGCTTCGTTGCAGCGACGTCGGCAGCGAGCGACGTCAGCGGGTTCTGAACGGCGGTGACATGAAAACCCTTGGCCCGCAGCAGCGGGATGACGCGGGCATAACTCGATCCGTCGGCGTAGGCACCGTGAACGAGCACGATGTTTCGCACCGTCGCGTCAATACGCTCGGCGTGAGACCGTGCCGCACTGCCGACGAGCACTCCCGTCAGCGCCAGTGGAACGACAATCAAGGTCTTGAGCATGATCTACTCCTTCTGAGTTGGTTGGGTCAGGATGGATTCGACGCGGTCAGGGCACGCGGCGGTCGCGTCAGGCCGCGTGCCCGTCGTGCATCCCTGGTCAGGCGCCAGGGCGAACCGCGCTGCGCAGGGCCGCGATCGACTGCTGAATCGCGCCGCGTGCCGCTGGCGTATTCGCGAGCGGATTGAGCATGGCGAAGTCGTGCACCGTGCCGTTGTATCGCACGGTCGTCACCCGCACACCCGCAAGGCCGAGCTTGTACGCGTACTCTTCTCCTTCATCCTGCAGGATGTCGTCATCGGTGATGATCAGCGCATCCGGCAACCCGCGGAGCTGTTCGATCGTTGCGCGCAGCGGATAGGCGTGATAGTCCTGCGTACCATCGAGCCCCTGCAGGTCGAACATCCACTGCATGGTCTTCGCGGTCAGCCAGCGGCCGTCACTGAACCTCCCGTATGACCCGTCTTCCGACGTGTACTCGACGAGGGGATACAGCAACACCTGAAATGCGATCTTCGGCCCGCCGCGCTCCTTCGCCATCAGCGTGATGGCCGCGGACATGTTGCCGCCGACGCTGTCCCCGATGATTGCGAGGCGCGACGCGTCTGCACGCAGCTCCTTCGCGCGCTCCACGGCATACAGCATCGACGCGTACGCCTGTTCATTCTGGGTCGGGAACTTCGCCTCGGGCGAGTTGATGTAGTCGACGAACACCACACACGCGTGCACGCCTTCCGCGATCTCGCGTACGAGCCGGTCATGCGTGATCTTGTCGCCAAGCACCCAACCGCCGCCGTGAAAGAACATGACGAGCGGCAGCACTTCGGTCGCGCCTTTCGGCCGGACGATTCTGATGCGCGTGCTCCCGGTCGGCCCGACAGGCCAGACCACGTCCTCGATGTCTGCGGGCCGCAGCGGCACTGGCTTCGACTGCAGGTCAGTCAACACCTGATGCCCGGCCTTCGCTTCCATGGTGTAAAGCGGCTGCCCGTCGGCGACGCTGTCGATGAACTGCTGCGTGACGGGTTCAAGGCGAATCGGCGCCGCCGCTGCTGTCGAGTGCGCAGATCCCGTTGAGGCTGCCGCTGGCGAAGACGCGGACCGTTTCGCCGCCGTCGATGCCGATGGCGCCAGCGCGACCGCGCCACCGCTTCCTCGCTCGTCCTTCATTGCACTCATGGTTGTCCCCCATCGGTAGTTGTCGGGCCCCAGCCCGCCGGCGGATCCGCGACATGCGGAACCACATCACCACGATGGACCGCGCCGTACGCGCACGCGTCCGGCGTTCGGCGACTCCTCGAGTCGGTCATGCGGCACACGCACGCGTATGCCATCTGGCATGACGCGCGCACTCGGCTGACGAATCATCCGAACGACATACGTGATGATTGGCCCTTCAGCGGACGCGGACACCATGCGGCCGCGCGCATGATTCCGACACGGGACGCGCGCCGTGACTCAATTGTCGCCCTGCGTCGACGTCCACTTACGGAGAACTGGATGAGCAGCGACCAAACGACAGTTGACCAACAGATTCGGCTCGCAAAGGCCTACTTCGCCAAGGTTGATGCAGGAGACGAGACCCTTCTCGACATGTTCACCGAGGACGTGCAGGCGTACTTCCCAAAGATCGGGACCACGCGCGGTAAGGCTGACCTGGTGCACCTGGTGCAGACACTCACGAGCGTGGTGGGCCGGTTCGAACACGACCCGAGCCGCATGGTGTTCACACACCAGGGCACACGCCTCGTCGTCGAAGGATTCGAGGCGGGCCAATACGCCGATGGAACGCCATTCCCGGCAGGAGCGAAGAGCGAGGGCCGCTACTGCAACGTCTTCGAATTCACGGGGACGTTGATCAACCGTCTCCACATCCACGCTGATCCCGACTTAGCAGGCCAGTTCGACGGCCGGTTTGCACCTTCTGTTCCGCGTGTGCCCGGCAACGCCAAGTCGAACGTCATGAACATGCGCGAGGATTTCGCGTCAGAATCGGATCTCACCACAACAAACACGGAGGACGGAGCATGGCATACAAACTTGAACACAAAATCGCGGTCGTCACCGGCGGAACCACGGGCATCGGACTCGCCACCGCAAAGCGCTTCGTCGAGGAAGGGGCACGGGTGTTTGTGACTGGCCGCCGTCAGGACGCCCTCGACGCCGCCGTTGCTGCGCTCGGTGAGAACGTCACGGGCGTGCGAGCCGATTCGTCGAAGTCGGAAGATCTCGACCGGCTATTCGCGCGGGTCGCGTCGGAGCACGGACATCTCGACGTGCTGTTCGTGAACGCCGGTGGCGGCACGATGCTGCCGCTCGGCGAAATCACGGAGGCGCAGTTCGAAGACACGTTCGGGCGCAACGTGAAAGGCGCGCTCTTCACGGTGCAGAAAGCGCTGCCACTGCTCAGCACCGGCGCATCCGTGATCCTGACTGCGTCCACCACGAGCGTGAAGGGAACCGCAGCATTCAGCGTCTACAGCGCGTCGAAAGCGGCCGTGCGCAATCTCGTCCGCAGCTGGATCCTCGACGTGAAAGGGCGCGGTATTCGTATCAACGTCATCAGTCCAGGGCCTATCGAAACACCAGGGCTTCGTGCGCTCGCCGGGACGCCCGAATTGGAGGCCGAACTCTTCGGCAATCTGGCATCGCACGTGCCGCTTGGCCGGCTCGGTCGACCGGAGGAGATCGCAAAGGCCGCGGTGTTCCTCGCATCGGACGACGCGAGCTTCGTCAATGGCATCGAGCTCTTTGTCGACGGCGGCCTGGCACAGGTCTGATCGCCGAAAATCGAATGGACAGTAGGGATCGCATTCGCTCACTTCACACCAAGGGCTTCTCTGATGTACAAAGCAAGACTCGCCATTGTGTATTACAGCTCATACGGCACCAATCACCAGATGGCGGAAGTCGCCGCCGAGGCAGCGCGGATGGCGGGAGCCGACGTTCGCCTCCGCAAGGTCGCCGAGACCGCACCGGGCGGCATCGTGAACGGGCAGGACACCTGGCGCGCGCAGGCGGAACGCACGGCACACATCCAGATCGCGACGCTCGAGGACCTCGAGTGGGCGAATGCCTACCTGCTCAGCGCGCCGACGAGATACGGCGCCGCGGCCAGCCAGATGCGCGCGTTCCTCGACCAGACCGGACCACTGTGGGCCAAGGGGAAGTTGGCGAACAAAGCGGCGAGTGCCATGTCGAGTGCGCAGAACGCACACGGCGGGCAGGAGACGACCGTGCAGTCACTGAACAACACCTTCGCACACTGGGGCTGCATCATCGTACCGCCAGGCTACACCGACCCGATCACCTTCCGGAGCGGCGGCAATCCGTACGGCGTGACGGTCACGGCGACAGGTGAAGAAATCCCCGAGCTGCTTCGGGAGGCAATCCGCCACCAGGCGCGCCGGCTCGTGCACTTCGCGGAACGCATCGCGGATTGACGGCGCGCTGGCGATTCGCCCAAAGACGACCGACGCATGGGGCGTCGGCGTGTCGGCATCAGCAATTCAACGGAGAAACTCATGCAGGAAACGACAACACCCACAGCCGCGACCAGCACACAGACCGACAAGCTCGTCACACACGATGCGATCGTCGCGGTCTACGGAACGCACGATGGCGCCGAGCGCGCGGTGCGGGCACTCGAGAAGGGCGGGTTCGACATGCAGCGTCTCTCGATCGTCGGCCGCGGCTATCACACCGACGAGCAAGTGCTCGGCTACTACAACACAGGAGATCGCATCAGGTTCTGGGGGAAGCTCGGGGCATTCTGGGGGGCGTTGAGCGGCATTCTGTTCGGATCCGCGCTGCTGTTCGTGCCCGTGCTGGGCCACATCGTCGTTCTCGGACCACTCGTCAGCGCGCTTGCGAACGGCGTGGCGGGTTCGGCGTTCACAGGTGGACTCACTGCGCTTGGTGCGGCGCTCTATGGAATCGGTATCCCGAAGAACTCGGTGCTGCGCTATGAAGCTGCCGTGCACGCCGATCGATACCTGCTCGTCGCCCACGGTTCCGAGGCTGAGGTGCAGCGCGTGCGCGCTAGCCTCGCGGAAACCGGCGCCGAGCGCCTGGACATGCACGCCGGCGCGCGTCCGGATGCCGCAGTGGGCTGAATCATGCACGCTCGGCGTGCACTGCTCACGCAGCACTTCATCGTACAATCGACGCGCAGCGTTGCGTCGCCTGGGCTGCGCGAGCTCCGGCAGCAGTCGGTTGAGCGCGTGAACGTCGACGGAAACTCTTCGAACGAACCATTCGGAATACGCGGGAAATTTCAGTGACCGTGACCTTGCCGAGCCCGTACCCGGCTCCCGAATTGCTGGACCGGCTCGCCACGCTCGTGACGGAGCGCGGGCTGGTTGTATTCGCGCGCATCGAGTTCTCGCGCGATGCCACCGCAGCCGGCCTCACGCTCGCTCCGATGGCGCAATTGGTGTTTGGTCACCCGCGCGGCGGCACGCCGGTGCTCGCTGCGGCGCCGCTGGCCGGACTGGAGCTGCCGTTGCGTGCGCTCGCGTGGACCGACGCGGACGCCAAGGCGTGGCTGAGCTACGCCGATCCGGGCGAGCTTCAGGACCGATACGCGCTACCGGATTCGGCGGCGGCGGGCCTGCAGATCATTCACGCGCTGTGCCGCGACGCGGTGGCGTAGCGCCGGTCATTGGCGATCTGTCGTTCGCGTTCCATGGCTCCTGTTGTTTCGAAAGGTTGCCGCACGGCGCATCATGACGGCGCGGTCTCTCCGTCACCGTCTGTCAGCGCTCACGAGTCACGGGTGACGTCAGCGCGGCAGGCCCATTGGGCACGATCCCTTCGACGAGCACGAGTCGTCGACCTGACGCGTCGGAGATATCCGGCAGCGGCGCCGCGGTGACAGCTTCGACGAGCGCGGCGCCACCGTTGGCGTCTGTCACGACGGTCGCGAGTGGAACGCTCCATGACACGCGCGCTCCGTCCCCATCCATGAGATACAGCGTGTAGGACGTAGCCGGCGACAGTCCGCGAACACTCACATCGATGCCATCAATCGGACCCATGGAGCGTACGTACACGCGCCCCCACGCAGCGGTGATGCCGCCTGGTGCCGAGAGTGCGATCTCGATCGGCCGTCGCAGCACAGCCAGCGGGACGAGGTTCTGCGTCCCGTCTCCAGTCGGCACGGCGTCGGGTACATACACGAGCGCCTGAGGCGACTGGCCCATCGGTATCTGTGCAACGACCGAATTCATCCGTGTATCGATCACGACGACGCCGTCACCCTGCTGGAGCCCCACGTAGACACGCGTCCCGTCGCCGGAAGCCCAGATGCCGTGTGGACACGCGCCGACCGGAATCGTCGTGACCAGCGTGCGATCCCGTCGGTACACCTTCACCGCGTTCTCCGTGCACACGGTGACATACGCAAAGTCTCCAGCGCTCGCGCCACCGACGCGTGTGCCTCCGCCGGGTCCCGCCATCGTGACATGATTCGTGATCGGACCGGTCTCGATCACACCCTCGACGACGTACGTTCGCGCATTCACCACGGTGACCTTGCCGACGTCCTTGTGCGTCATCCAGACCTGCGCTCCATCCTGCGTGATGACGAGGTCCGGCGAAAAGCGGCTGACCACGGGCACTCGCGCGAGCACGCGACCGGACGCGATGTCGACAGCATCGAGTTCCGCAGTGAAAGAGTGATTGATGAAGGCCACCCGACCGTCAGGTCGGAACACGATCTTGCTCGGCCCCGGCGCGGTCACGACGCGACGCGTCTCGCGCATCCGCACCGGGTCGATCACCGAGACGTAGTTCGCGCCGCGAATGCTCACCCACAATTCACGTCCGTCGGGGCTGAAGAATCCCTCGTGCGGATTTCTTCCGACGTAGACGGTTCCCTTCACGCGGTTCGTCGCTGTCTCGACAATGGTCACGGCATTGGTGGCCGTCGACACCACGTCGAGCCATCGGCCATCCGGCGAGAATCCGAGGCCGTGCACGTTGATTTCGCCACCGTACAGGGCACTGAGCATGAAGGCTGCTGATGGTAGCGGCGACAGGCGCTCGCTGCCCAGGCGAAGCTGGCCGAGAAGTCGGTTCGTCGCCGGGTCGATCACCGACACCGTGTTCGAGACCTGATCGGCTGTGTACACACGGTCGCGATGGTTGTCGGCGCGCTGCGTTCCGCGGAACGATGCGCGAACAGGCAGCTCGGTCGTGACTCGCCGATCCACCGCTGCCGAAGAGCGCGCCGCCGACCAGTGTTCGAGCTGCGTGACCTCGACCTGCTGCTCCGCGACGATGCCCAACGCGAACGCGCGAAGCGCGGAGTCACGACCATACACGAGGATCTGCCGCGCCATATCGATGGCGCCTTGATGGTGCGCGATCATCGCCTCGACGAACGTGCTGTCAGCGCTGCTCGACATGCGGGACAGTGCGGCATGCATTCCGGCGTGCATTCTGGTCATGCACGGCTGCAGGGACGCGACGAACGCTGTCCGAGCCATCGTCGTAGCCGCATGCGAGTCGGACACGCGCGCTCCGGCGGCTATGCAGCGGAGTTGTGCCGTTGCGGAATCCAGCGGTCCGGGGTGTGGCCCAGCGTCGATGGGCTGCCCACCGGCATTCGTACTGAGAATGAGCGTGTGCAATACGATTCCGCAGCAGCACGCGCGCCCAGCCTTGAGAATCTGCATTCTGTCACCCTCCTCAGGTGAACATCGGGGTAGTCGATACGCCCTGACGTGCAGCCATCCAGCACGGGCCTTTTGTTGCGTCCCAACCAACTGGCGCTGTCGCCGTGCGCGCCGATTCCGACCGGGTTTCGTCTCGTCCGAAGCAGCGTATGCAGCGTACGCATGTTCGCTCGGCCTGGCGTCACCAGAAAGACGAATCATCGCGTATGACTTTCGGCTACAGGCACACGCATCGTGATGGCGAGCAGGATGCCGTCGAATGCTCGACCACCACCATCGTCGCATGCACTTCGCGCCGGTGGTGCGTACCTCCATCGGCCCATAGCGCGACACCACCGGACGTGTAGGCTGAGACCGTCACGATGGGGAACGGCGCCGCTCACGCGAGCAGATCATCGCTGCCGTGTCGCCGCACCTGAGTCGTGACGACGTACTCTACGCACACAGCGGCCGCGATCCCACGAACCAATCAGGAGTGCATGCAATGACCTTGATCACCACCCCATTCGGCTTCACATCGACCGCCGCCGAGGTCTCGGCCGGAATCGACCTAACCGGCCGTCGCGCGATCGTGACTGGCGGCGCGTCCGGAATCGGCACGGAGACCGTCCGAGCGCTGGCACGCATCGGCGCCAACGTCACCGTTGCAGTCAGGAATGTCGATGCGGCAAAGGCCGTGATCGCAGAAATCGTCACCGCGACGGGCAATCCGGAGATCCGCGCACTGCGACTCGATCTGGCCGACCGAGCGACGATTGCGGCGTTCGTCGATGCGTGGGAGGGACCGCTGCACCTGCTCGTCAACAACGCCGGCATCATGGCGCTGCCTGCACTCGAGCGTACGGCTGAAGGCTTTGAGATGCAATTTGCCACCAATCATCTCGGCCATTTCGCGCTCGCCCTCGGCCTGCAGCGCGCGCTCGCGGCGGCCGGCAACGCCCGCATCGTTGCGCTCA
>JACMLX010000006.1 GCA_014379355.1 Gemmatimonadaceae bacterium
CACTGGCGTCATCGCGTCCGGCGATTCGGCAGCGTCACCGCGCGACGCTGCATCGACGGCACGCGATTCATCGCCGAATGCGCCGCGCGTCGGTCGCCAGCCTGTGTCCGTTGCGCCGGCGCCGGCGCGTGCCACCGACGACATCGTGCTCAATGCCGGGCGTGTGTTCGAAGGCCGCGTGCTGAGCGTGCGGCAGAGCAGCATCACGGTGAAGGACGAGGAAACGGGGCTGGACTTCGAGATCGCGAAGTCGGATATCGATCGCATCGTCACGCGCGACGGACGCATCATGCGGTTCGGCGAAGACAACGTGCCGCTGCTCGGCGACGACGATGAGCTCACCGCGATCTCGTACTCCGGCCAGTATCGTGTGCGGTACGCCGAACGCTGGGGTACTGAACGCAGCGAATGCAGCACGATGGCGCGCACGTTCGCGCCGGGCACCGAGGTCGTCGTGCAGCATCTGCGCGGTGCGCCAATGCTCCGGCTCACCTTCCTCAACGGACAGGGCTTCAATGCCGCCGTGCGACCGGATGGACTGTTCGAGTCGGGCGCGGATCAGGCACCGGTGCGCGGACCACGCGGCGCGTTCGTCAGCACGCGTCTCTCAGGACGTTTCAGTCGTGGCGGTGTGCTCACGGGCGTCGCACGACTGAACGCCGTGATGACCGATGGCACGATCGTCTGTGATCTCGCGCTGACAGTGCACGGCGAGCGACAGCCGTAGCGATCGTCACAGCGCTCTCCGGTCGTCGCTCATCGCACGGTGAGCACCCCATGCATGTTCAGGCTGCGATGCGGCGCACAGTAGAACAGGTAGTCGCCCCGTGGCAGCCCGGTGGTGCTCACGACATACGCAGAATCGATGGTCGTCACCACAGGCGCCGCGAGTTCGCGCGCACCCAGGACGGCAAGGTTCGCGGCCAACTGCGGCTGTGCGCCGGCGGGGATGAAGTGTTCGTCGAACGCCACGTTGTGCGGCACCCCGCTGACCATCTGGAAGCGGACGCCGTCACCTGCATTCACCGTCAGGTAGCCGGGCTCGAATCGAAATCCTTCGCCATCCAGCAGCATGAACACCGTGTGGATCACACCCCGCGCCGGTTGCGCTGCCGGACCTGACGGGCGCGGTCGCGTCGCACGTTGTTCGGGCGGTGCTGCGGCGCGCGAATTGCACGCCGCAGACATCGCCAGCAGCACCGTGAATACGGCACCGCGCACATCACGCACCGGGAGCGGGGAACAGTCCGTCCACGGAGAGATACCGTTCGCCCGTATCGTAGCAGAACGTCAGCACACGTGCACCATCGGCGAGTTCCGGCAGCTTCTGCGACACTGCGGCCAGCGACGCGCCGCTCGATGCGCCGATGAAGATCCCTTCCTCACTCGCGGCCCGACGCGCGAATTCGAACGCATCCTCCTCCGCCACCTGGATCGTGCCGTCGAGTGTGGCGGTATGCAGGTTCGTGGGAATGAAGCCGGCACCGATGCCCTGCAGGCGATGCGGCGTGTGCGTGCCCCCACTGATGACCGGCGACTTCACCGGTTCCACCGCGAAGGTCTGCAGTTTCGGCATCGTCAGTTTGAGCACTTCGCTGACGCCGGTGATGTGCCCGCCCGTTCCGACACCGGTGATCAGAAAGTCGATGCCCTCCGGGAAATCGGCGATGATCTCCCGCGCCGTGGTCGTCGCGTGAATGGCGATGTTGGCCGGATTGTCGAACTGCGACGGGATCCACGCCTTCGGCAGCGCGGCCGCGAGTTCCTGCGCCTTCGCCATCGCGCCCTTCATGCCGACTTCTCGCGGCGTGAGCTCGAACTCGGCGCCGTATGCGAGCATGATGCGACGACGCTCCACCGACATGCTTTCCGGCATCACGAGAATCAGGCGATATCCCTTCACCGCGGCGACCATCGCGAGCCCGATGCCGGTGTTGCCACTCGTCGGTTCGACGATGACGGTGTCCTTCGTGAGCATGCCGCGCGCTTCGGCATCCTCGATCATCGCCAGCGCGATGCGATCCTTGATGCTCCCGCCAGGATTTGCCCGTTCCAGCTTCATCCACACGTCGACACGGGTGCCGAACAGGCGGGTGAGTTGCACATGCGGGGTGTTGCCGACGGTGCCGAGTACCGACGCGAAGCGGGTCATATTTCGAACTCCAGTGGGTAGTCCTCGCGCTGCCGTTCGGTCGGCACCGCGTGGGTGACGATGGATCCTGGGGGTACGCTGTGTGTGAGCCACACGTTGCCGCCGATCACGCTGCCGCGGCCAATCACGGTGCTGCCGCCAAGGATGGTCGCGTTGGCGTACACCGTCACATCATCCTCGATCGTCGGATGCCGCTTGCGACTCGCGAGCTTCTTGCTCACGCGCAATGCACCGAGTGTCACGCCTTGGTACAATTTCACGTCGTTGCCGATGCGCGCCGTCTCGCCGACGACGATGCCCGTGCCGTGATCGATCGCGAAACGATCGCCGATGATCGCGCCCGGGTGGAGGTCGACGCCGGTCCGTTCGTGTGCCCACTCGGTGATCAGGCGTGGCATGATCGGCACGTTGCCGTGAAAGAGCGGCTGGGCGATGCGATGGCAGATCGTCGCCAGAAATCCGGGGTACGCGAGAAAGACCTCGTCCACGCTCTGCGCCGCTGGATCCATGCGATTGATCGCCTCGGCGTCGGCATACAAACGGCTGCGTATCGCCGGCAGCGCATCCAGGAGACTGGCCGCCACCGCGCTGGCATCACCCCCCGGCGGCAGCAATTCTCGCAACAACTCCTGCAGCGTGGACGCCACAGCGTCGTATTCCGCGCGCAGCCCAAGGTCGTCCCGGCGGGCGCCCGGTGGCGCCGCGTGAGGGAAGAGCAGGGACAGCATGCTGCGCATCCAATCCCGCACGGATTCGTGCAGGCGCGCAGGGAGCGCGTAGGCGGCGCGGGCTTCGCAGAGCTGGGCCAGGAAGGCCTGAGTGTTGTGTGGCACCGGCGGCAAATTACCACGGCGGACAATCCGTTTACGGTCGGGCCCGGTGGCCCGGGCATTGCGCTGGTATCCGGCATCTCCTCCCTACGTCCCACACGCATGTCGATGCACGACGAGTCCCTGATCAGCGCCCGCTTGGGTGAATTCATCGCCGATGCCCGGTTCACCGAGGCGGTGGCCCTGCTCGATCGCTGCCTGATCACTGGGCCGGACGACGCCTGGCTGCACGGCATGCGGGCGCTGCTGCTGCTCGAGTCAGGTGACACCACCGGTGCGCTGTCCGCCAGCGCGACGGCCGTGCAACAGGCACCGATTGCGGCGTTCGCGCACTGGACCCGCGGCGTCGTGCTGCTGCGCGCGAACATCCTGCCGGGCGCGCAACGCGCCGCGGAACGGGCGGTGGCGCTGGACCCCGAGGAGTCGGACACCCACGTGCTGCTGGCGCGCGTCTACCTGCAGAAGTCGCAGTGGGAGTCGGCCCGCGCTGCGGTGGATGACGCGAAGCAGCACGGCGCCGACGAGGAGGAACTGATGCCGCTGCGCGCCGCGATCGCGGCTGGTCGTGGCCTCGACGTGCGCGCTGGCGATACGTGGCGCGCGTTCGCGAATCAGTATCCCGCCAACGCACTCGCACGCACCGGGTATGCATGGACGTTGCTCGAGCGCGGTGACGTGAAAGCCGCGCAGGCTGAGTTCCATCAGGCTCGCGAGCTCGATCCGACCAACGTGTGGGCGCAGGAGGGGCTCGTCATCACCAACACGAAGCTGCTGCCGGTCCACCGTCGCTGGCTGGCGGTGTCGTGGGGCCGCGTGATGCAGCGTCGCGAGGAGACGATGGTCATCGCCGGCGCCGTGATGTCGTCGTGGGCGCTCGCGCTGCTCGGGCTGGGTCGCTCAGGTATCGTTCTGCCGTTGGTCATGACCGCCGCCGCTGCGGTCCTGCCGCTGCTGGACGCATGGCGACGCGAGGTCGCTCCGCGCTGACGCTCCGTCTCACTACGCCATGGCCACGCCTCTGCAGGTCGCACTCGTCGGGTATGGCTTCGTCGGCAAGGTGTTTCATGCGCCGCTGATCGCCTCGGTCGACGGACTGGCGCTTCACACGATCGTGTCGAGCAATCCTGATGCGGTGCACGCGGATTTCCCCCACGTGCGCGTGTTGCCGTCGCTCGACGATGCGCTGGCGGATCCGTCGATCGACCTGATCGTGATCGCAACGCCGAATGTGCTGCACGCGCCGCAGGCCCACGCGGCCCTGGATGCCGGCAAGCATGTCGTGGTGGACAAGCCGTTCACGGTGACGGTGGACGAAGCCGACAGTGTCATCGCCCACGCAGGGCGCGCCGGCAGATTGCTGTCGGTGTTTCACAATCGTCGCTACGACGCCGACTTCCGCACGCTGCGACAGCTGCTTGCCGACGATGCACTCGGCACCGTGACGCAGTTCGAAAGTCACTTCGATCGCTTCCGCCTGGACGTGCGCGATCGCTGGCGCGAGCGGCCGGGCCCCGGCGCCGGACTGTGGTACGATCTCGGTCCACATCTGCTCGACCAGGCGCTGCAAATCTTCGGCACACCGATCGGGATCACGACGGATATTGCGGTGCAGCGTGATGGCGGACTGACAGCCGACTATTTCCACGCCACGCTGCGGTACGAGCGCCTGCGCGTGATCCTGCACGCGTCCACGATGATGGCGGCGCACGACCTTCGGTATTCCGTGCACGGCACGCGCGGCAGCTTCGTGAAGCAGGGGCTCGACAGCCAGGAGGATGCGCTGAAGGCCGGCCACACGCCGGGCGATGCGCCGTGGGGTCACGATGCGCGGCCCGGCACGCTGACGACAGTGGAGGGTGAGCGCACGACCACGCGCCTCGTCGCCGGTGATCCGGGTGACTATCGCCTCTACTACGCCGCCGTGCGTGACGCCATCAGCGGTTCGTCGCCGAATCCGGTGCCCGCCGCCGACGCGCTCGCGGTGATGAAGCTGATCGAATACGGCATCGAGAGTTCAGACACACATCGGGAAGTGCGGGTTGCGTTGTAGTCGCGGCTACGAGGCACCATGCGCTGCGAGCAGTGCATCCGCATCCGCGTACCCCGACGGATATGGCACGCCTACCACCGACGCACCGGCCGCCAGCAACGCCGCGATCGACGCCGTCGACTGTTCATCCACCCAGTACGAGTCGACGCAGGCGCGCACGGCGAGCATCAGCGGTGACCGTCCGCGCCCATCGCGCACATTCACATCGGCGCCGCGGGCGATGAGCAAGGCGACCAGCGCGTGTCGCGCGCGCCATGCGGCAACGTGCAGCGCTGTCGCATGCGGCGCGCGATCGTGATAACCGTCGCCCTGCGGCTCGGCGACATCGACTGGAATGCCGAGATCGAGCAGGAGCGTGATGCCCGCCACGTTGCCGACTCCGGCGTAGCGCACCATCAGCATCGGCGCGTGTTCGCGCAGCGTGTCGATGAGCGTCGGTGCAAGTTGAAGAATTGTCGCGACGTGCTCCGCATCGCCGTGCGCGATCGCGCCGATCACACCGTCGATCTGGTTCCACTGCGTGATGAAGTCGCGGCGCGAGAAGCTGTCCAGCAGATCGTCACGTCCGGCCCACGCAGCCATCACGAAGGGCGTCATGCCATACTCCGGCACCGTCGGATCGGCGCCGTGATCGAGCAGCAGCTCGACGATCGCCGCACGATTGTCACTGCGGATCGCGTGCGCGAGGGGTGAACGGCCCCACCGACTGACGCCGCTGGCGGTGGCGCCGAATTCGAGTGCCAGCTTCATCCCGTCCAGGTCATGCCAGTCACTCTTGCGCAGCAGCATCGTCGCGAGGCTGGCGGCCGTCATGCGCCGCGTCTCGAGCAGTGCGCGGAACGCGCCGAGCTCGTAGCCCTCGGGCGCGTGGTACGGCGTTTCCTCGTCGTTCGGGTCCGCACCGCGTGCGAGCAGCAGGCGTGTGAGTGCCTCGTGATGCGCGACGCCGGCGGCGCCGTAGAGCACACTCTCGCGTTCAGGCGCCGGTTGATGATCGGTCTCGAAGAATCCCGTGTTCGGATCGGCGCCGGCGTCGAGCAGCGCCTGCGCGGCGCGCACGAATCCCTCCGACCGGGACGGATCGAGGCGCAGGTAGCGCGAGAAACAGAGGTGCGTCAACGCATCCCATCCGTACGGCGCCGTCGTGGCTGTGCTCAATGACGCATCGTGCTGCAGGCACCGCACGACGGTTGTATCATCGCCAAGAATCGCCGCGACATGAATGTCGAGGGTCGCGAGCTCCGGATGCGCTGCGAGCAATGCATTCGCCTCGGCGAGTGTGCCGCTCGCGTGCCCGGCGTCGCGTGGCGCGCTCGCGGCCCGGATGAAATCAGCGCGGACGTCACTCATGGCAAGTGCCGCAGGCTGGCAGGGGATTCGTGCGAATGCCCCATGCCGTCAGATGCGCGTGACGGCGGTCGGGAATCCGCGAATGAAGCCGATGTAGTCCACCGAAGCCGGGTTGAGCCCCGCCTGGCGGAGCAGCAGATTCACCTTGCCGCGATGATAGTGCGCGTGCAGAAAGACGTGATACAGGATGTCGCGCACCGGTGTCTCGAACAGGATGCCGGCGGTGTTCTGATAACTCACGATCCGATGCAGGTCGGCCTCGATCAGCGTGTCGAGATGCCGCGCGTAGCCGACCTGCACCTCGAGTGCGAGTTCGCGCAACCCGTTGAGGTCGAGCGCGGGCCAGATACCGTTGCCGGCGCGGCGGCCTTCGATGCGCGCAAGCCAGGTGTCGTCCGCGCCAAGGATATGCGCGAATTCGCGGGCTGCGTCGGTCGGGAAGTCCGGCGCGTTGCCGATCGTGTCGAGAAGCGCATCATCAGCCCACGCCAGATGATCCCGCATGCGGCGTAATTCACTCAGCATCGTGCAACTCCTCGCCGGGATCGGCGCAAGTCAGGGAACGCTGCCCTTCCGGTAATCGAGCTGTGGCTTCTGCGTCCCGAGAGCCGTGGTATAGTGGAAGTCGGCACCGCGACGTCGCACGAGTTCCGCCTTCGCGACGTCGATCGTCGCCGGCGTGGTGAACAGGTCGGCCGCAGTGAGTGCGATGGTCTTGGCAGCGACCATCATGCCCTTGGCGCCGATGCTCATGCCGCCTGCCGCGACGGCCTGCCATGAGTGTGCGGCGGTGCCGGGCACCCACGTCGCGCTGGACAATTGCACCGTCGGGACGACCCAGCTCACGTCACCGACATCGGTCGACCCGGCGTCGGGCTGATCGAGCACGAGTGGCTTGATGCGAGAGGTGTTCTCCAGCGGAACCGCAGTGAATGCGGTCGAACGCTGCAGCTGTTCGGCAAACGTCCGCTCCTCGGGTGTGTAGGTGAAGCCACCCACGCGCTCGAGCGCTCGTTGCTGCACACGGGCGAGTGTTTCGTTCGGCTGCAGTGCATAGACCGATCCGACCAACTGCAGGTCGAAGGTCGTACCCGTACCCAATGCCGCACCGCGAGCAGCGTTCGTGATCCGTTCCCAGATATCCTGCACGATCTTCATGTCGACATGTCGCGCGACGTAGTACACCTCGGCCTCGTCGGGTACGACGTTCGGCGCCTTGCCACCACTCGTGATCACGTAGTGGATGCGGCTGCCATCCGGAATGTGTTCGCGAAGGTAGTTCGTCATCACGTCCATCACTTCCACCGCATCGAGCGCGGAGCGACCGCGCTCGGGCGACGCCGCAGCGTGTGCACTCAGGCCGTGAAAGCGGAACTTGCCCGAGATGTTGGCCATCGAGCGACCACCGGTGATCGAATTCTCGTCGCCCGGATGCCACGCGATCACCGCGTCGACATCGTTGAACACGCCATCACGCACCATGTATACCTTGCCCGCGCCGCCTTCCTCGGCCGGCGTGCCGATCATGCGCAGCGTTCCGGTCACGTGATTGGCGATCATCCATTGCTTGATCGCGATCGCGGCCGCGGTGCTCGCCGTGCCGAAGAGATGATGCCCGCATCCGTGACCGGGTCCACCGGCGGTCAACGCACTGCGCTCCGGCGAAACGGCCTGCGACAGTCCAGGCAACGCATCGAACTCGCCGAGTATCGCGATCACCGGTTTGCCACTGCCGTACTCCGCGATGAACGCGGTCGGTTCGCCGGCGATGCCGGCGGTGACCGTGAATCCGGCACTCTGCAACTCCGACTGCAGCAGCGCGGAACTCTTCGTTTCCATGTAGCCGACTTCCGCCCAGTCCCAGATCTGTTTCGCGACCTGCGTGTAGTGCGCGGCGCCACCGTTGAGTGTCGCGAGCATCGGCGCGGTGTTCGCGGCAGCCTTCGGCAGTTGCGCGACAGCGCTCGTCGCGCACAGACCGAGAAACGGCAGCACGCGAACCGCGAAAAATCGTGTCATGGATTCGTGAGTGAGAGGCATCGCGGCCGCGCACCGGCCACTACCACAAATTGACGCCGGAAACAGCGGCTCGCGAATTTGGCTGTCGAGGCTGCTCATTCACGAAAAACCGCTGGACGATAGGGCGGGAGCCCGGGGAGTGCGTCGATTCGGCGCTCCGCATGGCACGGTCCATCTGCAACCGCGCTGCATGGAGACCCTGAGCTCACGGAGTGCGCGGATCGCCGCGGTCTGCGCAATGCGCACCGATGATTTTTCTGTGACAGCTGTTCCAGGAAAAGTCGATGATGTCGCGCGCTGCGTCGACCGTTGCAAGTCACGCACTCCCCGGCCTCCCACCCTATCGCCACCTGCAGTCATCGATGGCCAGAGTGGCCGCGATCGTTGCACGCGACGCACTCCGTGAGCTCGGTGCGCTCCGCTCCAAAAAAACGCTCGATTGCCGCTACAGCGGCACGACTCCATGTCGCAGCCCGTAGGACACCGCTTCGCTGCGTGTCCGGACGTTCAGCTTGGAGAAGATGGCCTGCAGATGGTACTTGACGGTGCTTGGGCTGATGCCGAGCCGGCCGCCGATCTGCTTGTTGCCGAGTCCCTCGGCGAGGGCGCGAAGGACCTCGAGCTCGCGGTCGGTGAGATGCGGTTCGTCTTCGGCGGACACCACGGGCGCGACTCGCTGCTCGCGGCGTGCACTCCGGTCCCGCGACGAACCGGCCGTCGGCAGGACGGTCGGTGAAATGACCGTCAGTCCTCTCACGACACCGTGTGAGGAGGCTACGACATCCTCCGCATCCGCATCGAGGGGAAGCCAGGCGGTGCTGCCGCGCGACAGGTTCGCGGCCGGTGGGTGCACGCCCGGATCGATGAGGTAGACCGTGGCCGAGCGTCGATCATCGACGTCGTCGGCGTGCGGCCACTCGGTCACGTACACGGCGTGCGCCGCATGTGCGCGTGGCGCGCGCTGCGCACGTCCGTCATCCACCTGCACATCCTCGTGCGACGACAGGCCTGCGCTCAGGCGAGCCCGCACGATCGCGGGCATCGCACCAAGCGTCAGGTGGAGGACATCGCCGTCCACGCGGTCAGCGCGCGCCGCGTGGCCGTTCGCCGATCGTGACCGGCACCACCACCACTGCACCGCCGCGCACGACCTGCAGCTGCACCGTCGTCCCGACACGATCGCTGCCGAGGAACGACAGCACGTCATCGTGTTGCGTGATGCGTGTCTCGTCGATCCGGACCAGCACGTCGCCGATCATCACGCCACCATGTGCGGCCGGGCTGTCGTGCTCCACATCCAGCACCACCAGGCCTCCACGTCCATCGAAGCCAAGCTTCTCGGTGGCGGCATCGGAGAACTTGACCATCTGCATGCTCGCGCCGAGCCAGCCGCGCGCGACGTAGCCGCGATTGAGTACCGCATCCAGAATGCGATCGATGGTGGTGTCGGGAATCGTGACGCAGAGTGGCTTGCTCATGCCACCCGAATTGATGCCCGCGATGCCGCCCGACGCCGTCACCAGCGGACCGCCGCCGAAGCCCGGATAGAGCTCGACGTCACTCTGCACCCGTCGGTCGAGCGTGCCGCCGCGCCAGGTGCGCCACGCCTCGCCAACGCTGCTGACGACGCCGAACGTGGCCTGCGGACCGTCGTTGCCGGTGCGGGCCAGCGCGAGCACCACGTGACCGGCCTTGAGGTCGGCCGCGGCGAAGCGCGGGGCGACGGGGAGCATGCCGGTCGGAATGCGCAGTGCGGCCAGGTCGGTGCCGGCGTCACGACCGGCGAGGGTTGCACTCACGCGCTGCCCGTTGGGCAGGGTGACGGAGATGTCATCGGTTCGCTTGACGGTCGCATCGGTCGTGACAATCACGCCATCCCGCCAATGGACGCCAGTGCTGGCGAGGCGCGGGCGCGCGTGGACGGCGACGACACTGGCGGCCGCCGTAGCGACGGCGTCAGCGAGCTGATCCGAGAAGTCTGTGAGGGATGCCATGGGTCGGTGGGTCAGGGTGAGGCGAGCATCGTGTACCCGCGCCGCAGCGTGCCGGTCGCGTCAAGGACAAGCCTCGCCCGCGGCCACGCGCCGGAACATCGGCCGAACGGACAGGCACCTCACCCGTATTGGGCCACTTCGGCCATGTGAATTATTCATGAACGAATTTTCCGACACCTGCGTATGATGATGCATGCGACTCCTCACCCTCGTCCCGATCGCTCTGCTGGCCGCTCCCCTGGCCGCACAGTCGCGCCCAGACACCACCACGGCAGCGTCACTGCCGAAGGTGACCGTCTCCGCCACACGCAGCACGACGCCGTTGCTGCTGGCGCCACTTGCCGTCACCTCGGTCGGCATCGAACGACTTCGTGCGACGAGCGGCATCGGCCTCGCCGATGCATTGCAGGGGATTCCCGGCGTGCTCGCACAATCGCGATCCAGCGGTGTCGACACGCGCATCACGATTCGCGGATTCGGCGCGCGCGGCGCCGGTGACCGCTCGAACGCTGGCACGATGCGCGGCATTCGCGTCATGGTCGACGGCATTCCGGAAACCGAGCCGGATGGTCGCACCAGTCTTGATCTGATCGACCTGGCTGCGATGACCGGCGTCGATGTCATTCGCTCGAATGCCTCCGCACTGTGGGGCAATGCCGCCGGCGGCATCATCGCGCTCAGTTCGACACCGTTGCCCGGCACGCAAGTCGACGCACGCACGATGGCCGGCAGCTTCGGCCTCCGTCGCGCCATCGCGCAGACCAGCCACGGCACTGGTGACTCTCGTGCCTACGTCGGTGTGTCGCGCACCGAATCCGACGGCTGGCGCCAGAACTCCACCAGCGATCGCTCGCTGTTGTCATCCGGCCTCGTCTCGCCACTTGGCTCGCGCACGCGTATCGCGCTGCGGTTGAGCGCCGCGCAGAACAACTTCGGCATTCCCGGGCCGCTCACGATCGCCGAGGCGAGTGCCAATCCTCGTGCCGCCAACACGACCTACAACGCGCGACGCGAGCGTCGCGAGAACCAGATCATCCGCTTCGGCACGTCGCTCGACCGTTCGGTCGGTGAACGCGGTGTGCTGTCGGTGATGTCGTACGTCACGCCGAAGACGCTGATTCGCTCGGAGCGCGGCACATATCGCGAGTTCAACCGCGTGCATGGTGGCGGCGGCATCAACCTCCGCGAGACACTGGGTATGCACACGTTCATCGTGGGCGCCGATGTGCAGCATCAGGACGGGCCGGCGAAGTTCTGGTCGCTGTCGGCGGCCGGCGAGAAAGGCACGACGCTGCAGCAGGACAAGAATGAATCGGCGACCACCGGTGGCCTCTTCATCCAGGACGAGTGGACGCTCACACCGCGCTTGAGCCTGAGCCTCGGTGCGCGCTACGATGCACTGCGATACGGTCTCACCGATCGCATCACACCTCGGCTCAGCGCAACACGCAACTATTCGCAACTCTCGCCGAAACTCGGCGCGTCGTACCGACTGTCCGGCAACAACATTTTCTACGCCAATCTTGGCGCCGGTGTCGAGACGCCTGCCGGCAACGAGACGGATCCAGCCGGCACGTTCGGCCAGGACACGGTGACCGGCATCAGCCCGCTGCTCAAGCCGATCCGCTCACTGACGTACGAAGTGGGGACGC
Organism: Gemmatimonadaceae bacterium; assembly: GCA_014379355.1. Classification (GTDB taxonomy): domain Bacteria; phylum Gemmatimonadota; class Gemmatimonadetes; order Gemmatimonadales; family Gemmatimonadaceae; genus JACMLX01. Next base: position 12,048 of record JACMLX010000006.1, read on the forward strand.
GACAGGTGCTGGCGTTGACGGCGCCCGGCACGAAGTCGCTGAAGTACGAAGTGTCGCTCTTCAACACGGACGTACGCGACGAACTGGTGCCGTATCGCGGTGGCCGGTTCTACTTCAACGCAGGCAAGGCGCGCCGTCAGGGCATCGAGCTGGGTGGCGAACTCGAACTCGATGAAGGCGTCGCCTTTCGCAGCACCGCCACGCTGATGCGTGCGACGTACCTCGAGTACACGGTGGACTCGGTGCACTACGGCAGGCCGGGGCGCCTCGCCGACTATTCCGGCAACGCGGTGGTCGGTGTGCCGCGCAGCATGGGTTCGATCGGTGCGCGCTGGGATGCGCCGATGATGCCGCTGCGCTTCGATGCCGACATGCAGTACACCGGCGAGTACACGCTCAATGATGCGAACTCGATTTCGCTCCCGTCCTCGACGCTCTTCAATGCGACCATCTCGCTCCGCAAGGCACAGCGCCTCTTCGGTCGTGTCGGCGTGACGGGCTTCGTGCGCGTCGAGAACCTGCTCGACCGGCGCTACATGACCTCGGGATTCCTCAATCCGGACGTCGTGGCCGGACAGTTTGTGGCCTACGAGCCGGGTTTCCCGCGCGCGTTCATCGTGTCGCTCGGATTGGCGCGCCTGCCGTAGTGGACTGACACGCAGTCTCGAGAAGGCCGTGGCGCTGCAGGTGGGCGGCACGGCCTTCCCTGCGATGTGAGCATCGGCAACCGTCGCGAGAACCGCCCCGCACGAAACGGGAGGCGCGTGCGAGCGGGGACGGCGATCGTGAGGGCATCACCTTCCTTGGAGTTCGCCATGTCCGCCGTCAGCTTGCACGCCATGCCCCTCGTCCAGACCGTGCCGATCGAACAGACCCGAGCCGAAGCCGCCGTGCTGCGCGCGCGTGCGCTGCTCGACGAGGCCGTGGCGCAGGGACGGGAAGGCCGGATTCCGCTGCAGGAACTCGCCGATGCCGCCGCCATGAGTGCCGCCCACCTGCAACGGCTTTTCACCGAGATGATCGGCGCGTCACCCTCGGCGTACCTGCGGAGTCGCCGCGCCGACTCATTCCGCCGGGCGTTGCGTGGCGCGGGCACCGTCAGCGCCGCGACGTACGACGCCGGCTACGCGGCCTCGAGTCGCGCCTATGTCGATGCATCGCGGAATCTTGGCATGACACCCTCGGTGTATCGGCGCGGTGGCGACGGTGTGACGATCCGCTGGGCCGCCACCGACACACCGCTCGGGCGTCTCGTGATCGGCGCGACGGAGGTCGGCCTCTGCTGGGTTTCGCTCGCGGCCACCGACGACACGCTGCTCCGTGAACTGTCGGACGAATTTCCGCGCGCGACAATCGTTGCCGACGACGATGACAGCTTGACCGCGATGCTGCACGCGGTGGTGACGCGCCTCGAAGGTGATCGTGCCGCGCCGGACGTCGCCATCGACATGCAGGTGACCGCATTCCAGCAGCGCGTGCTCGATGCGCTGATCGCGATCCCGTTCGGCGAAACGCGCAGCTACGCACAGATTGCGGAAACCATCGGCAAGCCGGGTGCCGCACGTGCGGTCGCAAACGTGTGCGCCAGCAATCGAGTCGCGGTCGTGATTCCCTGCCATCGCGTCATCCACTCCGACGGGTCGATGAGCGGCTATCGCTGGGGCAACCAGATCAAGAAGGCGCTGCTGCGTGCGGAAGGTGCCGCAGCACCGCGCGGTGATGGCGCGCCGCCGGCGGCGGTCCGGAGACGACAGTCATCGTGAGTGACGGCGCGAGCTGGTCCCGGCGTGTGCGAATTGCGTTGCCGCCGGACGTCGATGTGCGATGGACGCTGCGGTATCTGGTGGTCCGCACGGTGGAGGCGCTTGAACGTGTGCAGGGGGACAGCTACTTGCGCAGCGTGCGGCAGCACGACACCGGCCGACATGTGCTGCTCGACCTGTCGCACGATGTCGCAGCGCATGCACTCGTCGCACGCACACGGCCGGTCTTGCCACCAGCCGAGATTCGCGCGATGGTCGAGCGCAGTTTCGATCTCGGTGCGGATCTCGGTGCCTTCGCGGCACTGGCCCGGAAGGACGTGCTGCTCGCGCCTCTGATCACGGCGCGTCCCTTCCTGCGCCTGCCGCAGCTGCTGGATCCGTTCGAGGGAGTGATGCGCGCCGTGCTTGGCCAGCAAGTGAGTGTGGTCGGTGCGAGCACGATGACGGATCGCCTCGTGCGCGCCTTCGGGACACCGCTGGCAGCGGTCGAGGGCCAGGCGCCGTTGTTCGGCTTCCCCTCGCCCGCCACGCTCGCTCATGCCGGCGCCGACACACTGCGCACCATCGGCCTCACCAACGCGAAGGCCGCCACACTGCACGGTGTCTCGCATGCCATCGCGAGCGGTGCCATCGATCTCGACGCCCTGCGCGGCGCACCGACCGACGCGGCCGAAGCGACGCTCATCGCACTCCCCGGCATCGGCCCCTGGACCGCGCACTACGTCCGCATGCGCGCACTCGGCGATCGCGATGCCTTCCCCGCCGCCGACCTCGGCGTCCTCAAGGCGATGGCCCTCGCCGGCATCCACAAACGCGACATCCTCGCCCGCGCCGCATCCTGGCGCCCCTGGAGGGCCTACGCGACCCTACACCTGTGGGAGTCACTGGGAAAACGAGAATAAGGCGAGCTTTTTGGTCCGGGATTGAACGTCATAGTGCTTTGTTGTTCCCAAAAAAGAATCGTTGCGAATCACGAATGCCTTCGACCGACGCACTCCGTGAGCTCCCCGGCCTCTCCATCCAATAAAGCGGCTGGAGTCCGCTCGCGGTCTCGGAGCTTCACGACGCGCGACAGATCGTCAAGAGCTTTTGGGGGGAGAGCACGGAGAGCCCGGAGAGTGCGCGGTACGCGACGGTCGGCGACGCGCGGCGATTTTTTTTGGGAACGGCAACGGCAACGGCAACTGCAACTGCAACCCTCAGTCTGCTCGCTCCACCGTCCTGAATGGCGGCATCACGACCAGCACGACTCCGAGCAATGTCACTCCGGCTGCGACGAGCATTCCGCCGGTGATCGACTCGTGGCCGATCGATGCGCCCAGGAAGAGCGCGACGATGGGGTTCACGTAGGCGTAGGTCGCGACGTGTGAGGTCTTCGCGACGCGCAGGAGCCAGACGTAGGCCGTGAAGCCGAGCAGGCTCCCGAACCCGATGAGATACGCGAACGCGACCCAGCTGCGCATCGAGATCGCGGCAGGATCGACGCTCGTCCACTGTCCCGTCACCAGGCAGACGATGCCGAGCAGTGCGCCGGCCGACAACATCTGCAATGCGCTGCCCATGAACGCATTGCCGGGGCGCGGAAGTTCGCGGCCGATCACCGAGCCGATCGCCCAGGAGATCGTGCCGCACAACACGAGTCCTGCAGCACCGATGTCGAGCGCGCCGGTCGTACCCTGGATTGCCGCGAGTGCACTCGGTCCCACGAGCAGCGCCAAACCGGCCAGCCCGAGTGAGAGCCCGATCCATTCCTTCGTCGTCGGTGCCGTGCCGCCCGGACGCACACTCGCCGTCGCGACGATCCAGATCGGTGTGGTGGCCACCACCATGCTCGACATGCTGCTCGGCAAGCGGTGCGACACGAAGGCGATCATGCCATTGCCGATCACCAGCAGCATCACGCCGCCGATCACGCCACCCTTCCAGTGCGCACGTTGCGGCGGTGGCGTTCCGCTCAGGCGCAGCACGGAATACAGCATGATGCCGGCCAGCCCGTGGCGCGCGGCGATCATGGGCCATGGCGGCATCGTCTCGGTGGCGATCTTGATGCCGAGATACGTGCTGCCCCAGATGATGTACAGCGCCGCGAACGCCGCCACCAGGAGCACTTTGCTTGGCGGTGTCGTGCGCGCATCGGTCATGACCGGAACGTAATCGGCCCGGAAAGAACGCCGGGCTACATCGCGTCGTCTTGCTGCAGCGGCGTGAGTTGCGATCGCGCATCACTCACGCTCGCGCGTTGACCGTGCAGCGTGAGGTACGCCATCACGTCGCCGGGTGGCAACGGATGCGAGAAGAGATAGCCCTGCCCGAACTTGCAGCCGAGGGCATGCAGCACCTCGAATTGTGCTTCGCTCTCGATGCCTTCCGCCACCGTGCGCAGGCCGAGCGAGTTGCCGAGGGCCACCACCGCGCTGGCGAGCGCACTCGCACCGGGACCGCCGTGGACACCGGCGACGAAACTCTTGTCGATCTTGAGCACGTCGACCGGAAAGCGGTGCAGGTAGCTGAGTGATGAATAGCCGGTGCCGAAGTCGTCGATCGCGAGCCGCACACCGAGTGCCTTGAGCGACGTCAGGATGCCGACCGTCTCCTCGCTGTTCGCCAGCAGGGTGCTCTCCGTCAGCTCGAGCACGAGCTGATCGCGACGCAGTCCCGCCACGCGCAGTGCATTCGCCACGTCGTCAAGCAGGTGTTCGTCGCCCAGCTGGCGTGCGGACAGGTTGACGGTCACCGTGACCGGCAGCAGCTCGGGCAGCGAACGACTCCAGTGTCGTGCATGTGCGCAGGCGTGGAGGAGCACCCACCGTCCGATGGCCACGATCAGCCCGGACTGCTCGGCGATCGGGATGAAGTCCGCCGGCGCGATGCGCCCGCGACGCGGATGATCCCAGCGCACCAGTGTTTCGAGGCCGCTCACCGTGCGGGTCTCGAGATCCACGATCGGCTGGTACTCGAGCTGCAACTCGTCACGCTCGATGGCGTAGCGCAGGTCCGCCAGCAGGTCGAGGCGCTCGACGACCTCTTCATGCATGTGCGACGCGAAGCGTTCGACACGCGCCTTGCCGCGCTTCTTGGCGAGATACATCGCCAGGTCCGCGTTGCGCAGCAGGTCCTCGCCGGCCTCCGACCCCGAGCTGATCGCGATGCCGATGCTGGCCGTCGAGAATGCCTCGCGTTCGTCCAGCTCGAACGGGCGCGCGAACGCGTTCGCGATGCGCTCTGCCACCTGCATCGCCTCCTCACCACTGTCCTCGCACCCTTCCAGCAACACCGCGAATTCATCGCCACCGAGCCGTGCGGCCGTGTCGCCGGCACGGAGGCAGGCGCGCAGTCGATCGGCACCCTGCATCAGCAGGGAGTCACCGGCTGCGTGACCGAGCGAATCGTTGATTTCCTTGAAATCATCGAGATCGAGAAACAGGACGGCGGTCCGGTGTGCGTCGCGCGACGCACGCAACAGCGCCTGCTCGACACGATTCGTGAACAGGGCCCGATTGGCGAGGCCCGTCAACTCATCGTGGAACGCGCGATGCAGCAGCTGTTCCTCGAGCGCAACGCGATGCGTGACATCGCGCGTCGTGATCACGACGCCGCACACCGATTCATCGCCCAGCAGGTTGACGGCCACGTTCTCCACCCGGCACCAGCTCCCGCCGGCGTTGCGCAGGCGCCATTGGCTCGTGGTGGCGCGGCTCGATGGCTTGGCAGCCTCGGTGAGGAAGCCAAGCATCGGCACGACATCGTCCGGGTGCACGAACTCGCGCAGCGCGCGGCCCTCGACGTCGAGTGGCTCGTGTCCGAAGACGCGTGAGATGGCCGGACTCACGTAGCGAATCGTGTCGGCACCATCGATGATGGTGATCAGGTCGGTCGAATACTGCACCAGCGTGCGGAAGCGCGTTTCATTGTCTGCCTTGACGCGAATGGAGTTCAGACGAGCGCCCTCGCGTGTCAGAACCTGCTGCCGTAGCAGATTCATCACGGACAGCAGGAAGGTCCCGAAGGTGATGAGCGCCAGGTTCCACGCGTGCGAGGCGATGGCCTGCTGCAGCAGAACGGCGAAGCCAAGGCTGACCGCCACACGGGGCAGCACCGACGGGCGCCGGACGGCTCGCAGTGCGGTGCGCCACCGCGATCGGCCGACGGACGTGCGTGGGGCTCCGGTGTGTCCCGGCGTTGCGTTCATTCCGGCAAAGTCTCGGCGTCCCGCCCGTCGGTCTGTAAGTCCGGGCCTGCTGCCGGCGCTCCACATTCCGGGGATCGAAACGTGACGGCCTCGGCCACCGTATTATTCAGCGACACCCGGCGCGCCCGCCGGGAGGGATTCGGCTGTGCCCGGGCGCGTATCGCACCTTCACGCGGCCATGAAGAAGTCCACCAGTATCCAGCTGTTTTTCGTGAACTCGATCGTCATCGGGCTGTCCGGCTGCGATTCCGAGCCGCCCCCGGTGGACCCGTGCAACACGAACACGTTCAACGCATCGGCGTGCGAAGTCGCCGTGCAGGATCGTGGCTATCACTACCACGGTGCCTGGATCCCGTTCGTGTATCCCAGCCCGTACCTGTTCTACTACTCCGGGTACACTCGCGCCGTCGCTGCCGGTCGCCCGATCTACTCGGCGCCGGCATCGGTGTACGCAGGCAACTTCCGCTCGCTCGACACGCGGGCCGCGGCCTACGCGTCGCGGGTCGCACCGAGGGGCACCGCGCTGTCGCAATCGCGCATGTCGACGATCCTGCGGCGCCCCGCCTCCATCGCGCGAGGCCGCACCGGCGGCACGGTGCGTCGTGGTGGTTTCGGGTCCATCGGTCGCGGCCGTACGTCGTTCGGCGGCTGACGCGATGCGGACGTTTATCTGGCTGCTGGTCGCGCTCGGCGCGTGCACCAGCGCCGCCGACAAGGAACGGGAGCGTGACGAGGCGATGGTGGCACAGGCGAAGGCCGATGCCGCCGCCGAAGCGGCATTCGTCGCGGATTCGCTCGCACTCGCGGCGTCGATCACCGTCGATACGGTGAAGGAAGTGCGCCTCATGTCCGACTCCATCTGGATCGCCGACAATGATCCGCAGTCGGGTGTCGTGCACGCCGCGATCTCTCCGGGCGGACGGCGGTGCCTTCTCAGCGACGAGAAGTGGCCCACGCTCGTCGTCGGTGACACGCTGTCATGTCAGTGGACGGCCGCAAAGTGAAGCGTGTCGCACATCCGGTGCGTGCGGACTGGCAGAAGAAGGTCGAAGCGCTCGGACTGGCGTGGCATTCCGCGAAAGGCGCGTACTGGAACGAGTCGGCGTACTACTCGTTCACCATGGACGAGGTGCTCAAGCTCGAGGATGCGACCAACAAGCTGCACGCCATGTGTCTCGAGACGGCGCAGCACATCATCGAGCAGCGCCTCTTCCTCAAGCTCGGTATCCCGTCGCACATCATTCCGCTCATCGAGGCGGCGTGGGAACAGGAACCGCCGTCGATCTACGGTCGCTTCGATCTGGCCTACGATGGACTCGGTCCGCCGAAGCTGCTCGAATACAACGCCGACACACCCACGTCGCTCGTCGAGGCGAGCGTCGTGCAGTGGTTCTGGCTGCAGGAGCAGTTTCCGGCGAAGGATCAGTTCAACTCCATGCATGAGCGACTGATCGAGCATTGGAAGGGCCTGTTCCCGTTCCTGCAGGGTGAGCGGCTGCATTTCGCCGGCATGGACGACATCGAGGACGGCATGACGCTGGCCTACCTGCGCGACACGGCGCAGCAGGCGGGCATCACGTGCGAGACATTGACGATGGACCAGATCGGCGTCACGTCGGACGGCTTCTTCACCGACGCCGAGGATCGGGTCATCGAGTCGATCTTCAAGCTGTATCCCTGGGAATGGATCGTCGCCGAGGATGAACGCTTCGTGCAGGCGTTGCTGCAGCGCGGCACGGGTATGCAGTGGATCGAGCCGGTGTGGAAGATGCTCCTGTCCAACAAGGGGCTGCTGGCGGTGATGTGGGACCTGTTTCCGGACAGTCCCTATCTGCTGCCGGCGTCACTCGATGTGGCCGAGACGCTGACGTGGGATGCCTACGTGCGCAAGCCACTGCTCTCGCGCGAAGGCGCGAATGTCACGGTCACGATGTTCGATCAGACGCTCGTCGAATCGCAGGGCGATTACGGCGAGGAGGGGTACGTCTATCAGGCGATGGCGAGCATCCCCGACTTCGACGGCCGCCATCCGGTGATCGGTTCCTGGATCATCGGCCAGGAAGCTGCCGGCATTGGCATCCGCGAATCGAAGCGGATCATCACCGACAACCTCTCCCAGTTCGTGCCGCACCTGATCGAGGGCTGACCCCACTACAGAAAACGCAAACTGCCGAATCGCAGAACTGCAACTGCCGCACAAATGCAACCGCCGCAAAACTGCGCGCCAGAAGTGTCACGTCCTGATTAGCGTCTACACGTCATCGCAGGAGACGTGGGACCATGACGCGATCGTTTCACCATTACAGTCCGGAATTGAAGCAGCGGGTGGTGGCGGAGGTGGAGGCCGGCCGGTTGACGCTGCGCGAAGCCG
>JACMLX010000083.1 GCA_014379355.1 Gemmatimonadaceae bacterium
CAGTCATCAGCATCTTCACGACATCAAGTCCATCGGCAAAAGTGAGGCGTGGCTCCTCGAGTCCGAGGAACACACGTGCAAAATGACGATCTTCGGCTTCGTAGCCATAGGCCACCGGTTCGGCGGGCACGACCGGCATGCCACCGGTTTCCGCCTGCTGCTTTTCAATCAGGTCTTCGCCGACGCTGCCGCGCACCTCGCGCGAGAAAAACAGGTTCAGTCCCGAGTCGAGCGAACTCCACTTCATCGAATATTCCGGGCCCAGCAACTCGGCCGACAACCGCAAGCCCGGCCCGACGAAACTCCACGACGTCGTCGCCTCGCCAAGCACGGTGTATCCGTCGTTCGTCCGGAACTCGACATGCATGCTCGCAAAATCTTCCGACGGCGTCTTCGTGTAGTCGATCGGGACCTTCATCTCGTCGCGCAGCACACTCGCATAGTGCGGTCGCGACCACTTCAGGCTCGCGATGTGTGCGGTGATCTTCACCGGTTGCACTGTCGACAGGGGTTCACCGGGTTTGGTCAGGAGATGCCGGATGAGCAGCCCGGAATGACACATCATGTCGGTGAGCGTACCGCCGCCCTGCAGGGCGCCTGTCCAGAACCACGGCGAATGCGGTCCGCTGTGTTCTTCCGCGGCACGCGCCAGGTACGGACGTCCCGTGACCGACGCACCTCGCGCCCACAACAGCTTGTGGCCGGTCTCGGTGTGCGGCGTGAACAGCTGATTCTCGAGATAACCGGTCTTGAGACCGACGCCGTCCACCAGTTCACACACACGCTGCGCTTCCGCGACGTTGCGTGCGAGCGGCTTTTCACATGCGAGACCGCGCAGCGTGCCTTTGCCGGACGAAATCGCGACGACGATTTCTTCCACGTTCTCGATTCGCGCCTGATTCGGGCCACTGAGCCAGATGGCTTCAATCGCGGGGTCGGCCACCATGTCGGTGATCGACCCGTACGCTTTCGCCTCACCGACATCGAGATCTCGCGCCAGCGCCGCGGCGCTCTCGGCACGCCCGCGATTCGGACTCCAGACGCCGAGCACGTCGGCCTCCCGCACACCGCGAAAGGCCTGAATGTGGAACCGCGTATTGAAGCCACTGCCAACGAAGCCGACGCCGAGTCGTCGGCTCATGCGCGGTGTCCCCACCAACTCACAGACTCCAACCTGCGCGGTATTCGCGCGTCAGGTAGGCGTTCGCTTCGGGCAGATTCGTGACGCGCATGTTGTCACCGTCATACAGCAGCTTCTTGCCCTGACCGGTGCGCAGGGCGACGAGGCCGAGCAGCATCACTTCCGTCAGCGGTGCGGCATATTCGAACGGTGAGCTGGCCGCATGTTTCCCCTTGCAGGCATCGACCCAGTTCATCTCGTGCGAGGTGGTGATGCGCTGCTCCGTCTGCGGCACGCGATCGACGTCCGGCTGCAGCGACGTCGGATAGACACGCGGATTGGCGCCGTACGTACCGTACAGCATCATGCCCTTGCTGCCGACGAAGATGCCGCCACCGTCACCGCCGAGTGTCACGTCGTCGGGCAGCATGGCCGGACGATGCGGAAGAATGCCGCCGTCGTACCAGTGCAGCTTCACGCCCGGGCGATTGCTGCGCGGTGCGAATTCGTATTCCACGGTGGTCGAGAGCGGATATGACGACGGAGTCTTCTGATCGCCGCCCCACCGCGTGGACGACGCAGCGATGCTCGTCGGCATGCCGAGCTCCAGCGCCCAGAAGGGTTGATCGATGAGATGCGCGCCCATGTCGCCGATCGCGCTGACGCCGAAGTCCACCCAGCCGCGCCACGCGAAGGGATGATACGCAGGATCGTATGGCACCATCGGGACGGCACCGACGAACAGGTCCCAGTTCAGCGTCGCAGGCGGTGTCGCCGGCGTCGCGGGTGTCGGACGCGGGACTCCCTGCGGCCACCACCCGTGCGGGCGGTCGGTCCAGACATACACGTCGCTGATAGTGCCGAGCACACCGCTGGCGACGATTTCCTTGATGCGACGCGTGCCGTCGGACGAGTGGCCCTGATTGCCCATCTGCGTCACGACTTTCGTGTCCGTGGCCGCCTTCCGCAGCGCACGCGCTTCCATGACCGAGTAGGTCAACGGCTTCTGCACGTACACATGTTTCTTCGCCTGCATGGCGCGCAGCGCGATCATGGCGTGCATGTGATCGGGCGTCGCGACGACGATGGCGTCGATGTCCTTCTGCTTGTCGAGCATCTCGCGATAGTCCGCGTACTTGGCGGCCTTGGTGTAGGCCTCCTGGATCTTCTGTCCGGACAACCGGTTCGCTTCCGCTGACGCGGTGCGGCGCGCAACCCATGCCGTTGCGTCTTCGGGCGACAATGCAGGGGGCGGCACCATCGGGCCCGGCTGCCGATTCCGGCCGGTGATCGATTTCTCGACGTATGCCATGTCCACGTCGCAGATCGCGACGGTGCGTTCGGTCAGCATCTGCGACCAATTCGACATGCCCATGCCACCGGCGCCGATGTACGCGATGTTGAGCGTATCGCTGGGCGCCTGATAGCCGCGGCCAAGCACGTGGCGTGGCACGATCATTGGCGGCGAGACGAGCGCGCCGAGAGCGACGGTGGCGCTGCCGGCGACGAAGTCGCGACGGGTAACCGGTGTGGAGTCCATGCGGGGGTCGTGGAGGAGAAACAGACAATCCAGAGGGCGCGCCACAGCTGGGCGGCGCTGACGCGCGAAATCTTTCAGGGGGACCACAATTCTGATACCGCCCGGGCTCGGCAGACGTTGAACATTGCCCCGTGGCCGCGCAGCGGGCTGGCCGATGGGCCGCGACGTCGGGAAATCTGGCGGCGGTGACCTGCGAAGTTGAGGTACGGTGGATAGGATGCTCGCGTCCGACGCTGTCGTGCCCGCCGGCGTCCACCCGCCCGATTGCTGCCACCCTCTCCCTCTTCCGCCGGCCGCCGGCGCTCCGTGGAGTCCTCGTGGATCCCGTGCTCACCCATCTGACGGCGATCGATTACGCCGTGATGGCCATGTACTTCGTGTTCGTGCTGGGAATCGGCTTCGCCCTGCGCCGAAGCACGAAGACGAGCTCCGACTTCTTCCAGTCAGGTCGCTCGCTGCCGCCCTGGGTCACGGGCCTCGCGTTCCTGTCGGCCAACCTCGGCGCGCAGGAAGTGATCGGCATGGGAGCGTCGGGCGCGAAGTACGGCATCGCCACCGCGCACTTCTACTGGATCGGTGCAATCCCGGCGATGGTGTTCGTGGCGTTGTTCATGATGCCGTTCTACTACGGGTCGCGCGCGCGCAGCGTGCCTGAGTATCTCAAGCTGCGATTCGACGAGAAGACGCGCACCCTCAATGCCTTGAGCTTTGCCGCCATGACGATCTTCTCGTCAGGCATCTCGATGTATGCGATGGGCAAGCTCTTCAACCTGCTGCTCGGCTGGAGCTTCGACGTCAGCGTGCTGGTGTCCGCCGTGATCGTGCTGGCGTACGTCTTTGCCGGCGGGTTGACGAGCGCGATCTACAACGAGGTCCTGCAGTTCTTCATGATCGCCTTCGGGTTTGCCCCACTGGTGTTCCTTGGCCTCAAGCAGGTGGGCGGCTGGAGCGGACTCACGGCGCGACTGAGCGAGGCGGCGATCGGGAACGGTCAGGCCGCCGGCGCCTACACGCACGCGTGGCAGGGCATGACGAGTGCGAGTACCAACCCCCTGGGCGTGGAGTGGTTCGGGTTGGTCATGGGACTCGGCTTCGTGCTCAGCTTCGGCTATTGGTGCACGGACTTCCTCGTCGTGCAGCGCGCGATGGCTGCCGACAGCATGATCGCCGCGCGTCGCACGCCGCTGATCGCTGCGGTGCCGAAGATGTTCTTCCCGTTCCTCGTCATTCTGCCGGGCATGATCGCACTGGCGCTGACAGGCACCGCAGGTGGCATCATCCCGGCCAAGATGAACGCGGCCGGGCAGCCGATGCTCGACGCCGCCGGCAAGGTCGTGATGGACTTCGACCTCGCGACGCCGATGCTGCTGATCAAGCTGTTCCCGGAAGGCATGCTCGGTCTGGGGCTCACGGCGCTGCTGGCGAGCTTCATGTCCGGCATGGCCGGCAACGTGACGGCGTTCAACACGGTCTGGACGTACGACATCTATCAGAGCCACATCAAGAAGGGCGCGAGCGACGAGCACTATCTGTGGATGGGTCGTGCCGCGACGGTGGGTGGCATCGCGTTGTCGATCGCGGCGGCCTACGTGGCCGGCGCCTTCAACAACATCATGGAGGTCCTGCAGCTCGTGTTCGCGTTCGTGAATGCGCCGCTGTTCGCGACGTTCGCGCTCGGCATGTTCTGGAAGCGTGCCACGGGTCACGGCGCGTTCTGGGGCCTCGCGGCGGGAATGAGCGGCGCCATGCTGCATCACGGGCTGACGCTGCCGAGGGGTTCGGTGCCCGGCATCAAGGGTGGATTCTTCGGACTGCTGCACACGTATCCGAGCGAGATGGCACAGACGTTCTGGACCGCGATCGTCGCATTCATGACATGCGTCATCGTGAGCATCGTCATCAGCCTCGCGACGAAGCCGCGGCCCGACATGGAGCTGAAGGGTCTCGTCTACTCGCTCACCGAGAAGCCGGTCGATTCCGGGATCCCGTTCTTCAAGCGTCCACTGACGTTCGCGCTGGCTGTGCTCGCGATGACGGCCCTGCTCAATATCATCTTCCTCTGACCGGAGACCATTCATGAGTGGAGAAGCCTCACTCGATCTGCGCCTGCCGATCGGCGGATTGTTCGCAGTCCTTGGTGTCATGCTCGCCGGCTACGGCCTGGCGACCGCCAGCAACACGGAGATGTACGTGAAGTCGGCCGGCCTGAACATCAACCTGATCTGGGGTGTCGTGATGTTCGTGACGGGACTCGTGTTCCTGTTCCTAGCACGGCGAGGCGCACGAACGACCTGATTTGCGATCGAGCCCACGCTCGAACGGCCCGCTCGTGTCGTCGAGCGGGCCGTGCTATTTGTCGCTACATCCCGAACTGCATGGGGGAGCGGAGCGCACTGAGCGCACGGAGTGCGTCCTATCCGAGATGACGTGCTGTACGAGGCAACGCAAACTGCTTTGGATGGATAGGTCGGGGAGGCCGGGGAGCGTGCGCGACGCGTGATGCCTCGCAGCGCGCACCGAAGATTTTTTGTGAACTGCAGTTCAACAGAAAATTCGGCAATGTCGAGCGCTACGCTGACCGTCGCCACCGACGCACTCTCCGGGCTCCCCGTCTATTCCACCCTGCAGTTTCGAGCTCGCGCGCTACGCAGAACGTGGCATGCGACGCACTCCGTGAGCTCAGTGCGCTCCTCTCCCAACGCAGTTCATCGCGCGACGGCGGAGGCTTCGAGCACGGTGATGGTTCCGAGTTTGAGCGCTTCGATCCCGGCTCGGACCTTCGCGAGGTCACCGACGACGACGACCGTGGCGCGGGTGGCGGGGAGATACTTTTTCGCGACGCGCTGCACGTCGGAGGCGGTCACCAGGTTCACCTTCGCGATGAAGTCGCTCACGGAGGTGAGCGGCAGGCCAAAGGTGTTGAGTTCGACGAGCTGCGCCGCTATGCCGCCGTTCGTCTCGAAGTTTCCCGGGATGCCAAGTGCCACGTACGACTTGGCGCGTGCGAGTTCGACCGGTGAAACGGCCGAATCCTGGATGGCATGCAGCTCCCTGAAGATTTCGATCAGCGACGAGTCGGTGACATCCGTACGGACGCCGCTCGACACCCGGAATGCGCCGGGAACCGGTGACCAGCCGAAGCGTGAACCGATGCCGTACGTGTACCCCTTCGTCTCGCGAAGATTCTGGTTCAGTCGCGATGAGAACGATTCGCCGAGCAGCGTGTTCATCACGACGAGCGCCGGATAGTCCGGGCTGAATCGCGAGACGCCCGGTCCGCCAAGGCTGATCACCGACTGCGCGGCACCCGGCTTGTCGATCAGGAACACCTTGACGGCGCTGTTCGACACCGGCGCAAGGTTCACTGCTGCAATCGGCAGCGATGTGCCGGCGGCCTTCCAGGTGCCGAATCGCGTCGCGAGCAGTGCAGCGGCTTCCGAGGCCGCGATGTCACCGACGACGACGAACCGCGCGCGCGACGGCACGAACGCGCGATCGTAGAACGCACGCACCGACGTCGAATCCAGATGGGCGGTGGACGCGGAGTCACCGTCGATCGGATTGTGGTAGGGATGACCTGCCGGAAAGAGGAGCGACGAGAAGCCCAGCGTCGCGATGGCGTTCGGCTGATCGCGGCGCTGCAGGATGCCGGCCGCGCGCAACTCGCGCTGCCGACGCACATCCGCCGACGTGAATGACGGACGCTGCACGACGTCCGCCATCAGGTCGAGGGCGGCGCCGAGCGATCGCTTCGGCACATTGAGCGACACCGTGAACGCGTCCCACGACGCGCCCGCGTTCAGGTTGGCGCCGAGGAAGGCGAGTTCACTCTGCAGCGCGTTCACGTCCTTGCCACCGGCGCTTTCGGTGAGCATCCGTGCCATGAACGATGCGCGTCCAGGCTCCGCACCATCGAGCCGCGACCCGCCGGACACGATCAGCGTGACCTGTACCAGCGGCACTTCCGATTGTGTCACAACCTGCAGCGCGATGCCGTTGGCGAGTCGTGACGTGGTGACGGTCGGCATCGCCAGTTTCGGCGCGGTCGGCAGCGTCGGCGGCCTGGTACGATCGAACGCGGCCTGCGCATTCAGCGCGACCGGCAGCACGACGCCGAGGAGGAGCGCGCGGTGTGTCACTGGGTCACCTTCTTCTGTGTGGCGGCGAGCGCCTGTTTGCCCTGCGGCACCACGGACACCATGACACGCGGCGCCTGCAGGTACTGGCGCACGACACGTTGAATGTCCGCAGCCGTCACGCCGCGCAACTTGTCGAGATCGTCCTGGAAACCATCGGGATTGCCGGTCTGGTAGTAGTACTCGTTGAGCTGGTCAGCCTTGCCGGACACCGTCTGGATGCCGCGCAGGAACGACGCTTCGATCGCGTTGCGCGCCTGGGCGAGTTCGCGGGCGGTCGGACCGTCGCTCGCCAGTCGCTGCAGGTTCTCGTCGATCACGGTCTGCAGCGTGTCGAGCGCCTTGCCCGGCCGCGCCGTGGCGACGATGGTGAAGTCGCCGTCGAGTCGCTTGCCATCGTTGTAGGCCTGGACCGTCGTGGCGACTTCACCGTTGTAGACGAGCGCCTGCGTCAGTCGACTCGTGCGCGCGCCTGCCAGCACGTACGACGCGACCTGCAAGGCGGGAGCATCGGCATCGGTGCTCTTCACGGTGTGCCAGTTGAGATAGAGCCGCGCCAGCTGGACACGATCCTCGAGCGTGACCGCGGTGTCCCGGACGGTGAATGTCGCTGGCGCCGGTCGCTCTATCGCCGGACCGCGCGGTATGTCGCTGAAATACTGGCGCACGATGGCGCGCACCTCGTCGGCTTTCACGTCACCTGCGACGACGAGTGTCGCGTTGTTGGGCGCGTAGTACTTGCGGAAGAAGTCCTTCACGTCGTCCACCGACGCGGCGCTCAGGTCGACCATCGAACCGATGACCGGCCACGAATACGGATGCGCGGCGGGATACATGAGTTTCGGCAGGACGTCGGCGACCATGCCATACGGCTGGTTCTCATAGCTCTGGCGACGTTCGTTCTTCACGACATCGCGCTGCAGGTCGACCTTCGGCTTGTCCATTGTCGGCAGCAGCCAGCCCATGCGATCCGCTTCCAGCCAGAGCATCAGCTTGAGCGACGAACTCGGCCCCTGTTCGTAGTAGTTCGTGCGATCCTCGGTCGTCGAGCCGTTGTTGTCCGCACCGGCCGCCTCGAGCAGCCGATCGAATTGCGGATACGGGGCGTTCTCCGAGCCCATGAACATCAGGTGCTCGAACAGATGCGCGAAACCGGTGCGACCCACCTTCTCATCGCCCGAGCCGACGTGAAACCACATATTCGTCGTGACCACCGGCACCGAGTGATCCTCGTGCACGATGAGGGTCAGGCCGTTCGGCAGTGTGTCGAGCGTGAACGGCACGCGCAACCGAGTCGCCTGGGCACCAGCCAGCGCCGGAGCGAGCACGGCCAAGGAGAGGAGTCTGCGGAGAGTCATGACGTCAATTTAGATGCGAGACGGGTTGAACTGCATTGTGGCGATAGGGTGGGAGCCCGGGGAGTGCGTCGCGTGCGGAGCTCATCGACGCGCGAATCATCGCTGACGTCTTTGGGTAAGGAGCTCACGCAGTGCACGGAGGGTGCGCGACTCGACGATTCGTGAGGCGCGCTCAGGACACATTCTGGGAACAGCAGTTCCAAAAAAAAGTCAGCGGCATCGCGCGCCACACCGATGGTTGCAAGCGACGCACTCCGTGCGCTCCGTGAGCTCCTCACCCAAGTAAGGACAGCGGTGTTGCGAGTTTCGCGATGCGATGCCATTGGAGAACTCTCCGACCTCCAGCCCTCTCATCACAATACCGTTGTGAGAGCTCGAACGACGAAGAGGGTTGCCGCGCTCGCGATCTCAGCCGAGAGCGACTCCCCACCGACCTGCGAGCGTCGAGCCACTCTCGAGCCTCCTCAGACCCCACTCCGGATGGTTGAGGGCGTCGCTGCCACAGGTCATCGGCTCGATCGCGATGCTCCTGCGCGCGACGCCCGACGGAAGCGCGTCACCTGTGTACACGACGCAGTAGTCGAACGATTCGTCCATCCAGACCGCCAGCGACATCGATCCGTTCGCGAGACGCACGCGAACCAGTCCGTCCGCGCCGCGCGTCGGTCTCGCGAAACAGTGATTGAACTGCGTGCTGCCGATCGCGCGCGGAGTTCGGAAATCCAGCCTCGCCTCGTCCACCGGCAACACCCGGCCCGTCGGAATGAGCTGCTCGAACTCGAGGACCTCGGCGAACGGCAGCGTGAGGGTGTCGCTGTCGACCAGCACCGAGCCGACCGTGAAGTACGGATGAAACCCCATCGCGACCGGCGCAGCCTGCGCGCCGGTGTTGGTGATCGACGCAGCCACGGACAACCCAGTTTCATCGACGCGGTATGCGACGCGGAGTGCGAGCGGGAAGGGATACCCCGGCTCGCCGTCGAGGTGGAGCGTGAACGCCGCCGCATGAGGCGAACGCGTCTCGACCGTCCACTCCCGCTTTCGCACGAAGCCGTGGATGGCGTTCGGCCCGTCCTTGTCCGTCAGCGGCAGCTGGTGCTCGACGCCGTTCCAGCGATAGCGGCCGCCGGCCACCCGACCGGGGAACGGGATCAACACGTCGCCCTGCCCGCCCTGCTTGTTGGCCGCCCCGCGATATCCCGTCACGACCAGTGCATCGGCACAGGTCAGCCCTCGCAGACTCGCACCGTGCGACGACACAACTGCTCGCCACTCCCCTGAAACCAGCTCCAATTCGGTGTCATCAGTCATGTCGCGCAGAATACTGCCGCCACGTCTCCCGGGCGATGCGCGCGCACCCCTCTGCCGCCGACATGCCTGAGCCGTAGCGGAACCGCGTGGTATACGCCACCATATCCCCGTTCGCGCTCGACCGGCCCATCCCGGGCCGACCGCATCCGACCCGCACCGCACCGATGACCTTCCCACGAGCTGCCGGCGTACTGCTGCACCCGACCTCCCTGCCCGGCGCCATGGGCATCGGCGACCTCGGGCCCGATGCGCATCTCTTTCTCGACTTCATGGCGCAGTCGGGACTGAGGATCTGGCAGATGCTTCCCGTCGGCCCGACCGGGTATGGCGATTCACCCTACCAGTGCTTCTCGGCGTTCGCGGGCAACGGCATGCTGATTCACCTGTCCGGCCCCGACAACACGAACTTCCCGCCGCGTACGGTCGAATTCGAGCACGTCATTTCATACAAGCGTGAACGCCTGAAGAGACTGTTCGCGTCATACAAGCCGGACGCGAAGTTCGCGGCCTTCGTGCGCGCGAACGTCGAGTGGCTGCCCGACTACGCCCTGTTCATGGCGCTCAAGGAGGCGCACGGCGGCGTCGAATGGACGAAGTGGGAGTCGGGTGCCGCACACCGGAAACCGGCTGCGCTCGAGACGTGGCGCACGAAGCTCGAGGCAAGCATTCAGATGTACGAAGTGGAACAGTATTTCTTCTTCACGCAATTCTACGCGCTGAAGGAGGCCGCAAAGGAGCGCGGTATCGAGTTGATGGGCGATCTGCCGATCTACGTCGCGCACGACAGTGCCGATGTGTGGGCGAATCCGGATTGCTTCATGCTCGACGCCGATGGCAACAAGCTCGTGCAGGCCGGTGTGCCGCCCGACTATTTCTCCGCGACGGGGCAGTGCTGGGGCAACCCGATCTACAACTGGCCGGCGCTGAAGCGGACCGGCTACGCCTGGTGGGTCCGTCGCATGCGCGCCGCGTTCCAGCTGTTCGACAGTGTGCGCCTCGATCATTTCCGCGGATTCGAGGCATACTGGGAAGTGCCGGGTGATGCAGTGACGGCCGAGAAGGGGCGGTGGGTGAAGGGTCCGGGTGCTGATCTCTTCATCGCCATCGAGAAGGCGCTTGGAAGGCTGCCGATCGTGGCCGAGAATCTCGGCCTGATCACGCCGGAAGTGGAGACATTGCGCGAGCAGTTCGATTTCCCCGGCATGAGCATCCTGCAGTTCGCGTTCGGCGGCGACGGGCAGGCGCACGAATTCAAGCCGCACAACTTTCCTCGCGAACGTGTCGTGTACACGGGTACCCACGACAACGACACCACCATGGGCTGGTGGAATTCGACCGGACAGGGCGACTCCACGCGCACCTCCGACGAAGTCGACCGGGAGAAGAAATACGCGTTGCAGTACCTCGGCACCGATGGCCGTGAGATGAACTGGACGCTGATGCGCGTCGGCCTCGCGTCGGTGGCGAACACGGTGTTGATCCCGATGCAGGACGTGCTCGGACTCGGCAGCGAGACACGCATGAACACGCCCGGCCGTTCGTCGGGCAACTGGGCTTTCCGCTTCAGCTGGGACCAGCTGACACCCGCCATGACCACGCGGCTCCGCATGCTGGTCGACACCTATGACCGCTGATCGCATGCCGCGCACTTTCCTCGAGTGGACCCGCGTTTCGTTGTTGCTCGCGATGTGTGCTACCGCCGTAGCAGCACAGGCGCCCGTGATCGAAAAGGTCGATCCGCCGAACTGGTGGGGGCAACACACCATCAATCCCGTTCGTGTGCTGATCCGTGGCAAACACCTGCACGGCGCGACGCTCGTGTGTCCGACGCTTCGCTGTGCGCGCGTCACCGTGAATGCCGCCGGCACGTATGCGTTCGTCGACGTGACGATCCCCGTCAGCACTCGCGCAGGGAAGTATCCGCTCACCTTGCGCACGGCCTCCGGGACTGCGCCGGTCCCGTTCACCGTGACGACGCCGCTGGCGCGCGCCGGTCGCTTCCAGGGCTTCAATCAGGATGACGCGATGTATCTCGTCATGCCTGACCGATTCGCGAATGGCGACACCGCGAACGATGATCCAGCGACCGCGCGCGGGCTGCACGACCGCAGCAGGACACGCTACTACCACGGCGGTGATCTCGAAGGACTGCGGCGCAAGCTGCCGTACCTGAAGCAGCTGGGCATCACGGCGGTCTGGCTCAACCCGCTGTACGACAACAACAACGCCTTGAACCGCAAGGAGATGTACGACGGGCAGCCGATGGCCGACTACCACGGCTACGGCGCGACCGACATGTACGCCGTCGATGAACACTTCGGCGACATCGCGCTGTTCAAGTCGGTCACCGATGACGCGCACGCGATGGGGATCAAGATCATCCTGGACATGGTCGCGAATCACACGGGACCATATCACCCGTGGGCATCGGACTCGCCGACCCCGACATGGTTTCATGGCACGACGGAGACACATCCGAACAACACGTGGCAGACGTGGACGCTGCACGATCCCTATTCGCCGCTGGCGATGCGACGCGAAACGCTCGACGGCTGGTTCATCAACATCCTGCCCGACTTCAACCAGGATGACCCGGAGGTGGCGCGCTACATCATCCAGAACACGCTGTGGTGGGTGGGGATGAGCGGCATGGACGGTATCCGCCAGGACACGTGGCCGTACGTGCCGCGCACATTCTGGCGCGAGTGGATGACGGCAATCCGCAAGGAGTATCCGACGCTGAAAGTCGTCGGCGAGGTGCTCGATGGCGACCCGACGTTCGTCTCATTCTTCCAGGGTGGCAAGACACAGTACGACGGCATCGATGACAAGGTCGATGCATTGTTCGACTTCCCGATCCACTTCACGTTGCGCAATGTGTTCGCTCGCGGCGGCTCGATCCGGGCGGTGCCGCAGATGCTGGCGCGTGACTACCTGTACCCGAATCCGAATGCGCTCGTCACGCTGCTCGGGCTGCACGACGTGAATCGCTTCATGCACGAACCCGGTGCCACCACAGCCGGGCTCAAACTCGCCTACACGTTTCTCGCCACCGCGCGCGGCACACCGCTGATCTACAACGGCGACGAGATCGCGTTGCCCGGCGGCAACGATCCCGACAACCGTCGCGACTTTCCCGGTGGCTGGGCGGCCGATCCTCGCAACGCCTTCGAGGCGTCGGGTCGGACGGATGTCGAGCAGTCGGTGTGGTCGCACCTGCAGACGCTGCTCCGGATGCGCGCCGAGCGTGCCGATCTCCGTCGCGGCACGACGCAGAACCTGGCGGTGAGTGATCAGTCGTATGTCTACCGTCGCGGCAGGACGGTCGTCGCGATCAACAACGGCACTGCTCCCGAGACGGTCACGCTGCCCGCCATGACACTCGGCGCCGACATCCTCAAGACCTGCGCAGCGCCGACGACCGTCGCCGGCGGCATTTCCCTCACGATTCCGGCACGATCGAGCTGCGTGTTCTAGCACCGCACGTGCGTGGTCACGACGAGCTGAACTGGAAAATCCAAGTGTCTGCTTCGTTTCTTCAACTGCTGGTCTCGCACAGAGTCACGGGGGCACAGACAGTCCGTGCGTGATCGCGAACACTTTTCACGCGGGGCTCGCGGGGGGCGCGGGGAAAAACAACTGCTTCTGGAAATGCCCTCGCGAGACGCTGTTCCAATTGCATTTGCAGTCGCTCGTCCCCACGTCCATCGCGAGCCCCGCGTGAAAAGTGTTTGCGCGATCACGCACGAACTCGCTGTGCCCCCGTGACTCTGTGCGATACCAGGCTTTTTCTTCAACCGATTGAGAAACGTCGCATCTCTCTTCTCCGCTGCGCTGCGTGATACATGCAGTTGTCGCAACCCTCAGCGCTGCAGCGCGAGCGAGAGGTAGATACTTCGGCCGTCGGAGGGCCAGACGCCAGGACCGGGGTAGAATTGCGGCCGCTTCGTGAAGTACTGGCGGTCGAAAACGTTGCTCACGCCTGCCGTCACACGCGACAGGCGAGTGAGCGCGACGCCGCCATGCACATCGACGAGCGTGTACGCTGGGACGATTCCCGTCGCACCATTCGCGCTCGCCTGGACGGTGTTGAGCGCATCAGCGAACGTGCGGCTCACGTGACTCACCTGCACCGTGGCGTCGGCTCGACGGCCACTCGCTGACACTCCGCTGCGCACGATCCAGCGTGGCGCGGACTCCACCTCGTTGCCGGCGATGCTGACGTTCCGGCCACTCGCAATGAACGAGCCGCCGACATACTTCGCGTTCATGAGCGATGCTGCGGTGAACGCGCGCCAGCTGGTGTGACCCGTGTAGCCGAGTGGAATCGCCAGCCTCGACTCGACGCCCATCGTCCGTGTCGTGCCGACATTCGTCTTGAACGTGTACGGCGTGCCATCGGGATCGCTCAGCGTGAGCAGACCGAAGCGATTCTCATACCGCATGGCAAATGCGCTGACATCGTAGCTCACACCGCCGGAGAACGTGCGTCGTACGCCGCTCTCCATGGTCCATCCTCGCGCGTCACGGATGTTCGTGTCAGTGCGCTCGGTGGCAGTCTCCGGAAGCAGATCCTTGAGGATCATCGGACGATACGCCTGGCTGAATCCACCATACCACTCGCCGCCGCCGGAGAACTTGTACGCACCGCGCATGCCGAACAGCGGGAAATTGTGTCGGACATCGCGCGGTGTGTCCGCCGGATCGTAGTACGCCAGTGTGCCGCGCATGCGCGTGGTACCGCGTTCGACACGCACGCCTGGCACGAGACAGAATCGCGGCGAGAGACGCAGTTCCAGTTCGGCGTAGGCGGCCACGTTTTCCGTCAGGTAGTGCAGGTTTCGCTGAAACGTTGTGTTCGGTTGCAGCGTGAGATCGTAGTCGCTGCCGCGCGACCCAGTGCCACGCTGTCGTCGCCACGTATCGTTGTCCGACACCGCCACGCCCAGCGAGAGTGTCGCCGGTTTCTCGGCGATCGAGACTTCGTGCAGCACGCGCAGTTCCAGCGTCCGACTGTCATACTTGTCGATGTCGACCTGGCGTGCCGAGTAGACTCCACTCGCCGAGGCCGTATCCGGTTGCGTTGCGAAGCCACCGACGGCTACGCTGCTGCGGCTGCCGAACACACCGGACGCGAGGAGTGTCGCGCGCGTTGCAGCGCCCGGTGTCCAGGTCAGCGACAACGACGGAACAATGATGTCGGGACTGTAGTAGTTGCGCGAGCGTGTGGCCGAGCGCGCGTCGACCGCAAACATCGCATCCGTGAGTGGACCGGGCTGCCGATACAGATAGCGGCTGCGGGCCACGTCCGCGCGCAGCGTCAATGCGTTGGAGAGAGGCGCCGATGCGCTGACGTACTCGGCGTCGGAGACGGAACGTCCATTCGCGCGATAGCCGTCGGAGCGGCGCACCGAGCCGTAAGCGTAGTACGTCACGCGACCAGCCTTGCCTCCGATCGCATTGTAGGTGCTCAGCAACCCGAAGCCGCCGGCGGATGAGCGCGAGTCGAACGCGATCGCGCGCGTCGTGTCCGGCGTGCGCACGACGTAGTTGATCACACCGCCGAACTGCGAGCCGTATTGCAGCGCTGCCGTCCCGCGCACCAGCTCGACGCGCTCGATTGCTTCCATCGGTGCACTGTAGTGGCTGGCGGGATACCCATACACATCGGAGTTCGTGACGACCCCGTTCTGCCGGACGCTGAACTCCCAGGAGCGGTGTGCGTCGAGCCCGCGCGCCGAGATGTTCACCTGATTGCCCGAGCCATCCATGTCATAGACGAATACGCCTGGCACTTCGGCGAACAGCTGGCGACCGACTTTCTCCGCGATATTGGTGGTCGATCCGCTGACGGCAACGACTTCACTCTTCGCACCGGTCGTGATCATCCCCGCCACGATCCTCGGCGCACCGGATACCGCACCGGGCGTTCGCCGAGCGGTCACGACGACACCCGGCAGTGGCCGCGCCACGGAATCGCGCCGCGTCGAATCCGCACGCTCCTGCGCGCCACACATCACCGGCAGCATAAGCACACATGCCAGCAACAGTCGCACGCGCGCACCGGAGACTCCAAATCGTCGCACCTTCTGATCCTCCCTGCGCCTGTACACGGGGGCTGGCCGTCCTGTTGCGCGAACTGTTCCCTCACACAGAGGAACGAAGCAGCGGTGATTCAGCGCTTCTACACCATTCAGGGAAGTGCGGTCTCGCACAGAGTCACAGTGGACAGCGAGATCGCTCGCGATCAGATCAGCTCTTTTCACGCGGGGCTCGCGAGGGACGCGGGGACGAGCAACGGCAAATGCCATTGGAACAGCGTCTCGCCAGAGCAGTTCCAACGGCACGTGATCTTCCCCGCGTCCCCCGCGAGCCCCGCGTGAACAGTGTTCGCCCGATCACGCACGAACTCCCTGTGCCTCTGTGCGAGACCACGCAGTTTCGAACTACGGCGCCCCGTCCGCCTGTGCGCGTCGCAACGTGAATGCGGCGATGCGAGAACCGTGAGTCTTGCCTTCCGTGATGTCGTTCATGTAGTGAATGCCGCCATACAGGCGCGACAGGCCGGCTTCAGCGGCCATCGCATGAAACTCGGAGGATGACGCAGGAAAGAGATAGCCGAGCACGTCCGCCGCGGCCGCCGAGAACGTCGAGTGGCCTGAAGGATAGGCTGGGAAGTTGGGCAGGCCGATATCCGTGCGTATCGCAGGATCCAGCTGCGACGGGCGCGGATTGAAATACTTGTACTTCGCTTCCCAGCACGCCACCGACGCGTCGTGCATCGCCATGTTCACGAGCGCGAACGCACGCGCGGCGCGCACCTCACTCATGTTGGCATCGCGGATGTGATCGGCGGCGATGTCGTTCCAGTGCCCGGGTGGCGTGTACGTGCCGGCACCGTCGTTCCACTTCTGCGCAATCGCACGCTGTGCGGTACTGAGATTCTCCACTGTGCTCCGGACCTCGGCGACTTCCGCCTTCATCTGCGCCGATGCGGTCGCAAAGGGTGCAGGCGGACGCGCCGCCGCCAGCTCGGCCGGCGTAGCGCTCCATGCCAGCACGGCACCGAAGTTCGGCAGCATCGGCGGTCGCGCCGGTGTCTCGAGACTGAGCCATGGCGTTTCACCGCGTGCGCTGGCGCTGTCTGCCAGTGCCTTCCACTGCGCCGCATTGCCGATCGCGTTACCGGTGCCGTCCGCCGTCATGCGCGCAAGCACGAGCGTCGCGACAGAACGACCGAGCGCGAGTCCCGCCGCAAGGTCACTGCTCGTCGCCTTGCCGCTCAACAGCGCCGCTTCGCGCTGATCGGCACCACGCTTCGTCACTTCCTCGACCGCGGCCGGAAACAGCGTCTGCATCATGGCAACGGTCACACCGGCCAGCACGGCCTCTTCCGACGGATATGACGGCAGGTCCGAAATCGGCACGAGCTGTCGGATTTCTGCATCGGCCCTGGCCGGCGACCGACGATTGTACTGATACTTGTACGCCCACGCCGCTTTCAGTGCCTCGTACTGCGCCACCGCGATGTAGCTGTAGGCGCGCGCCGCGTATGGTGGATTCGCGAACGGAAACGCGGGATCGCCGAACGGGTTGTTGGCATCCGGAAACACGTAGCTGCCATCGTCGCGCGGCGCCGGCGGCAGGTTGTAGCGCGCGACGAGGCCGCGGACGATCTGGTTCCAGCGCAGCACGCCCCCACCGGCCCAGTAGTTGATTCGCTCCGATTGCGCCGGCGTGAGCGCGTTCTGCGCGGCCTTGATCGCCGCCAGTTCCGCCTTGTACGCGTCGCTGCTGACCGCCGTCGGTGCCGGTACGGCAACCTGCGTGGCAGACGTCAGCACGATCATCTTCCATGCGCCGGCCGTTGCGTCGGTGCTCGACGCGGTGAGCGGCAACAGATCCTCCGTTTGCGTGATCGCCTTGTCGCAGCTGAGCACTGCCGCGCTCAGCACACCGATGGCGAACACTCGCATGCCGCGCATCGCGCGGTCAGTCATCGACATCTGCATCAGAGCTTCCCCGCCAGCAGCAGTCCGGCCGTGACACGCGTGGCCTGGCCCACGTTGCGACCGGTCAACACCTGCGATCCGCCCAGCATCAGCAACACTCCCCTGCTCCGTGGAACCGCATAACGCACATGCGCGTCGAGGCGCGTGAAATTCATCCGATTCGACACGAACGGCATGTCCTGCCGGCGAATGTCGCCACCGCCGAGCGTGCGCTGTTGCACGAGCGACAGCGGTGCGAACAACCCATGTCCCTGATAACCCAGCGTCAGCGCCGATTCCGTCACGTCCGGCATCTGCACTTCGTTGGTCAGGTACAGCTGATTGTTCGTGTAGTACGAGACACGATCGAGCGTGACGTTGCCGCGCCGCGTGTACGCCATCGATCCGTTCACGAACAGGCCGTTCCGACCTTGAAACGACAGCAGACCGCGGCCAGTCGCACGCTCGCTGGACGAGCCGATCGACATCGGGTAGAAGTCCGGTGTGTAATCGGTGGTCGGCACCGTGCCGCTGATGGCCACGATGCCCTGCAGCATGCCCGACGTCGTGAGCGGCGTGTTGAACGCGCGGTACTTGAGGCCGACCGTCACGTCCTGATGGCCGCTCTGACCTTCCAGCACCCCCTGACTTGCCCTGGTCGAGACGTACGGCAACGACGCGATGATATTGAGACGATCGGTGACGCCGTACGCCGTCATGTACGTTGCCGACGTCGTTGTGAGCGTACCGATGTTCCCGTTCGCACGCTTCAGCGTGCCTTCCCAGTAGTCGGTCCACTGCTCTCGCGTATACACCACGCCGGCGCAGAGCACGCGGAACTTCATGAAGTCGGCATCGTCGAGAGTCTGTGCGCGCGCAGGTGTGCCAGCACCCACCGAGAGCACGACCAGAGCGGTGGCGACGGACGACGGCGCCAGTGCACCGATCGTGCGGTCACGGCGAGTCAGACGAAAGAAATTCATGCGCAACGATGGGAAGCGGGGTGCACGTACACCCCTGGTTCAATGTCAGCGGCCCGAGACGGCCACTGGTCGAGCTGACGGTCCGGCTGGTGCTTTTGTTTCCACCGCGTGCGGCAGGTCATTGTCCTGCACGAACTGCACGCAGAGCGCCGCCACCGCCATGCAGATGCCGCCGAGCATGACCACGTACAGCGGCGTCTGTGGATTGTCGGCGCCGAAGAAGAAGCGCGTGATCGGACCGAAGAAGAGTGCGGCAAATATTTCAGGCAGCACGATGAAGAAGTTGAACACGCCCATGTACACACCCATGCGCTCGACCGGCAGCGAGCTCGAAAGCATGGCATACGGCATGGACAGGATCGACGCCCACGCGATGCCGACGCCGATCATCGACAGGATCAGCATGTTGGGCTCGTGAATGAGCCAGACGCTCAACAGACCGAGCGCACCGCACAGCAGTGCGCCGGTGTGCACCGTCTTGCGACTCGTGGCGGCGGCGAGCCGCGGCAACACGAGTGCGACGAGGAAACAGGTGATCGAATAGAACGCGAACACCGTCCCGCCCCACGCCGCACCCTTCTCGTACAGATCCGACTTCACGTCCACCGCACCGAACACATGGCGCGCCGTTGCCGGCACGAAGAAGATCCACATGCAGAACAGTCCCATCCACGTGAACAACTGCACGACGGCGAGCTGGCGCATCGTCGCCGGCATCTCGCGGATCGCCACCATCACTTCGGACACCATTGCGCCAATCCCATGCTTCTCGGCCTTGGCGCGCTTGAACGCTTCCATGTCCTCAGGCGGGAACTCGTCCGTCGTGAAGACCGTCCAGAGCACGCACAACAAGAACACCACCGCACCCGCCTGGAACGAGTACTTGACCGTCAGCGGAATTCCACTCGGCGTGTTACCAACGACTCCGAACTTGCCCAGAACCCATGGCAGAGCGTTCGCGAAGCTGGCGCCGATGCCGATCATCAGCGACTGCATCACGAACCCGGCAGTCCGCTGCGATGCGACGAGCTTGTCGGCGACGAAAGCGCGGAACGGTTCCATCGAGATGTTGATCGAGCCATCGAGGATCCACAGCAGGCTGGCGGCCATCCACAGCGAGGTCGACGTCGGCATGAAGAACAATGCGATCGACGCGAGCACGGCACCGGTCAGGAAATACGGGCGCCGCCGACCCAGTCGGCCCCAGGTCCGATCACTCAACGCGCCGACGATCGGCTGCACGATGAGCCCTGTCAGCGGCGCGGCGAGCCACAGTAGCGGCACTTCGTCCGGCGAGGCGCCGAGCCGCTCGTAGACGGCCGACATGTTGGCAAGCTGCAGGCCCCAGCCGAACTGGATGCCAAGAAACCCGAAGCTCATGTTGAAAAGCTGCCAGAAATCCAGGCGCTTTCGCTCCATCGGGAAGCCTGCGTTACGAGTCATTCAGTAACCCCCACAAACGGCTGCGGCGGGTTCCTGCCGTGCATCGACAGGGACGGTCAGGGGAGAATCTGGCTACCGTGCTGAGCGTTGTGAAGCGCGATCGCGGTAAAAATTCATCTGGGATTCATGTTCGGCAAGACGCCTGGCCCGGCGCAGCGCAGACAAGCGTCGGTCGGCGTGACTATTTTGCTCGCCATGCCACCACTTTCGCCGTACCGCTCCCTTCCCGCCGAGCGCCGTGTCGCGCTCGTCGCCTACGAAATCAAGACGCAGCGGGAGGCGCGGTCGATTTTCATCCAGCGCCTCGTTGGTCGCGGTGGCGGATTCCGTCCCGCCTCGTTCCAGAACTGGCCGGCCGAGCGATTGGCGCAGGAAGTCGTGCGCCTGAAGGTCGAGTCGGCGCAGGACGAACTGGGCCTGATGCAGACGCTGTACGTGGATCTCGAACCGGCCATCCAGTCAACGTTTCTCGACGCGGCCGGCGTCAAGCACGACAAGGGTCGCATCGATGAAAACGCCGAGCCGCCGTTCTGCAGCGCGGATTCCGTGAAGACGGCCGCCGACGCCGCCATCGCGCAGCACGGCGACGATGGTGTGCGCTACCTGCGCACGATTCATCGGTACGCGTCGGAGTCGTGGCCGGGGCTCGAAGACGTGATCGCCGCCCTCGAACCGCCCTCGGCAGCGTAGAGTCGGTGCGAGTGCCTGAACGTCGTCGCGCTCTCAGGCGCGACGCGTTCCGTTATGCAGGAGTCACGCTCGGTTGCGTCATTCGCACAACGAAGCTGAATGTCACTTCGGCATCGGCATGTTCATTGACGGCCCGCTGCCGGAGGGCGTCGTCCTGAACGGCACCGGCGGCCGATTGAGCACCGTCGGCTGCCCGCCCTGCACGATCTCGTAATACCGATTCGCCGCGAGGTTCGTGAACGCGGCGCGCGAGAGCGCCTTGTCGGGCCAGCGAACGCGCACCTCCTTCACCGTCGTGGCGGCGCCAAGGCCGACATGCATCTCGAGCGGGCCGGCGCCGAACGATCCGCCGGTGCCGACCGTGCGATGGATGCTGCGCATCCTCCCCGCTGAATCCGCGACGATCAACTCCAGTCGCGCGCCGATGGCGCTGCGGTTTGCACTGCGGCCCTGCAATTTGAGCGTGATCCAGGCGTTGCCCGGCCAGCGTCCGGGATTGCCGAACAACACGCTGCTGGAGTTGTCGCCTTCATACGCACCGCCGATTTCGATGAAGACATCCTGATTGCCATCGCGATCGAGATCGGCGAACGCTGTGCCGTGGCCCTTCTGGATGTGCCCAAAGCCGCCGGGTGCCGTGACTTCCTCGAAGCGCGCGCCGCCGACACTGTGGAACATGCGATTGGGAATTGCGGTGCGCAGATCCGGATTGCCCGTACCGATGTAGAAGTCGAGCCATCCATCGTTGTCCAGACCGCCGAAGTTGCTGCCCATGCCATAGATCACCTTCCCGTCGAGTCCCACACGCTTCGAGACATCCTCGAAGGTGCCGTCGCCGCGATTGTGATAGAGCTTCGACATCTCGACGCCGAGCTGCTGGCCATTCATGGTGACCTGGAGCGGCAGGCCGAGGAATTCGCGCGCGACCATTTCGTGCATCGCGGCGTTCACATCGTACGCCGGCACGAAGAGGTCCTCGAAGCCATCGTTGTCGAAGTCGAAGAACCAGGTCGAGAATGACGCGATCGGCTTCTCGACGCCGGCCGCGGCCGTCCGCTCCTCGAAGCGCCACTTGCCGTCCGGACCTGCTCCGCGATTCATGTACAGGCGATTCTTGTCGAACAGCACGGACACGTAGAGATCCGGCAACCCATCGTTGTTTACATCGCCCCACGTCGCACCCTTCGCGAAGGCATCGAAGTTCAATCCGGCATCGGCCGACACTTCGGTGAAGGTGCCGTTGCCGTTGTTGTGAAAGAGTTTCGAGCGCAGTGGCGGCGTGCCTTTCAGCTTCGCGTACGACTCGTACGCGACGAAGAGATCGAGATTGCCGTCCAGATCGTAGTCGGCCCACGCGGCGGAGTTGGTGCCGCCGAGTGAAAAGAGTCCGGCATCGACCGTGACGTCCTCGAAATGACCGGCACCGTCGTTGCGCAGCAGCGAGAACGGGAACTGTCCGGCATCGCCCAACCACGCGCCACGCAATACGAGCACATCGTCATCACCGTCGTTGTCGAAATCGGCGTGTGTGATGTTCAGGCCACCCGTGATGCCCTCGAGTCCGGCATCGGCCGTCCTGTCGGTGTAGCCACCGTGGCC
The DNA here is from genome assembly GCA_014379355.1 of Gemmatimonadaceae bacterium. Lineage (GTDB taxonomy): Bacteria > Gemmatimonadota > Gemmatimonadetes > Gemmatimonadales > Gemmatimonadaceae > JACMLX01. Next base: position 22,172 of record JACMLX010000083.1, read on the forward strand.
GTCGGCGAGGAACACATGCATCGGATCGTCAAAACCCCACGACGATGTCATCACGTCGAGCAGACCATCGCCGTTCAGGTCTTCGATGACCACGCCACCTGCGTGCCCGAACACATCGAGACCCACGTTGTGTGCGATGTTGGGGAATTCCGGGAACGCATCGGACGCACCGAGGCCGATGTTCGGCACGAGTAACGCCGGCGGGACACTGTCCGGATAGTTGCCGATCTGCAGGTGCGCGAGGTTGAGCAGCCACTGCGAGCCGCGGTCATCGGGAAACTGCTGCAGCAACTTCGTGTAGCGTTCGATCGCACCGCGCGCACCTTCCTGCTTCTTGTGGCGGGCGCCACCCTTGAGCGGCAGGATGCAGATGTTCGCCGCCGCATCGGTGGTGCAGTTCTCCACTTCACCGAGGCGCAGGTACGCGATCGCGAGCAGATCGAACGTCGATTTGTTGGCGGGCTTGATGTGATCCCACGACATGCCGGATTCGAGCAGGATCGTCTCGAGCCCGCCGATCGCCTCGCGCACCTTGCCGGCGCGCAGCAACTCTTCCGCGAGCTGCGTGCGCAGCTTGAGCTGATCGTCGCCCTGTCGGCCGACGATCAGCGACTGCAATTCCGTCGCGCGCTCGAGGTTGAGAAAGCTGTTGGAGCTCGGATATTCACGTCCACGCGCTGCCACCGCGCGCAGCGTTTCGATCAGGCGCAGCGAGCCGGCCGTCTGTTCGCGTTGTCGCGGCCTGGCGGCGGCTTCCTGTCGGCATCCGAGAAAACTGAGGCACGCCGCCAGATGCATGAAGAACGTGGCGCCGGTGCGCATGGGGCTCGCGAAACACAACATGAACGCTTCATGAAAGGGGATGCAGATATGTTCGGGGGTGGTAGTGAAAATCGCCAGCCTGCGCTGCACATTCAGCGGGGGACGCGAGGCTGCCAGCTATTCCCGCCGCACGCCCGACCTGCGAGATACGTCAGATCTGCAGACGATGGCGGACGATCACTTCGGCATTGGCATGGTCATCGACGCAGGCAGACCGATTGGCGTCGCGCGGAATGGCACTGGCGGACGCTCAAGGGCAACCGGCGCCTTACCCTGGGTCACGTGCCAGAACCGATTCGCGGCCAACGCCGGATACGACGTTCGGCTGCGCGCGCTGTCGGGCCACTGCACTCGCACCTCCGTGATACGTGCCGCAGCGCCAAGCCCGACGTGGAGCTGCAGCGGGCCCGCGCCGAACGAGCCTCCGGTTCCGATCGTGCGATGGATCGATCGCGTCGTGCCGCTCGGATCCACCGCCACGACCTCGACCCGCGCGCCGATCGCCGAACGATTCGCGGTCGTGCCTTCCAGCTGGAGGTTGATCCACGACGTTTTCGGCCAGCCCGGATTCTCGAAAAGCACACTGGTCGCGAGGTCACCCTGGTAGGCGCCGCCGATCACCTCGAACACATCCTCGTCACCGTCCCGATCGAGATCCGCAAACGCGACGGCATGGCCCTTCTGCAAGTGGCCGAACCCACCGGGAAGAGTCACCTCTTCGAAGCGCGTGCCGCCGTCGTTGCGGAACATGCGGTTGGGAATCACTGACCGCAGGTCGGGATTGCCGGTGCCGATATAGAAATCGAGGAACCCGTCGTTGTCGAGATCACCGAAGTTGCTGCCCATCGCGAAGATCACCTTGCCCGACAGCCCGGCCTTCGCCGTCACGTCCTCGAACGTGCCATCACCCCTGTTGCGGTAGAGGCGCGGATCCTCGTACGTCACGTCGACACCACTCACACGCACCGACAGCGGCAGGCCGAGTGCCTCACGCGCGACCATCTCGTGCATGGCGGCATTGACGTCGTAACTCGGCACGAAGATGTCATCACGGCCGTCGTTGTCGAAATCCCAGAACCAGGCCGGGAAGGAGGCGATCGGTTTCTGCACGCCGGCGGCAGCGGCCACTTCCTCGAAGCGCCATGTGTCGATCGACGAGCCGCCACGGTTGATGAAGAGTTTGTTGCGACCGTAGATCACCGACAGGTAGAGATCGGGCAGCCCGTCGTTGTTGATGTCGCCCCACGTCGACGCCTTCACGAAATCATCGACGTCGATGCCGACCTTCGCCGAGACGTCAGTGAACGTGCCGTTGCGGTTGTTGAGGAACAGCTTCGAGCGGTGCGAGGGTCCGCCGTTCAGTTTCGAGTACGATTCGTATCCGACAAAAAGGTCCAGATATCCATCAAGATCGAAGTCGCGCCAGGCAGCCGTGTTGGTCGGCCCGTAGGAGAGCAGCCCCGCACCGATCGTCACGTCCTCGAATCGGCCGTCACCCGTGTTCCGCAGCAGCGACAGCGGGAAGGGACCGCTCTCACGCATCCACGCGCCGCGCATGACGAGAATGTCCACATCGCCGTCGTTGTCGTAATCGGCGTGGGTCGTGTTCAGGCCCCCGACGATGCCCGTCAACCCTGACGACGCGCTCCGATCCGCGTAGCCGCCCTTGCCGTCGGCAATGAACAGATGCACCGGATCATTCAGGCCCCACGCCGTCGTGAACACATCGAGCAGGCCATCACCGTTGAAGTCGTCGACATCGGTGCCCCCGGCCAGCCCCGTCACGGCGAGACCGACGTCGAACGAGACGTTCCGGTATTGCGGAAAACCGCTGGCGCCCGACGCCGGCGCGAGGTTCCTGATCAGGTACTGCGCTGGCACACCCGCCGGATATTCCCCGAGCTGCAGGTACGCGAGATTCAGCAGCCACTGCGAGCCGCGGTCGTCAGGATACTGCCGCAGGATCTTCGTGTATCGCTCGATCGCGCCGCGCGCGCCAGCCTTTTTCGTATGTCGCGCCCCACCCTCGAGCGGCAGGATGCAGATGTTCGCTGCCGGATTGTCGAGACAGTTCTGCTGCTCACCCAGCCGCATGTACGCGATCGCGATCAGGTCGAAGAATGGCTTCTGGTGTGGCGCAATACTGTCCCAGGAAATGCCGGCATCCGTGATCAGGCTCTCGAGGCCATCGATGGCCTCCTGCGTCCGGCCTGCCTTCAGTCGTTCCTCGGCGAGGCGGAATCGCGGCTCCATCGTCTGCGGACCGCTCAGCCCTTTCAATTCCAGCTCGACGTCGGCAGCGCGCTCGCGGTTGAGAAACGGATTCGCGTCCGGCTTCGCGATGGCACGAGCATAGATCGCGGCCAGCGTATCGGCCATGCGTTGCGTCTCGCCGGGCACCGCGCCTCCACCGGCCGTCGCTTTCGACTCCGGCGCGGACGTACTGCACGCGGTGACCGCCAGCAGCAGGGCGACAACACTCATGCTCGTGAATTGCATCAGTAGCGCGCCGTGGCCGGCTGAAACGTGCGCCAGCTGTGCCAGAATTCCTGACTCGCGTTGATGGGCGCGAGATTCCCGGCCGGCCCTTTGCCGTTCAGTGCGTACGCCGCCTGCGCGCTGACCAGTGAATCGCCACGGAGCGCGAACTGTGTCGCAGCATCCGGTCGCTGGAACGCGAAATAGCTGACGGTGTCGGGGCCGAGTGCCAGCACGATCGGCACGCCACCGACGGTGTCGTTGATGACACGTTCACGGCGCAAGCGCTTCCAGTCGTACGCCTTGGCCGCACCGCCCTGCGCGACACCCACGACCCACGACTTGTCGCGCCACGACGCCGTATCGGTACCGGTGAGGCCACCGGCACGCGTGCCACGTTCATAGGCATAGTCCTTTGCGTACTCGCTCGTGAACGCCGGATCGGCCTGCATCACCAGCGTCTCCGGATGCAACTTCATCCACTGCTTGAGCGACACCTGCACGCTCGGCAGTTCCGGCATCGCGGCGCCTTTGCGCGGACCGATGATTGCCTCGCCATTGGCCTGGCGCCACCAGCTGCCGGTGGTGCGATCCTCGAACATCGCGTTGAAGTGATCCATGCCGACGAGCCGGAACGTCTCGAGCGAATCGTGCACGGTCGGGCGAAACACGCGCCCTGTGCGACAGACCGTGCAATAACTCACGAGAATCGGCTTGCCGGCGAGTGTGTCGCGGACCTGATGGTGATACCCGATGTACTGCAACGGATACGCGCGTGACTGACCGTCCATCTCGATGCCGACGACGAGGCGATCCGGCGCCACCGTGTTGGCCGATGCCGGCTGCATGTTGACGACGGTCGGCTGCAGGAACATGTGATCTGCAGCCATCCGGAAGTTGAACGCGTACGTCACGCCGGCGACGACCAGCAGCGCGACGGGCACCACGTATCGCAGGCGTCCCGGACTGCGCCATGCCGGCAACAGCCCGGCCAGCACCATCAGTCCGAACACGCTTCGCGCCGCCCAGCGCCATTGATACAACGCGTATGCCAGTTCGATGCTTCGCATCCGCTGGCTGCCCGGCATCGGCATGATGAAATACACGAGCGCAATCTCGAGCACGACAAGTCCGATCGAGCCGACCCAGAACAAGGCCTTCATCGTACTTCTCCCATCCGTGCGAGTGCGAGTGCGACGCCGTTCGTCCAGCCGAAACCATCCTGCGTCGGATACTCACCGCCGCCGGCCGGTCGCGTCAGGTCGAGCACGTCGTACTTCTCGGTCATCTTGCCGACTGCCGCGTAAGTGCGACGATTGAGCGTGAGCCATCGATCGCGCGCCATGTCGGCCAGATCGGCTCGACCGTACCGTCGCACGCCTTCCATGCCGATCCACTGCAGCGGCGGCCAGCCGTTCGGCGCATCCCATTGCTGGCCCGAGCGAATCAACGTCGTCACGAATCCGCCGGGGCGCAGAAAGTCGCGTTCGAGTCGCGCGGCCACTGCCTTGCCCTGCTCTGCCGATGCGAGTCCGAAGTACAGCGGTGCGGCCGCCGCCATAGTTGGGCGATCCGTGACACGTTCACCCGTCTTCCAGCGCACGTCGTAGAAAAATCCACTCTTCGCGTCCCACGCCGCCGCCATCAGTGCCTTCTGTCGGGCAGCGGCGGCGGCGTCGAATTTCACCGCGATCAGCGAATCACCGGCCGCGTTCCTCACTCGTCGAAACGCCGCGATGGTGCGTTCAGTGTGATACAGAAGGCTGTTCAGGTCGATCGGCGCGAGATCAGTCGTCTCGAGGGTGCGCAGGTCGGTGGTGTCACGCATCCATCGACTGGAGAAATCCCATCCACTTTCTGCCGCTGCGCGAATGTTGCGATAGAGCGGTGCGCGCTTCGCGTCGGGCAGTGATTCGCCGAGCAGATAGTCCTCGCGATACGACTCCGGACGCGGCTCCGGGCGATCATCCCAGTAGCGATTGAGCAGCGCACCGTCACGCATCCGGACGGCACGACGATTGGCCTCGCCGGGCGCCAGCACTGCAGCGCCGTCCATCCAGAACGCATACTCCGCTTCCATCGCGTCGAGATACTTCAAGGCCTGCGTCGTATCCGTCGCGGTGGCGTACAAGCCCACCATCGCGGCGAAGTACGGAGGCTGGCTGCGGCCGAGATAGTAGGTGCGATTCCCGTTCGGAATGTGACCGACCGTCGAGATCAGATTCGCGAAGTTGTCGAGCATGTTGCCCACCAGGTCAGTGCGCTTGCTGTCGATCAGGCCGAGCATGGTGAAGTACGAATCCCAGTAATAGACCTCGCGGAATCGGCCGCCGGGCACGACGTACGGCTTCGGCATCGGGATCAGCGACGAGCGCGCGTCGGTGGAATCGGCGGCGCGTGTCAGCAGCGGCCAGAGATCGCGGATGTGCTGCTCCATGCCGGTCGTCGACGTGCTGCCCGGGACCGTGGCGGCGGGCATCGGCTGCGTGAACCATCGATTCACGAACACCTTCAGGTCGAAATCCGCCGCACCCTTCTCGGCATCGTAGCGCGCGCGCAGCGGCGCCGGCGCTTCGAGCGGACGCGCATCGACGAACGTTTTCGAGTCGGCGAAGAGGTGCGCCATCTGCACGTCGTGGAAGAGCGACCCGAGGTCGTGCGCGGGGTCGTATCCGCCCACTGCGTTCGGATTGCGCGACACCCAGGCACTCGTCTGGGTGACCGTCTTGCAGGCAGGCAGCACGAGCGCAACGCCAAGACCCATCAGGAACGCTCCGGCACGATATCTCAATGTGGGGCCACCGAACTGAGGATGACATCCGAGGTGGCGCGACGGGGCGCCACCGTCACGAACGCGCAGGCGACGGCGGCACAGGCCAGCAATGCACCCGCGAGGCGGATGACGTTGGCCGGATTGCCACCGAGCAGTGGTTCGTAAAAGAACGGGAGCGTGACGTTCTGAATGAGCATCGGGATCACGATGAACATGTTGAACACACCCATATACACACCAACGCGATCTTTGGGGATCGAGTCGGACAGCATGACGTACGGATTGCCCATCATGCTGCCCCACGCGAGGCCGATGCCGAGCATCGGGACGAACAGCAGCGTGCGACTCTGGATCGAGGGTATGACGAGCATCGCAACGGAAGCGGCCACGAGCGCGATGACGTGCATCCACTTCGCACCGATGCGGCGCGTGATCGGGATCATCGCGAAGGCGGCGATGAACGCGATGAAGTTGTAGAACGCGCCGACCTGTCCGGTGACCAGTCCCGCCTCGCGGAACCCCGGCGACAACGGATCCTTGGTCTGGAAGAGTGTCAGCGCAAGCGCCGGTGCGATGTAGATCCAGTAGCAGAACATCGCGTACCACTGGAAGAACTTCATCACCGCCATCTGCCGCATCGTGGTGGGCATGTCGCGGAATGCGTCGGCGATTTCCTTGAGCGTGTGGCCGAACCCTTTCGGCATCGCCTCGATGCGCGTGCGTTCGTCGGGCGAGAGCGGCAACTCCGGGGTCGTCTTCACGGACCAGAGAATCGACAGGATCGAAAAGGCAGCGCCCATCATGAAGGCGAGCATCGTGATCGTCGGAATGCCGCGATCGTTCACCGCGTCGCGATTCATGCCCATGAACACCAGCAGCGACGGCGTGATGTACGACAGTGTCTGGCCCAGACCGGTGAACGCACTCTGCGTCAGGAACCCGAGCGACGTCTGCGCGCCCACGAGCCGATCGGAGACATACGCGCGATAGGGCTCCATGGTGATGTTGTTGGCCGCATCGAGCACCCACAGGATGCCGGCCGCCATCCACAGCGTGCGGCTGAACGGCATCGCGAACAGCGATAGCGAACAGAGGATCGCACCGATCAGGAAGTATGGCGTGCGACGACCACGCGGGCTGAGCGTGCGATCACTCATCGCACCGATGATCGGCTGCACGATGAGTCCCGTGATCGGCCCCGCCAGGTAGAGGAACGGCAGGTTTGCTTCATCGGCGCCGAGATAGCGATAGATCGGACTCATGTTGCCCTGCTGCAGTCCGAAGCTGTACTGGATGCCGAAGAACCCGATGTTCATGTTCACGATCTGCCCGAACGTGAGATGCACCTTCGGACTCGGGGACGCCATGGACATCAGTGAAGCCTCGCTCGCGTGATCGGATGCCGGGAACCGTGGCCGTGACGCTGCCAGTATAATGTCTGGGCGTTCACCACCTGCACCATCCGCGCACGAGGCGTCCCCTGACGATCCCGCACGTTCCCGATGCGATCGCGCTGCTCCGCGCACTGAGTGGGCCACGCGGCATTCACGCGTCGCAGGCCAGCACTGCGAACTACCGGGCCATCTTTGCCCGCGATGGTGTCATGGCGGGCATTGCAGGGCTCCTGCTGGGCGATGTCAGGGTCACGGCCGGTCTCGCGCACACCCTGGAAGGGCTGCGCGACACGCAGGGCGCCGAGGGGCAGATTGCATCGAACTTCGAGCTGCGCGACGGCCAGCCGCCACACGTCAGTTTCGGTTCGCTCGCCCCGCGGATCGACGGCGCCACGTGGTACCTCGTCGGCGTGGCGCTGGCGGCCCGGCGCGGCGCGATCAATCCCGATGATTTCGAGGACTCCGTGCATGCCACCGTGCGTGTACTCGATGCCCTCGAGTACAACGGCCGGCACCTGATCTACATCCCGACCGGTGGCAACTGGGCCGACGAATACATCTACGACGGCTATATCCTCTATGACCAGGTGCTGCGAGCATGGGCGCTGCGATTGCTCGGCGTGACATACGAGGAACACGCATGGGCGGAGAAGGCGGCGCGGATCGCCGCGCGCATCGATGAGAGCTTCTGGCCCACGGCGCGATCGGCACGATGCCATCCGATCGCCTCCTTCTCGCCGGTGGTGAGGCGCGACATCTTCGACCTCGCCGCGTGCAGCCTGCTCGCGCTGTCGGATCTCGCACCGGCGATGAGCCACGCTGCGCTCGACTGGATCACGACCGAGTTTCTCGATGCGGGCAAGCTGCCGCCAGCGTTTCATCCCGTGATCGACGAAGGTGACGCGGACTGGCCAGCGCTCCGGCGCTATCATCTGCACGAATTCCGCAATCGTCCGTACGAGTATCACAACGGCGGCATCTGGCCGATCTGGCTCGGCTGGCTGGCGCTCGCGTTGGCACACACGGAGCGCACCGCCGCACTCGAGACGCTCCGGCAGCTCGCGGCGGCGCAGCTCACCGCGACGCCATCGTACGGTTTCGAGGAGTACTTCCACGGCGCCACCGGCCAGGCGCTCGGCACACCGCACATGGCCTATTCCGCCACGGGTATCGTGTTCCTCGAGGTGGCGGCGCACGCAGACACGCGCGCACTGTTCTCGACATGAGCGACACGCCGAACAAGCCGCCGCGCTCTCGTCCGGCGTCCGCCTATCAGGACCGCGCCAGGCACCTGCTCGCCGTGCTGCGCTCCGACTTCGGCCTGCCGCGAGATTCGCGCGTGGTGATCGCCGTGGCCGGTGAATCGGGCAGCGGCAAGTCCGTCACCGCGATCGATCTCGCCGCCGAACTGAATGCGAGTGGCATCACCACCGCGATCATCCACCAGGACAACTACTTCGTCCGTCCGCCGCGCACGAATCACGAGTACCGGAAGCAGGACATCACGAGCGTGGGCCCGCTGGAAGTGCAGATGGACCTGATCCGCGAGCAGGTCCGCGCGTTCCGCGCGGCGGAGATCGTGATGGCACCGGTCGTGGATTACGCCGGCAATCGCTTCGTGACGCAGCCGCTCGACTTCACCGTCACCGACGTGCTGGTGGTGGAGGGGACGTACGCGCTCCTGCTTGGCGGCGCCGACATCGGCATCTTCCTCCAGGCGACCTACAAGGACACGGACGGCCGCCGCAGGGCGCGCAATCGGGACATCTTCGATCCGTTCGTGGACGACGTGCTCGCGATCGAGCACCGCCTCATCGCGCCACAGGCCGACGTCGCGGATATCCTGCTCGATCGGGATTTCGTGATCTCGAAGCGGATGTAGTATTCGAAGGGCAACGGCTGAATCGCAGAACTACGCAAGACGCAAAACCGCAGGTAAACCAACGGAGAGGCGCAATGAACTGTTTATTGGGATCGGATCCCATTCAGTCATCCTTGCGCCTCTCGTGCTGTCTGACTCTGCGTTGAGCAGTTCAGTCTTGCGTCAGTTGCCGTTCTGCGATCCAGCAGTTGCGGTGATCGTCACTTCACCAGCACGCGATACCCATGCGCCGGGACGTCAATGGTGCCGTCGGTGGGGAGGGTGGCGGCGGCTTTCGTGAACCAGTCGGTGAAGGCACCCGGCTGCGCGAGTCCGGAGTATCTCACCGTCGCCGCAGCGTCGCCGAAGTTCGTCACCACCACCACCGCCTTGTCGCCGCGCGCGCGCACGAACGCATACACCTTGTCCGCGCCATCCGTGACCAGTTTCGCCTGCGGCGCTCCCCACGGGCCGTTCCAGACCACGCGCTGCGTGTGCCGCAGATCGAAGATGCTGGTGTAGAACGCCGCCAGAGACGGCCCCGTCCTCCAGTCGATCGAATCCTTCTCGAAGAACGCAAGCCGGCGATTGAAACTCGCCTCCTGACCCGAGTACAGCAGGGGCATCGAGTTCTGCGTCAGCGCACTGAGCACGAACGCGGCCTGGTGATTCGCACCCATGCGCTCGAACTCCGTGCCGTTCCAGCTGTTCTCGTCATGATTCGACGTGAAGTTCATGCGGTAGGCGCCGGGCGGGAACTTCCCCTCGAACTCGGCGAAATATTTGTCCAGCTCGGACGCTTTCGTCTTGCCCGACGCGATGTCGTTCATGAGGTGGAACAAGCCCCACCCGTACGTCATGTCGAAGGATTGGTGCAGCGCGGGATCCTCCCACTCGGCGAGGAAGAACAGATCCGGCTTGTCCTTTGTGAGCGTGGCGCGCATGTCGGCCCAGAAATCGTAGGGCACGAAGCCAGCCACATCACATCGGAAGCCGTCGATGTCCGTATTGGTCACCCACCAGCGCATGTCCTCGAGCATCGCCGCGCGCATCTCCTTGCTCGCGTAGTTGAGATCCGCGACGTCACTCCAGTCGGTCTCCTTGCCCTTGTCGTCCACCGCGCGCGAGATGGTGCCATCGGAGCGCTGCGTGTACCAGTCCTTGTGCTGCGTCGTCCACACATGATCGAAGGCAGTGTGGTTTGCGACCCAGTCGAGTATCACCTTGAAACCCTGCGCGTGGGCCGCATCGACCATCGCCTTGAAATCGGCCTGCGTACCGAATTCCGGGTTGAACGCCGTGTAATTCTGGATCGAGTAGTAGCTGCCCAGCGTACCCTTGCGATTCAGCTTGCCGATCGGCTGCACCGGCATGAACCAGAGGATGTCGACGCCGAGTGCGCGGATGCGCGGGAGCTCCTTCGTGAACGCGGCGAAGGTGCCCTCGGGCGTGTACTGCCGGACATTCACTTCGTAGATCACAGCGTTCTTCGACCACTCCGGATGATTGCCCGTCGCCACTGCTCCGGAACCGGCGGCCGCGGCGGCCGGGGCGTCAGCGGCCCTCGGCACGAAATCCTTCGGTGAGCACGCCGCGACTGCAGAGGTGCACAACACCATGGTCAGGAACATGTTGCGCATCAGTCGGAACCGGAGAAAGTAGGGACTGCACGCGGCACTCACTGCCGCGCGCGGAGGAAAGCCAGTCGATCATTGTTGCGCGCCACCACGATCGTCGTGCGCGCATCGGCGCGCCTCACCGGTAGCATGCGTCGCACTTCGCCACGCAACATCACACCGCTGCGCGACATGTCCACGGCCGTGAACGTGCCATCACCGGCACCGTGCAGTAGCAGACCGTAGCTCGCGTCGGAGCGGCCGAGCATCGGCGGCGCGCCAAGGAAGTTGCCGCCGAGCAGGATATCGATCGTGCCGTCGCCATCGAAGTCGCGCGCGAGCGTCGCGTACACCGACGAGAACTGCGCCTCGCGCGGCAGTGGCTTGAGCGTGAAACGTCCGTCGGCACCGGCAATCGCCACACTGCTCGCAAAGGTCTTCACGGTCAGTCGCGTCGCCTTCGCCAACTCGTCGGCGGGAAGAATGCCCGTCACTTGGCTCGCACCGAACGATCGATAGGTCGGGTACTTCGCCTTCAGCTGGGGCATCACCTTCATCATCTCATCACGATTGGCGAGCGGATAGCTGACGCCGTTCTTGTAGAACGTGATGACCTGCTTCAGTGTCCCGTTGCCGAAGAAATCGTAGACGTACATCTGTGCCGGTTCGCTGGCCGACGCGGTGAGGTACGCATTGAGTCCGAGGTTGCCGAGCACCAGGTCCGCGCGCCCGTCAGCATTCAGGTCGGCCGCACGCACGGTGTTCCACCACCCCTCGGATGCGTCGAGACCCGCCTCGCGCGTTCGCTCCACGAAGCGACCGCCCTCCTGATGGAAGACACGTACCGGCATCCACTCGCCGACGACGATCAGGTCGAGCTTGCCGTCCTTGTCGTAGTCGAGCCACGTGGCCGATGTCACCATGCCCGCAGAATCGAGCGCCGGCGCCACGGCGGCCGTCACGTCGGTGAAGTGACCCTTGCCGTCGTTCTGCAGCAGATGACTCTTCGGCGAGAGGCCGTACTGCCTGGCGACCACGCGACTGCCGACGAAAAGGTCCGGATGTCCATCACCATTGAAGTCGCCGGGCACGACGCAGGATCCGTTTTCGAACGCGGCCGGCAACGCAGTGTCCGTCTTCGCGAAATGGCCCGCACCGTCATTCATGTACAGGCGATTGCGCAGTTGCGGCGATTGACCCCAGGCTTCGTTGCCCGCGCTGACGACATACAAGTCAGGGAATCCATCGCCGTTCGCATCGAGGAACGCGGCGTCGACATCCTCCGAGATGCTGTCGGCCGCGAACGCCGGCTGCTCCGCTGCGATGAAGCCACCACTCCGCTGCTGCACGAGCAGGCGACCCGGCTGCCACTTCGCACCACCGGCGTAGATGTCGTCGAGACCATCGCCGTTCACATCGGCCACGGCCAGTGCCGGGCCCTCGGTGGACAGCAGGTGCGGCATCAACGGTTCGCGATCCATGTCGTTGAAGTCGTCCTCGACGTGCACATAGTCCGACACGATGCTGTCGGTGGCATCACTGAACAGCGACGCGCCGGCCGGTTGCGGCGCGTAGTACCATGTGCCCGTCGCCTCGCGCTGCGAGAGTGTGAGACGCCTGTTCGCTGACACATTCGTGAGGATCTGGAAGCGCCGGTCGGGCCAGACCACGATCAGTGAATCGATCACCGAGTCGCGGCCAAGGCCGAAGTGCAGGCGCTGATCGACGGACGATTCGAAGCCGCGCGTCGGACTCTGCTCGAGGAATTGCCGCCGGCCGTCCTGCATGATCGTCACCTTGGTGCCGATACCGGCCGTGTTCTTCCCTGATCCCTGCAGCGCGATCGTGAGCCATGCATTTCCCGAGCGCTGACGCGAGCGGTTGCGGAAGATGGATGCCGGCGCGTCGTAATTGTTGACGACCAGGTCCAGGGCGCCGTCGTTGTCGAGATCGACGTACGCCGCGCCATTCGAGTATCCCAATTCCGCGATGCCCCACGCCTTCGCCATGTCGGTGAAGTGCAGGTCACCGTCGTTGCGATAGAGATGATTCTCCACCGGCACCGTCGGCATCTCCTTCAGCAGCGGCATGTTCGCCTGTGTCACACCATTCGCGAGCGACGCCTGCACCTGCGTATTGCCGAGGTAGTTGATGTAGTCGAGATCATTCGGGCGACGGAAGATGCCGCTCGTCACGAACAGGTCCTTCAGGCCGTCGTTGTCGAGGTCTGCGAACAGCAGTGACCACGTCCAGTCGGTCGCATCCACGCCAGCCAGGAATCCGATCTCGCTGAAGCGTCCGCCGCCACGATTCAGTTGCAGCGTGTTGCGTGCATACTGCGGATGATATCCGGCGCGGATGCGCAGGTTGAACAGGCTGTACGTCTCCGAGCTCGCCGATGTCTTGAGAATCTCCTCGCGCTCGGGCAGCATGTCGCCGACCACGAGATCGGGGCGACCGTCATTGTCCACGTCGGCCGCGTCGACACCCATCGAGAATCGACTGGTGTGTCCTGTCGCGGTGGCAATCGATTCGGTGAATCGCTTGCGGCAGGTGTTGTAGTAGAGAAAATCCTGTTCCTGAAAGTCGTTCGCGACATACACATCCGGACAGCCATCCAGATTGAGGTCGCTCACCACCAGCCCCAGCCCGAACCCCTCGATGCCGCCGAAGATTCCTGCCTCGGCGCTGACATCCGTGAAACGGCTGCCATCGTTGCGGAACAGCCGTCCACCGGCGCGTGGATTCCTCGCGTCACGCTTCGTCGCACTGCCGATGGCGCGCTCCGTATGTGTGGAATGGCTGAGCAGGAACATGTCCAGATCGCCATCGCCGTCGTAGTCGAAGAACGCCGCCTGCGTCGAGTAGCCGATGTGGGCCAGCCCGTACTGCTCCGCACGATCGGTGAAGGTGCCGTCGCCGTTGTTGATGTACAGCATGTTGCGGCCGTGCATTGAGAGGTAGCTGACGGCCGACACGTAGATGTCGAGGCGTCCATCGCCATTCACATCGGCCATCGTGACGCCTGTCTTCCATCCGGGCGGGCCACCGACCCCCGCCTTCTCCGTCACATCCTCGAACTGGAAGTCGCCGGTGTTCAGGTACAGTCGATTGGCGTTGACGTTCGATGACAGGTAGAGATCCGGCAGGCTGTCGCCGTTCACATCGCCCACCGACACACCACCGCCGTTGTAGTAGTAGAGGTAGTTGAGGATGTTGAAGTCTGGTGCTTCCGGCAGGTCGTTCGAGAACGTCACGCCGGTAGCCGATGGCGCGAGTTTCTCGAACAGCGGCGGACCCTGGCTGCGCGCAGGCGCGGCTGGCGTCGAGGGCTCCTTCGCGCCGCGATCACACGCCGTCAACAGCACGAGCAGGGTCGCGCCGAGACACGCGCGACGCATGAGACGAGTGCCGGTGCGGCGTGCGCGATTCACGCGCTACTGCGCGGCAGCGACGGTCGGCACGGCGCGCGTGACGACTTTCGCAAGCACATGCTCGCCCACCTTTCGCCCCTGCAGTTGGCCCTGCTCGATGGCACGGCGATAGTGGATGCCGCCGTAGAGCCGGCTGATTGCCGCCTCCTTCGCCGCCGCCTCGAACGATGGGAAGGAACGCACGGGCAAGCCGTACTCGACCTCGGTCGAATCGGCGAACGAGAAGTTGTCGCCGAACAGCTTCGTGAGGACGACGGCCGATGCCGTCGAGATGCCACTGTGCCCGCTCGTGTATTCCGGGAACGGCGGCGTCTGCAGCAGCGGCTGCCACGCTTCGTCGATGTACCGGTTGATCATCGTCTCCGGACGGATCACGTTGCTGCGGTATTTTTCAGCCCACACACTCAGGAACGCATCCGCGAGTGCGATCGACGTGACGGCATATGCCTCGGCGCTTCGCGTGATGTCGGCGTTTGCCTTGTGCGATGCGAGGCGCGTGATCCCCATCCAATGACCGCCCGGACTCATCTTCTTGGTCGCGAACATGGTGTGGCCCTGCACATGCATGACGAATGGATTGCAATCCCAGAACGCCGCGATGTTGCGCTGCTCATCGGTCATGTTCCTGCCGACGTCGTGCACCTCCACCATCTCCCGGTAGAACGGGCTGCCTTTCGTGCTGTCGAACGCGAGTGGCGGCTCCGGCTTGAACTGATTTGCCGTGTCCATCGTGAACGCGCGCAGCGTGCCCCAGTTCGGCTCCACCGCATCCATGTACGCCGGCGGCGTCGGTATCCAGCGCCCGGGTGCGCGCAACACGCTGTACTTGGCGAGACCGGTACGCTGCTTGAAGTGATCCTTCGCGGCCCACGCGAGCACATGTGCCGCGACGGAGTCGCCGTACGCCCTGGACCGATCGAACACATCCTGCGACAACGTGCCGCGCATCCGCGTATCCATCTTCAAACGCAGCGTATCCATCCGCGCCTGCGAGAAGGTCAAGGCGCGTCCGACTGTCATGTACGCGTGGACGCCGGCGAGTGGCAACGAGATGTCTCCCGCACCCTCCGGCACCGGCGACAGGCCATTCAACTGCCCCGCGAGCGTGTGGTAGACGCTGTCGGACTGGCGCAGCACTTCGTAGGCAGCGACGCTGGCGTACACGTACACCCGGCTCGCCTGCGGTGGACTGAGGATGTCGTACACGATCACGTCATTCACCTGCTTGACCGCATCGTGCAGCGATGTCGCATCAGTGCTCGCGACGACCGGTCCGCGCGGCTCGGAGCGTGAACATCCGACGCTCAGGCCACCGACCATCGTCAGCAGCGCGAGGGTTCTCGCGGATCTGGTCATCTGGTGCGTCCGTTGTGTCGAAAGACGAGTGGGCGATCGTTGTTGCGGGCGACGAACACCAGGTCACTGGCGCCCGAACGCAGGCTCAGGATGTCGCGCGACTGACCGGGGACGACGAAGCCGCTGGCGCGTTGCGTCATCGGCGTGAACGTGCCGCCTTTCGAGCCACGCAGCAGCAGTCCGTACGAGTCGCTCGCGCGCGCGATGTCGGGCTTGAATCCATCGAAGTTGCCGGCGAGCAACAGGTCGGTGATCCCATCACCATCCGCATCACGCGCCAGGATACCGTAGACCGGCGCCACCTGTGCCTCGTCCGGAAGCGGCATCATCGTGAACGACCCGTCGCCATTGTTTCGCATCAGCGACGTGGCGAACATCTCCGCCTTCTTCTGCACTGCGCCGGCCAGATCTTCGGGCTTCCAGATGTCCGTCACGCCCGCACGCGCGTACGCTTCGTAGCTGAGGAAACGAACCTTGAGCGGCGGCAGCGCCTTGATCATCTCATCGCGCAACACCAGCGGATAACTCTTGCCGTGCGTGTAGCAGGCGACGATCTGGTCGGCGGACCCATTGCCGTCGAAGTCCTTCACGAACATCGTCGCCGGCTCGGCCGGCGTGCCGTGCAGGCGTGTGTTCAGGCCGAGGTTTCCCACGATGAAGTCGACCTTGCCATCACCCGTGAAGTCGCCGGCGACGATGCGGTTCCACCAGCCGTGAGTCTGTTCGAGTCCGCGCACGGTCATCTTCGTGAGGCGACCACCACCGGCATTGTGAAATACCGTCACCGCCATCCATTCCCCGACAACGACCAGATCGGGTCGACGATCACCATCGATGTCCTGCCACACCGCGTCCGTCACCATGCCGATTTGCGCGAGGTCGCGGGCAAGCTGCCCCGTGACGTCGGTAAAGTGTCCCTTGCCGTCATTGCGGAGCAGCATGCTGGCGGGATCGATGCCGTAGCGCCATGGGATGCTGCGGCCGCCGACGAACAGATCGACGTCCCCGTCGCCATCGTAGTCGATCGCCGCCGGGCGAGAGCCGCTGATGGTTTCCGAGGGCACGCCATCAGTGGCCTTCCGGAACGTGCCCTTGCCATCATTCAGGTAGAGCCGATCCTGCAGTGCGCTCGTCGCGTCGGCGTACTCGTTGCCACCGCTCACCACATACAGGTCGGGGACTTTGTCGCCATTGGCGTCGAAGAACACCGCGCCGACATCCTCGGAAATCGCATCGGGCTCGAAGACGCCGGCGTTGCTGGCAGCGAACGTCCCGTTCGACTTCTGCAGCCACAACTGTCCCGCCTGCTCCTTGGCCCCGCCGATGTAGACGTCATCCAGTCCGTCGCCGTTCACATCGGCCGTGGCGGCTGCCGGTCCCTCGATCGACAGCATCCGTGGAATCAGTCGCTCACGATCGAAGTCGACGAATTCGTTCTCCTTGTGCGTAAAGCCGATCGCAGTCTGCGCCGTGACGTTCGCCATCAGTGCCGAAATTGCCGGCGCCGCGGGTCCAGCATCGGTCGCGGTCGCGTGACGCATCGTCACGGCGGTGTTCGCGGCGAGCGAGGGCTGCGCGCCGCGCTTGCCGTCCGGCCACGCGACGATCACCGAATCGACCTTGTCATGTGCACCGATACCGAATACCAGCGCGTAATCCACACTCGACTGGAAACCGCGCGTCGGCGAGAGCTCCTGGACATACTGATCAATTCCGGCCCACACCGTCACGCGCGAGCCGATCGCGAACCGGTTCAAGCCGCTGCCTTCGAGCCGTACGGTCAGCGAATGATTGCCTGGGGCCAGCGCACGCGAGTTGTTGCGGAAGACGAATGCTTCCAGGTTGGCGTTGTTGACCACCAGATCTAGTGCGCCGTCGCCGTCCAGGTCACCGTATGCCGCACCGCTCGACACGTTCGGCGTGTCCAGGCCCCACGCAGCGGCCTGGTTGCTGAAGCGCATGCCCCCGTCGTTGCGGAAGGCATAGTCCGGAATCGGCGTGGTGGACATGCGCTTCGTCAGCGCCATCAGGTCCACCTTCTCGCCACTGAGGACGTGGCGAGCCGTCTCTTCATCGGCGAGGAATGCGAGATACTGCTGCGACGTCACGTCGCGCAAGAGGCCGTTCGTCACGACGATGTCCTTGCGGCCATCCAGATCGAGGTCGCTGATCAGCGCGCTCCAGCTCCAGTCGGTGCGTGCCACGCCCGCCATCTGCCCGATGTCACTGAACGTGCCATCCGCGTTGTTGTGCTGCAGCATGTTGCGCATGAACTGGTGGCCATAGTCGTTCTGCAGCTTGGCCTGATACACGTCCCAGCCGTCGAAATTCGACGTGGTGCGCAGCCGGTATTCGTCCTCCGGCAGCATGTCGGTGGTATAGATGTCCGGTCGCCCGTCGTTGTCCACGTCGGCGATATCCATCCCCATCGAGAAGTAGCTGCTGTTCGGCATCCGCGACTGCATCGACTCGACGAACGTGCCGTCGCGCTTGTTGATGTAGACGTAGTCGTGCTCGAAGAAGTCGTTCGAGATGTAGATGTCGGGCCAGCCGTCATGATCGAGGTCCGACACACCGAGGCCGAGTCCGAAGCCGACTTCGCTGCCGAAGATGCCGGCCTTCGCACTCACGTCCGTGAAGTGCCCGGCATCGTTGCGATAGAGACGATCGCCGCCCTTGTGATCGCGCACGTTGCGCGTGTTGCGCAGGCCGAAGCTGCTCGCAGGACGCGGTGAGTTGTTGATCAGGATCAGGTCGAGGTCACCGTCGCGATCATAGTCGAAAAACGCGGCTTGCGTGGTGTAGCCATCGTCATCGAGGCCGTAGTCGCGGGCATGTTCGCTGAAGTGCGGAATACTGTCGGCACCGACACCGTCGTTGATCCAGAGCTCGTTGCGACGATTGCTGTCGTCACCGATACCGGCGTGGCTGACGTAGAGATCGAGTAGTCCGTCGCCATTCACATCTGCCAGGGTGAGACCGGTGGTCCACGGCTTGTGTTTCGCGAGGCCCGCAGCCGCGGTGATCTCGCGGAAGCGGAACCTCCCTTCGTTGAGATAGACCTTCGGCCCTTCCTGATTGCTGCCCAAAATCACTTCCGGCAAGCCGTCACCCGTCAGGTCACCGATCGCGACGCCACCGCCATTGTAAAAATTGCGATATACGAAGACGTTCATCGTGTCCGTCTCCGTGATGTGGTTCTCGAACCGCACGCCGGTGTACGACGACGGCATTTTCGTGAAGAGTGTCGACCCCACTGCGGGCGCGGTCCCGGTGCGCGCGACGTCGGGCGTCGCAGGTTTTTCCGTGCACCCGGAGGCAAGTCCGAGCACCGCCGGGAACACCAACCACCTGCACGTCGATCCTTCACTCATACCTTGCGGTTGCCTTCATCGATGAGAAATGACGCTTGCGAGTCCATGCCAGGTGATGCAAGAGAAAAGTTCAGGGCCTGCACCGGTTGCTACCGATGCAGGCCCTGAAAGTTACAACAACCTCAACCGATCTACACCGCTCAATAACCCGGATTCTGCGTGAGCAGCGAGTTGGTATTCAGCTGCTGCTGCGGGATCGGCAGCACGACCTTGTACGCCGGAGACGGCGTCTTCGCAAACCAGGAACCGGCAGTATACGTACCCTGACGAATCTGGTCCTGACGACGCTTCCCTTCACCGAGCAGCTCGAACAGGCGCTCATCGAAGATCAGCGCGCGGAGCGCAGCCTGCGTCGTGCCGGCAGCGATCGGCTTGGCCGGGCTGAAGGCGCGGGCTCGAATCGTGTTGAGCACCGGGATCGCTTCCGCCGTCCGGTTCAATTCGTTGAGTGCTTCAGCCTTGATCAAGTACATCTCGGCCAGACGATAGAGCGCGAAATCGTTGCCGCTGGCGTTGCCGGCACGGTTCGGATCCAGCGGATACTTGTACAGACGAGCGCCTTCGCCTTCATTCGCCGCCAGCACGTCGGCGATGACCGGCGTGAAGACCAGGCGGTTACCCTGACGGTCATTGACTGGCGCGCCGGTGAAGAGATCGACCTGTGGGCCGGCCAGCACGACCGTGCGACGAAGGTCGACAGGGTCGAACTTGTTGTACGTCTCTTCTACGACCGACCAGCCATTCCAACCACCACCGCCGCCAAAGCTGTTGTAATGCAGTGCGTTGTACTGACGGTTGAACCCGAGGCCGTCAACGGCCTTGCCACGCACGACGAAGATGTTTTCCGTCGAGCTCTGATTCGTGAACGTGAAGTTGTCCTTGTAGTTCGCGGCCAGGGTGTAGGTGCCGGAGTTGATGACGCTGTCGGCGAACGCGGCAGCTTCAGCCCACTTGGCGGTGCCGGGCGTGATGCCCGTTGCCGTCGGCGTGCCGGACCAGATTTGTGCATTCAGGTACAGACTGGCGAGCATCGCGTCTGCGACCCCGCGAGTCACACGGCCCTGCTGATCGGCCCAGGTCCTGGGCAGATCGGCACGTGCGGCCTTCAATTCGGTTTCGATGAACGTGAAGACTTCGGCGCGGGTCTTCCTGGCGCGCTCTTCGACCTTGGTGTCCGTTGCGATCGGCACGCCGCCGTAACAGTCCATCAGGTCCATGTAGAAGCGTGCACGCAGCACACGAAGTTCGGCCTTGATCGCGGCCTGGTTCGGGATAGTGACGTTC
The DNA here is from genome assembly GCA_014379355.1 of Gemmatimonadaceae bacterium. Classification (GTDB taxonomy): domain Bacteria; phylum Gemmatimonadota; class Gemmatimonadetes; order Gemmatimonadales; family Gemmatimonadaceae; genus JACMLX01. The sequence continues at coordinate 42,564 of JACMLX010000083.1, forward strand.
TCGAGCGCCTCGAGCACGACGTTCGCGCGTGCCACGCCCGCGTATTGATTGTTCCAGATGCCGGTGACTTCGCCATTGCCGACCGTGCTGGTGGGCGTCCAGCCCTGCCGGTGCAATTCAAGCCACTGCCCGTTGTCGAACCAGTCGCTGCCACGCACCGGCACCACGGTCTCTTCCGAGCTGACCTGATTGAGTGAGTAGAGCTGTTCGTACTGCTGGCGCAGGTTCGCATACACCGCCGCCAGCCCAGCGATCACTTCATCGCTGTTCTTGTAGAAGGTGTCCTTCGTGATCAGGCTCGTCGGGGTCTCTTTCAGGTCGGTACACCCGACCATCAGACCGACGGGGACCAGCATCATCGCGCCAAGTCGCGATACGCGGGTCAGGTTTCGAAAAAGGGTCATTCGCATTCGCCTCGATAAATCAGGTAGGAATTCGGAACAATCTCGAACGGAACAACAACTTCAGTAGGCAGCGCCGATGCCTTCTTGTACGTACATCGGCGCTGGCACGGATCTCGGATCAGAACTGAACGCGGAAGCCGGTTGTAAAGGTCCGGGCACGCGGGTACGACAGGTAGTCGATACCGCGCGAGGCCAGACCGGCATCGATGAAGACTTCCGGGTCGTAGCCGGAGTACGGCGTGAACAGGAGCAGGTTGTCGCCGGAGACATACGCGCGCACCGGGCGACCGCTGCCCGGCAGCTTGAACGAATAGCCGGCAGTGATGTTCTGGAGGCGAACGAACGAACCGTTCTCGATCCAGCGCGAGGAAAAGATCGCGGGTTCGGCGATCGATTCGGTGGTGCCGAGGGCGGTCGTCAGGAAGTTCTTGCCCTGCGTCACGTTCGACTTCGTGGCGTAGACCAGTGCCGTGTTGTTGAACACATCGCGGCCCTGTTCTGCGCGCCACAGCCAGCTGGCATCGAAGCCGTGCCAATTCAGGTTGCTGCGCAAGCCAAGACTGAATGTCGGGTTCGCGTTGCCGATGATGACCTTGTCGTCGGCGCTCGGCGTGGTCGTCACGCCATTCGCAACACGGCTGGTCTCGTTGCCGGCCGCATCACGCGTCACCGTGTACTTGGTGAAGGTCTGGTTGCCCGTCGCATTCAAACCGGCAAACTCCCAGCCGAAGAACGTGCCGATGGTCTTGCCCGGGATGATGCGCTGGGCATTCACACCCGTCTGGCCCTGGCCACTCACGCCGGCCGTTTCGATGAACGTCGCAGCGCCGAGGTTCTTGACGTTGTTGCGTTCGACCGAGAAGACGATGCCGGTCGTCAGGTTGAGGCCACGATTGGCGCGCTCGTACAGCCGTGCGTCAAGCGAGAACTCGAGACCCTTGTTCGAAATGGCGCCAATGTTCTGGAGCTGCGTCGCGACGAAGCTGGCACCCGTCTGCGAAACCGGGACGGTCAGCAGGAGGTCTGTCGTGTTCTTGATGTAGTACTCGAGCGAGCCGCTGAGCTTGCCGTCCATGAGGCCGTAATCGAAGGCGACGTTCGACTGCGATGACTGTTCCCACTTCAGGTTCGGGTTCGCATTGACCGTCGGCACGATGCCCGTGAACACCGTATTGCCGAAGACGTAGCGTGCGCCACCGTCCGGTGCCAGGATCGGCAGCGACTGGTAGGGACCCACCGCCTGGTTGCCCTGCAGACCGTAACCGGCGCGGAGCTTGAGCTGCGAGAACGGCAGGCCCTTGGCGAACGACTCATCGGAGATGAGCCACGAACCAGAGATGGCCGGGAACACCGCCCACTTGTTGGCATCGCCGAAGCGTGACGAGCCGTCGCGGCGCAGCACGCCGGTCAGGAAGTACTTGTTCTTGTAGCCGACGTTGGCGCGGGAGAAGAACGAGACGAGGCGGCTCTGCTCCTGATACGACGACGGCGGCTGCGGTAGCGAACCCGCGCCGAGATTGTTGTAGCCGAACGCGTCGGTCGTGAAGTTGCGCGACTGCGCCGAGAAATCGGTGTTGTCGAAATCGGTGTACTCGTAACCACCGACGATGTCGAAGTCGATCTCATTGCCGACCGTCGGCGACCAGGTGAGCAACGTCTGCAGCGTCTGGTTGGACAGGCCGCGCTGCGCCTGCTGCGCCAGACCGTTGAATTCCGAGCCGACTGCGCCAGCGCGCGGCAGATAGATGTTGCGCTGACCGTTGGAGCGATCGGTGCCCACGTTGAGCTGGGCGATCAGGCTCGGGAAGATCGAGTACGAGCTCGTGACGTTGGCGAGCGTACGCAGCGTCGAACCATCATCCAGCGTCTGGATGGCGAGAGCGACCGGGTTACGCACCGACTGACGGCCAGTGCCGATTTCATAGAACGTCTGCTGCTGCGTGGTCGGGTCGGTCACGTAGATGGGGCGCGTCGGGTTAAATACCGCCACGTTCTGGAACACGCCACCTTCGAAGCCGCCCGTGTTTTCGAACGGCAGGTAGTTGTTCTCGATGCGCGTCGAACTGAGGTTCAGGCCGATGCGCAGCTTGCCGTTCAGCGCTTCATGGTTGCCATTCAGGCGGGCCTGCAGACGCTTGAAGCCGTTCGAGATCACGACGCCCTGCTGGTCGGAATAGTTCAGCGAGGCGCGGAAGGTCGTGGTCTGGTTGCCACCGGCGAACGAGACGTTGTGGTTCTGCGTCAAGGCGGTGCGCCGCGTTTCCTTCTCCCAGTCCGTGTTGGCCGTGCCGAGACCGGCGAGCAACGTCACCAGCGACGCGCGCTGGCCGGCGGTGTTGGCCGTGTTGGTGCTCTGTGCGGTCACGAACGAGCGATACTGATCGCCGCTGAGGAAGCCGAGCGTGTTGGCGGCCTGCCCGAAGGCGGCGTAAGTCTCATACTCCATCGACGCCGCACCGGCGCGACCCTTCTTGGTCTCGATGAGCACCACGCCGTTGGCGCCGCGGCTGCCGTAGATGGCGGTGGCTGCAGCGTCCTTGAGCACCGTCAGCGACGCGATGTCGGACGGGTTGATCGCGTTGAGCGGGTTGCGACCGAGCGCCGGCGAACCGCCGATGCCGAAGCCGCGAGCTTCCGACTCGTTGTTCTGGAGCGGCACGCCGTCGATGACGTAGAGCGGGTCATTGCTGGCGCTGATCGATGTGCCACCACGAATGCGGATCTGTGCGCCGGCACCCGGCTCACCGCTGTTGAGCGTGACGTTGACACCAGGCGCGCGAGCCGCGAGCAGCTGCGTCGGGTTGGCGACGACGCCCACGTTCGCCTCATCGGCGTTGATCGTGGCGACGGAGCCGGTGACGGCTTCCTTGCGCTGCGAGCCGTAGCCCGTCACGACGACGGCACCGAGGTTCGCGGCGACCGCCTGCATCACGAACCGGACGTTGGCGACCTGACCGGCGGCGATGGAAACATCCTTGACCTGCGGCGTGTATCCAATGCGTGTGACGCGGAGGCGCGACGTGCCGGCCGGCACGTCCACCAGCAGGAATCCACCGTCAATGCGCGTGATCGCGCCGCGCTGGGTGCCTTCGATGGTCACCGTCACGCTCTGCATCGGCAACTGACTGGTCGAGTCCACGACGCGACCACTGATCGATCCGCGGCCTTGTGCCTGCAACGGATTCGACATGAACAGGCCGCAAACTGCTGCGGCCATCAGACCTCGGATCACCTTCATTCGTCTGCTCTCCTGGATCATGCGGAGGGTTTTGTCATACGGGCTCGCTCCTGAGGGGGAGGTCAGGAGATCGAACGTCGAGACAGCACCTGCAACTGCGGACCACACCAGACTCCAGCTTATTCCTTGTATTCCGACTTTCATCGCGCGTCGCCACAATCGGTGCTCAGTGCACCAGAAGCGGCGCCGCGGCGTCGCTGAAATTCTGCACTCGTGCCGATTGTCCTGACTCATCGTGTCACGCGACACCGGAGAGTCACCCGTCCGACTGCCTGCCTTGACGTGGATCAGCGTCTCGCGACGGCGGGGCGTGACATCACGTCATCGGCATCATTCCTGCAACGGACACGTCTCGAGCGTCGGCACCTCGGGCTTGAGGAACGAGTGTAGCAAGCGGCGTCCTCCCGATCCTGCGGGGTGGACGCGACTGTGCCAGGGATTGTTGGGGGCTACGCTCGCCGTCGGTACGGGCCGTGTCAAGATGCGGTACCAAACAGGGCCGTTGCGTAAACCGAACCCCCATAAAGACATAACGCCGGTTAGTCGTCGCTATCGGCACAAATCGGAACTGCCCGGATGATTTCGGCAGTATTCCGTGTACGAAGTCCTGCACGAAGTGCGCAGGCGTCGCCCGTTTGCGAACCCGCGGGTACCATTCCGCCCGCACCGTGCCCGACTGGCCTCGTTCTTTTCTTCCGTCACAGCACTCCATGCAACTCGCCCCAGTTCGCGCGCCATGCCGGCCCATGCCGTCATGAGTGTCCTCGCCTTGGCCATCTGCGCCCAGCTCGCCGTCGCATCCCAACCCGTCATGCCGGTCCTCGGCTTCCCGGACGAGACCCTCGACGACACCAGCGCGTATCGCGGCTACCAGACGCGCTTCTATCGCGACGCCGCCCGCAACACGCTCCAGGTGTACATCGACCGACGCAGCGCGCGCGTGGTGCACCTGATGGCCGATGCCGACAACGCCAGCATCGGCTTCACGGCACGAGACGCGGCAGGGCGGACGGCGTCACTCGACTGGACCGCCGCCGCTGCCACCATCGCCCGCCACACACGCACCAGACAGTTCTCGCATCAGCTCGTCGCGCACACGGCCACTGTGCATCTGGGCTGGTTTCTGCTCGGCTCGATGCGCGTGGAGCGCGACTTCCAGTACTTCGAAAAGGCGAAGACCTCCTTCGCGGCCGCACCCTACGCGATCCCGGACGTCGATCGACTCCTCGTGTCGCTCGAGGCGCTGCCGCCGACGGTACGCGCGCGCCATCTCCGGCGCCTCAACGCGCCGACCATGGCCGTGCTTCGAAGCCGGATGTATCCGCATCCGACGACGCAGCGTGTCGGAACGGCGTGGGTCACTCGCGTGCGGCAGGTCACGCTCGATGGGCGCGATACGCTGACCCTCGAGGTGCGCGCCGATGCGCGGACCGTGGATGCGACACAATCCGGTGACTCGCTGACACTCCACGCGCGCTCCGGCGATGTCGTCACGTTCGACGTGCAGATCGGCACGACGGCGAAAACGCTCACCCCGCTCACGCGCCAGCAGATCTTCACGCCGCAGTTTCTCGCGTTCCTCGACAGCACACGCGCCCGTGGTGCGGCGGTGCCCGCCAGTGACACGGCCGCCGTGCGCGCGCGCCGCATGGAGCGTCAGGTGAGTGGCGTGGAGCTGCTCGTGTCGCGTGAGAAGTTGATGGCCGGCCTGCCCACCTACGCCACGTACTTCGGTCGCGACATGCTGATGACGGCGCTGATGATGCGTCCCATCTGGCAGCACGAGACGCTGGAGGCCGTGATCGCCACGGCGCTGCGCAAGCTCGGTACCGGCGGTGACATCAGTCATGAAGAGGCGCTCGGCGATCAAGCTGTGCGCGAATCGGCGGCAGAGTACGCGGATCTCGTCGCACGGTACCGCGAACGTGCCGGCGCCGGCGATCGCCCCGGCGCCGATTCACTGCTCGCGCGCGCCGAGACCGTGCTGCGCGACCTGCGCAAGGTGCGCGAGAACTATCACATGATCGACGACGAGTATCAGTTCGCGATCGTGGTCGCACGGTGGATCACCGACCCGTCAGTGCCCGCGAACGCGAAGCGCGCCTTTCTGCAGAGTGCCGCGGATGGCGGCGGGACTCGCGCCGACCGACTCTTGCGCGAATTGTCGCTCGTGACACGACTCACGGCGCCGTATGTCGCATCGCCGGAGACGGTGAACCTGATCGCCTTCACGCCGCGCGAACCGTCCGGCTGGGCGTCGTCGAGCTGGCGCGACAGCGGTGCCGGATATGCGAACGGGCGATACGCGATGGACATCAACACGATCTGGGTGCCGCATGCACTGGAATCGGTGGGACAGATTCTCGGCGCCATGCGCGAACTCGGTGTGCCGACGACCGAAGCCACGCGCCGCGACTCAGCACTCGCGCGATACGTTCGTGATCCGGCCACGCTGCAGCAGGCCATCACCGTCTGGCGCGGCGCAACGCGACACTTCCTGGTGACGATGTCGCCGGAGCAGGTACGTGCGGCGACTCTCGCACGATTGGCCGCGATGCCGGAGGATGAACGTGCGTGGTGGCAGTCACGCGCCAGCACACCGGCCGCGCTGACCGATACGCTGACGTTCCTCGCGGTGGCCCTCGATGCCACCGGGGCGCCGATCGGTGTCGCGAACACCGACCCGGCAACGCAGCTGTTCCTTGGTGATGCGGAGGGCAGCAGCGGCCCGCCGACACCGGAGAACAAGGCCGCAGTGTTGCGCACGGTGCGCTTGTTCTCGCGCGAGTATCCAGCCGGCTTGTTCGTCGATCGCATCGGCCCGGTGGTGGCGAACGACGCGTATGCGACGCCGGCCGTGTGGGACGCATTCGTGAAGGATCCATATCATGGCCCGCGTGTGGTGTGGGGACGCGAGGCGAACCTGTTCCTGCTCGGTGTCGCGGGACATCTCTCGCGCGCGCAGGGCGCCGGCGCGTCGGCAGACACTGCATATGTCGCCGAGCTGCGCGCTGCGCTGGAGAAGATCCGCACGGCGGTCGAGCAATCGGGATTCCACACGGAGCTGTGGAGCTATGGCTTCGATCGTGGACAGCTGGGAGCCATGCGGTATGGCAGCGGCGCGGACATCCAGTTGTGGAGCACGACGGATCTGGCGGTGCAGTACGTGCTATCGCGCACGACACGGTGACAAGGCTCCACTCAACACTCGGCGGCCATCGGCTCGACCGCCGTGTCCCCGAACCCGGCGGTCGAAGTCTGCTGCAACCATGCGCTGGCCGCCGCTGCGATCATCGGCTTGGCGAACAGGAAACCCTGACCGAAATCGCAGCCGAGCAGTTCGAGTTGCTCGCGCTGCTTGTCGTCTTCGATCCCCTCGGCAATCGTGCGGAGCCCAAGGGTGCTGCCAAGCATGACGATCGTGCGCGCCAGCGCCAGATCTGACCCACTGCGAGCCACCCCTTCCACGAACACGCGATCGATCTTCAGTATGTCGACCGGAAATTTCTGCAGGTAGCTCAGGCTTGAATAGCCAGTACCGAAGTCGTCGATCGCCAGCTGTACGCCGAGTCGCTTGAGTTGCGTCAGGGTATCGAGCGTGGCCTCGGTCTGCTGCATGATCACGCTTTCCGTGACCTCGAGTGTGACGCGATCCGGACCGGCCTTCGTCAAACGAAGCGCGCGCTGCACGTCCGCCACCAGGCCCGGCTTCTGCAGTTGCTTCGCCGACAGATTCACGGAGACGCCGGGCAGCGACCGCGGGTCACGGCCCGCCGTCTGCCAGAGCGTGCGCCAGACTTCGAGCTGACGGCACGCCTCTTCGAGCACCCACTGACCAAGCGGCACGATCGTGCCGATTCTCTCCGCCATCGGAATGAACGCGTCAGGAGTCGTGAAGCCCCGGGTCGGGTGATTCCATCGCAGCAGCGCTTCCAATCCGCGGATGTTGCCGCTCGACAATTCAACGATGGGCTGATACACGAGCAGGAAACCAGCCGCCGCGGGATCCAGCGCCGCCTCCCGCAGCTCGGCTTCGAGCGCGAGTCGCTGCACAATGGCCTCGTACATGCACGGGTCGTAGATGGCGTGACGCGACGTGCCCGACTCCTTCGCTTCGTACATGGCCACGTCGGCGTTGCGCAGCAATGTGGTCGCATTGTCTTCGGCGGTTGCGAACGCCACGCCGATGCTCGCCGCAATCGCGAGATCGCGTCCATTCACGCGCAACGGTGCCGCGAGCGCAGTGTAGACGCGCGTCACGATTGCAAGAACCTCATCGCGTGACTCAGGCTCTTCGAGAAGGATTGCGAACTCGTCGCCACCCAGTCGCGCAACCGTATCGCACTCTCGGGTGACGCTGCAGAGCCGGTCACCAACCGCCGCCAGCACGCGGTCGCCCGCCGCATGGCCCAGCGTATCGTTCACCGACTTGAAGTCATCGAGGTCGAGAAACAGAACCGTCGTCGTGTAGTTCGCGGTACGCTGCAGCCGGGACAATGCGTGCGTGACGCGATCGCAGAAGAGCGCGCGGTTCGGCAGGCCAGTCAATGGATCGTGAAAGGCATCGTGAATCAGTCGTGCCTCGAGCACTTTGCGATGCGAGATGTCGCGCAAGACTGTCTGGACCGCAGGTCGCGCTGCGTACGTGATGTTGACGGATGCCGCCTCGACATCGATGCGCTCGCCGTCACTGCGCAGCACACGGTACTCGCGCCATTCCGGCGACACGTCGTCGGCTGACAGCGAGCGTTCACTCTCCGCCGCGAAGAACATGTCACCGGTCGTGACGCCGACGAGGGAACCGCCATCCGCCACGCCCATCAGGCGCGCCGCGGCGGCGTTGACATAGAGCAGCACACCAACCGAGTGCACCACGATTGCCTCTGGCGACGCCTCGACGAGCAGACGGTAGCGTGCCTCGCTGTGGGCAAGCGCCTCCTGCCGCAATTCGAGCGTGGCGCGGAGCGCCTGCTCGTCAGCCAGGCTGCGGAGAATACCTGCCTGCCGAATGATGGCCACATAGGTGACGATCGCCGCCGTGCAGGCCGACACGGCGATCGTCATGGCATGCGACTGCCACGCGGAAAGGTTCGGCAGAAACGCCTGCTTGGCCGCTTCGTAGAGGAACATCCAGACCGCGGCCGCCAGGCATGCCAGCAACGTCGCACGTCCGCGCCGTTCCCGATCGGCCGTGTCGCGTCGTTCCGACTCAGGCAACATGGGCGCAGTTCCGTCGCACGACTCGAAGCGTTCGGGGCAGCGGACGCGCTGGATGAGACGGTACCGCGCGCTCACTCCGATCGTCGCGCGCGCATATGACCGAGTCGTCGGCCACGAGAGGCAAACACCGGTGGATCGTGAACAAGCAGGACATGCAGCCTTTTCGCGGGAGAGTCAATGCTGTTGAGTACATCAACTGGTATCGGACTCGCAGTGCGCGTGGCGCAATGCCGACTCGCAACTGTTACGTTCCACGCTGGGCGGCGCTGCCCACGGTCAGACGTGTCCACCAACGCGCCAGTTGCGCGAGTCGAGTGCAGCGCTCGCGAGCACTCAGGCGAACGCGCCTACTGGCCACCCCGCCTGATCTCCTGAATCTTCATGAGCTTTGCCCCCGCCGCGTGCAACGTTTCATCGCGCTTGGCGAAGTGAAAACGCATGAAGTTGTGCGTCGGCTCGCGAAAGAAGCTGGAGCCTGCGACGCCGGCCACTCCGACGTGCCGGATGAACCACTCCGAGGCTTCGGTGTCGGTCGCGAATCCCAGCGACCCGATGTCCACCATCACGTAATACGCGCCCTGCGGCTCGCTGTACGGAAGGCCGGCGAGCCGGAGGTAGTCGAGAAAAATGGTGCGTCTCGCGGTGTACGCCTTCGTCATGCCGTCGTAGTAGCTGTCCGGCAACTCGAGGCCTGCAACCGCCGCCTCCTGCAATGGAGCGGCCGCACCGATGGTCAGGAAATCGTGCACCTTGCGCGCCTGCGCGATCACCGCGGGCGGGCCATGCATGTAGCCAAGCCGCCAGCCGGTGATGGAGTATGTCTTCGACAGTGAATTGCACGTGATCACGCGTGCCGCGGCACCGGGAAGCGCGCACATGTAGGTATGCACGTGCGGCGCGTACACGATGTGTTCGTACGGCTCGTCCGTGATCACATAACAATCGTGCTCCTCTGCGAGGCCGAGGATGAACGTCAGCTCGGCACGCGTGAACACCTTGCCCGTCGGGTTGCCAGGATTGCAGATCACGATCGCCTTCGGCTTCTGCTCGAACGCCGATCGCAGTTCGTCAGGATCGAACATGAACGTCGGCGGCCGCAGGTGCACGTAGATCGGCAGGGCGCCGGACAGGATCGCATCGGCGGCGTAATTCTCGTAGAACGGCGAGAAGACGATCACCTTGTCACCGGGATTGCACGTCGTCATCATCGCGGCCGCCATCGCCTCGGTGCTGCCGCAGGTCACGACGAGGTCCTGATCCGGATCGACGTCGATACCGGCGAACTTGCGGATCTTCGCGGCAAGGGCGAGTCGGAAGCGTGGTGCGCCCCACGTCACCGCGTACTGATGAAACGGCCCACGCGTCGCCGCCTCGAGCGCCGCCAGCATCGCTTCCGGCGGATCGAAATCCGGGAAGCCCTGACTGAGGTTGATCGCTCCGTACTGATCCGACATCCGGGTCGTGCCGCGGATGACGGATTCGGAGAAGACATCGAGACGGCTGGCGGTGTTCGGCATGCGGAAACAATGCCCGACGGCGGCGGACTGAGGAAGGGGCGGACGGTGACTCGGAGGGATATGTCGCGCACATAGCTTTGGTCAGCCACTCACCCCTCGCTCGGGTGAATCACCACCACGTCGCGCCGCGCCGGACCTTCCAGGCTGCGGCGCACAGGATCGGAGCCACTGCGTGGAAATCGGAATCGACAGTTTTGCCGCCGCAATCGCAGACCCGCTGACCGGTGTGACGCCAACGCCGGTCGAGCGCATGGCGACGCTGCTCGCCGAGATGGAGTTGGCGGACAAGGTCGGCCTCGACCTCTTCGGGATCGGTGAACATCATCGCGCCGAGTTTCTCGATTCGGCGCCTGCAATCATCCTCGCCGCCGCGGCCGCGCGCACGACGCAGATCCGGCTGACGAGCGCCGTGACGGTACTCAGTGCCGCGGATCCGGTGCGTGTCTTCCAGGAGTTCGCGACGCTCGACCTGATCTCGAAGGGACGCGCCGAGATCGTGGCGGGCCGCGGCTCGTTCATCGAATCATATCCGCTGTTCGGACTGCAGCTCGACGACTATGACTCGCTCTTCGCCGAGAAGCTCCAGCTGCTGCTCACGATCCGCGACAATCCGCGCGTGCACTGGTCGGGACGACATCGCCCTCCGCTCACGGGACAGTCGATTTTCCCGCGTCCGCTCCAGAATCCATTGCCGATCTGGGTGGGCGTCGGAGGCACGCCGGCGTCGTTCGTGCGCGCAGGCACCCTTGGCCTGCCCCTGATGGTCGCGATCATCGGTGGCGAGCATCGGCGTTTCCGACCGCTGATCGACCTGTATCGCGACGCAGGCGCTCGTGCCGGCCATGCGCCGGAACAGCTCACCGTCGGTGTGCACTCCATCGGCTTCGTGGCCGACACGACGGAACAGGCTGCGGAGGATTTCTATCCCGGCTATGCGCACACGTTCACGGAAATCGGCAAGGAGCGTGGCTGGGCCCCGACCACGCGTGCACAGTTCGATGCGCTCCGCGGGCCGACCGGTGCGCTGGTGATCGGCGACGCGGACACCGTCACCACCAAGCTGCTGCGCATCAATCAGGACCTCGGCGGGATTTCGCGTTTCACCTTCCAGATGGGTGTCAGCACATTGCCGCACCAGAAGATGCTGCGTGCCATCGAGATTCTTGGCTGGCAGGTGCGACCACAGGTGCAAGCGGCCCTGCACACGGACGCCGCGCGCTGATTTCAGACGATCTCCAGCCACATTCATGTCGCCGTTTCAGCCGATCCTGATCGCGATAGCGATCGCCACGCTCGTGATCGCGATCACTGCGCTTGCGCGGCGATTGCCGATCCCATCCCCGATCCTGCAAGTCATCGCGGGCCTCGGTCTTGGATTCATTCCGGGAATGCCGGTGCCGCAGCTGGAACCGGACCTGGTGTTCTTCGTGTTCCTTCCGCCGATCCTGTGGGCCGCGGCGTTTTTCACATCGGTGCGTGAGTTCAAGCAGAATCTGCGTCCCATCAGCCTGCTCGCGGTGGGGCTGGTGTTCGTCACGACAGCCGTCGTTGCGATTGCGGCGCGCGCGCTCCTGCCTGGGCTGCCATGGGCCGTGGCCGTCGCGATCGGCGCGATCGTCTCACCACCGGACGCCGTGGCCGCGGCAGCCGTGGTGTCACGATTGCCCGTGCCACGTCGCGTGGTGGTGATTCTGGAAGGCGAGAGCCTCGTCAACGATGCCGCGGCACTCGTGCTCTTTCGCACGGCGGTGGCAGCCGCGGTGACCGGCGTGTTCAGTCTCGGCGAAGCGGTCGTTCGATTCTTCATCGATGCGGGTGTCGGGGCGCTGATCGGCATCGCAGTGGGCTGGTGCGTCGTGCGAGTCGCGCGATGGACGAAAGACTCACTCGCCGAGACACTGCTCACGATCGCGGCACCGTACCTCGCGTGGGTCGCCGCCGAGTCGATTCACGTGTCCGCCGTGCTCGCATGTGTCGCCGGCGGTGTGTACGTGCGACAGCATTTCTCCACCGTGATCTCCCCGATGTCGCGCCTGCAGTCGCGGGCCGTGTGGGACCTGATCGTGTTCATCATCAACGCGCTGGTCTTCCTCATTCTCGGCCTGGAGTTCGGCCCGATCGTCAAGCAGGTTCCGGTCGGGACGCTGCGATCGGTGCTGCTCGCCGGCGTCGCGATCAGCATGGTGGCGATCGTGGTGCGACTCGCGTGGGTGCCCGTGGCCACATGGCTGCCGCGCTGGATGAGTGCCGACGTGCGACGCCGCGATCCCGTGCCGAACCCGAAGGCCGTCGCACTCGTCGCGTGGACCGGCATGCGCGGCATCGTGTCACTCGCCTCGGCACTCGCCTTGCCGATCGCCCTCCGGAACGGGCTGCCGTTCCCCTATCGCTCGGAGATCATCCTCATCACGATGTGCGTGATCATGATCACGCTCGTGGTCCAGGGGTTGACGCTGACGCCGGTCATCAAGTGGTTCGATTTCGCACCCGATCACGCGCATCACGAGGAGGAGCGGCACGCGCGTCGCGAAGCCATGCGGCGCGGGTCGGAGGCACTCGAGGATCTGGCGCGCGAATCGTGGGCCGATCAGGCGGAGGTGGAGCGGATTCGCCGTGAACTGCGCGACCGCATGCAGCATCACGAGCGGAATGCCTCCGATCTCTCACATCGCAAGCTGCGCACGGGCGTGCTCAAGGCTGAGCGTCGCATGCTCGTACGCCTGCGAAACGAAGGCGCGATTTCCGACGAGACGCTGCGCCTGCTCGAGGAAGAACTGGATCACGAAGCCGTGCGTGTCGGTGCCGGGGACGTGCGCGGCTAGCGCGCCGCTACTGTCGACCCGCAGGCATGTCAGGACCGGTGCGCTCGAGCGCCGACGGCGTGCTCGTCGTGCCGTCGGGCAACGTCTCGAGGCGATCGAGACGCTCGACGTCGATGGTGATCACGCTGTCCGGCGAGCTCACGAAAACGCTCGCGAACTTTGCATCCCAGCGGATTTCATCCCACAGATACGAGCTGCGCGCGGTCACGCGTGTCGAGAATGTCTCCTCGTGCGCGTTGATCGAGATGAACAGCTCCGCCTCCGCCTCGCGCAACATCGCCGGGGTGAAGTTCCGCAGCGGGCTGCTGTCTGTGATCGGATGCACGACGGTCCAGTGCAGCGAGAAGAACTGCACCGAATCCAGTTCAAGGTCGAGCTTGTAGAATTCCCTTCCCCTTACGCCGTTGTGCATCTCGAACATGGCGAGGTTCGCGATCACGTGCACGTCGCTCAGCTCACTCGGCTGGGTATTGACGATGCGGAACATCAGGCCACGGCCGTCTTCGTACGGCGCGATCACGGCCGATTCGCTGAAGCGCACCCGCATGCGCGGCCGGATCAGTCGCGCGATGAGCAGTCCGGCCACCACGATCACGCTCAGTGGCCCGAGCAGGGCCTCGAAGATGACCAGCCAGTGCGCCGTGGCACCGACGGCGTGCATGGGCGTCGTATCGGAGGTGGTGAAGACGGCGAGGCTGAAACTGAACGCCGAGAGGAACGGGTCGGTCATGCCCGCCAGGTCCTGTCCGGCGATGGCCCCCGTGCCAAGCGCGATGTACCCCAGCGTGAAACACCCGTTGAGCAGCATCACGCCGCCGAGCGACCAACCGAGGAAGGTGAGCCAGGTGGTGTTGAGCGCGCCGAGGTACGCGCGCTCGAGGCGCTGCGTTCCGAGCCCGAATTTACGGCTGTTCGGCGACCCATCACGATTCAGGAATCGACCGCGCGCCTGCTGCCCGACCACACGTCCGAACCCCAGTTCGTCCTGATCGACATGCGGGGATTCGTCACTCGTTCCGTCAGCGGTCACGTGGGTCTCGCGCAAAGGGAAAAAAGGCCATGGCCGGATTCTGTGGCAGCCGCATCATAACGACGCCGGCCACGCGTCACGGCAGCGCGAACGCCACGTACGTGCCACCGCTCGGCGCGCCGTTCTTTCCGCCGCCGCACGCGATCACGATGTACTGCTTCCCGTTCACCATGTAGGTGGACGGTGTCGCATTGCCTGCGGCCGGCAGCGTGGTCTCCCAGAGCAGCGCACCGGTCGCCTTGTCGTAGGCGCGGAACTTGTTGTCGTACGTCGTGGCGCCGATGAGCAGCAAGCCATTCTGCGTCACGATTGCGCCGCCGTAACTGTCGGTTCCGGTGTTCTTCACGCCTTGTGCCGTGAGCTTCGGATATTCACCGAACGGGATCGACCACGCCGACTTGCCGGTGTTGAGGTCGATCGCGTTGAGCGTGCCCCATGGCGGCTTGATGCCAGGATACCCTTCATGATCGAGGAAGATGTCGAAGAAGGCCGTGCGATACTTGAGGAAGTGCGGGCTTTTCTCCATCGCGCGCGTGGACGCCACCTTGCCCGTAGTCAGGTATTCGACGATCTCCTTCACCGCCGACCCGTCCATTGCGCCACCGAACGCCGGCATCCGCCCATTCCCTTCCTTGATCATCTGCGTGATCTGCTCCACCGTGCGCCGCTGCGCGATGTCGACCAGACTCGGACCGCCGGCGCCGCCCTGCCGATTGTCGCCGTGACAGCCCGCACAGTTGGCGGCGTAGAGCGACTCGTCGCTCCGCGGCACGAGCTTGAGCAACCACGCCATCTCATTCGAGTTCACGTACAGCAGTCCCGTACCTGGATCGAAGGCCGGTCCACCCCATTCACCGCCGCCGTCCACGCCGGGGAAGATGATCGTGCCCTTGGTCACATTCGGTGCTTCGTAGGGATCGGTCGGATCGTACTGCTCGAACGTCTTGAGCGCGGCGGCGTGTGCTTCCGGCGTGCGCGTCGTCAGGTCGTTCTTCGTCAGTGACTGCCGCGCGAACGGCAGCGGCAGCGTCGGGAAGCGCTGCGTCGCCGATGGGCGCTCACCGTCCAGCGCGACCGTCGGCATCCTGCGTTCCTCGACCGGGAACATCGGCGTGCCGGCTGCACGATCGAACAGCCACACATGCCCCGTCTTCGTGATCTGCGCCACGGCGTCCACGGGGGCACCATTGCGCTGCACCGTGACGAGCATCGGCGCCGCCGGCAGGTCACGATCCCACAGATCGTGCTTCAGCACCTGATAGTGCCAGAGGTGCTTGCCTGTGCGGGCATCGAGCGCAATGACGCTGTTGGCATACAGGTTGTCGCCGACCCGATTTGCGCCGTAGAAATCGTACGACGCCGAACCAGTGGCGGCGAAGAGCATGCCGCGCTTCGGATCGATCGTCACACCGGCCCATGCATTCGCACCGCCCGCGACTTTCCATGCGTCGGGCGGCCATGTCTCGTAGCCTGCTTCACCGGGATGCGGGATCGTGTGAAAACTCCACCGCAACGCGCCTGTCTTCAGGTCGAACGCACGAATGTCTCCCGGTGCGCTCGGCAACTGTTCCGGCACGGTGCTGCCCATGATGAGCAGGTCCTCGAACACCACGCCCGGCGTACTCGCGCTCACTGACAATTCCTTCGCCGGCCGTCCGAGACCCTCGCGCAGATCCACCCATCCACTGTCGTTGCCCCAGCCGGCGATCTGTGCGCCGGTCTTGCGATCGAGCGCGAACAGTTTGTAGCGGTAGTTGAAGATCACGCGATCACCGGTCACGACGACACCGCGGTGGCGGAACCGCGACGCCGGTGGCTGTCCGTGATTCGGATCGAAGAGCCAGAGCTGTTTTCCGGTCGTCGCATCCAGCGCGAAGACATGCATCTTCGGCGTCGTGGCATAGAGCACACCGTCGATGACGATCGGATTGGCTTGCATCTCCGATCCCTTGAACTCATCGTGCGTCTCGAACGTCCAGGCCACCTGTAGCGACTTCACGTTCGCCGGCGTGATCTGGCTCAGCGTGGTGAAATGGGTGTGATCCGTGCTGCCACCGTACACCGGCCAGTCGACGGACTCGCGCGTCGGCGTGGCCGATTTCTGGCAGGCACTGAGCACGACGGCGAGCGTCGTGAGACGCGCCAGGGAAGCAGCAGTTCGCAAACGCATCGCGCAGTGTCGGCAGAGGTGAGGTGGCCGGCACAATCTGGCGGGCCGGGCCGCGGAACAGTACGCGAGTCACCCCGGCAGTGATATTCTTTCGGAATACACGAGCTCGGCAGTGCCGCTGAGACCGATCGCGACATACCATCCCTTGTGACTCTGCGGCACGATCCCCGCAGAGGAGTGTCTCACACTGCGCTCGCGACGCTGCGATACGACCGACAGAAGCGGCCTTTCGGCCATCGTTTCCACTCCGACAGCCTTTCCGTACGGCATGCCTGTCTCGCTCACCGCGACCTGTCCGACCTGTAATGCAAATATCGCCGACGACGACCGCACCTGTGGACGGTGCGGCGCCGCAGTCAGCGCGTTTCCGATCGTCGAGCGCACACCGCTGATCCTTCCCGGAAACCCGGCGCTGAGTGCCGACCTCGTCCGTGCGAAAGTCCGGCCGATTCGTGTGATCGCGGGTGCGGCAGTGGGGTTAATCGCACTTCTCACCGCACTGTGGGTCCGATCGGGCGAGGATCGCGAACCCGACACGGCGCCGCTGGCCCGAGGCATCGCGCAGGTGTCGGACGACGTCGCGAGTGAGGCGGCCGTGCCACAATCATCGTCGCCCTCGAGCGACTCCGCACGCTCGATTGCCGTCGTCGCAACGACGGCTCCCGCGGTTGCCGACCTTCCGCCGATTCCGACGGCAAGCCGGACGCCGTCGCTTCCCGTCGCGTCGACGGAACCTGAGCCTTCGCCGGTCCGGGCGCCTACGCGAGCGTCGGTCACCACGCCGCCGAGAGCTGCGCCAACATCGACGGTCAGATCGCCCGCGATCGTTCCCGGCAAGGTCGCGCCCGTGCTGCGCTTGGCGTCGCTGGTCTCCGATTCGTTGCGGCCCGGCGAACTGCTTCAGCTGCGCTGGACCATCCAGGATCGCACCACCGGCCGCGCCGTGCCGACTGCCCTCGAGTTCACGAGTGCCGACGCGTCCGTCGCGCAGGTCGATCGTCGCACCGGTGTCGTCACGGCGCGGGCACCGGGTCGTGTACGAATCATTGCGGATGCCGGACTCGCCGGGACCGCGTCGGTGGACCTGTGGGTGCGGCCAGCGCCGCGCGTCGCGACCGTCGCTTCAGCGCAGGCGGAATCGCTCCAGACGCGAACGGAAGCGGCGCGTTCGGTCAGCACGCTGCCCTCCGCACCAACCGTGCGTGCGCCGGTCGTCAGCGCGCCACCGGCCGCGGTCACCCGCGAGGTGCCGCGAGGCGATCTGCTGGACGCGGATGACGTGCGTGGCTCGGTCGATCGCTTCGTCAGTCAGGTGCGCACCGGCACCGTCAAGAATTTCGAGCTGCTCAGTTTTTTCCAGGACGGTGCCGGGCATCGCGCGTCGCTCGTCGGCTCGCCCGCCACGATCGGTGCCGGCGGCAACATCGTGCGCGTGACCTTCGATGTGCGTCTCACCAAGTTCGACGCCGGCGGTCGCCCCGTCACACGCATCGCGCCGATCTCGATGGACATCGAAAAGCGATCGGGTGACGTTACTTCGTCGGCCATCGCCATCAGCGCACTCCGGAAACCATGATGCGCTCACTGTTCGCCGTTCTCGCTGGAGTCTCGCTCATCACGACGGCGCCGATGCATGCACAGTCCGCGCAACCGTTCGCGATGCAGCTGTCGGCGCTGTTCACCACCATCCGTGCCGGCACCACGACGGTCTCCGGAGCCGGCGCGGAATTGCAGCAGCGTTTCAGCCGAGTCTACGCCAGTGAATCGTTCGGCGCGCTGTCACTCGGCGTCGGTGCGCAGTTCACCGTGCATACCAAGGTGCAGGACCGCCTGCAGATCGTCGGCATCTTCATCGAACCGCGGTGGGTTCCCGCCATCGGATCGGGCTCCATCTTCCCGTACCTCTCGGCACGACTCGCCGCGCAGCGGATGAAGGGTGAATTCCAGTTTGCCGACGACGGCAGCGCGAACGGCAGCGCGTATGGTGCTGGTGGCGGTTTGGCGCTCAAGTTGTCCCGCACAACCAATCTCGACGCCGGCGTGCAGCTCATCCGACAGCAGTTCGGTGACATCGGCGTGCTCACCTTCAAGCCGTTCACGACGTACACCGCGAAAATCGGCGTCAGTCTTGGCTATCCCCGATGATGAACAGACCACGTCCATTCCTGAGCATCACGCCGCTGTCGTCACTGCCCGTTCGCCGCATGTGGCGCCGACCGTTGCTGGCTTTTTTCGTCATGATGGCGGGTGTGCTCGCCGCCTGTTCGGGCGGCAGTTCGGATGCGTGTGATGGCATCATCGGCCCGGTGCGCGTACTCACTCCCACGCCGGTGTCGCTCACACTCAATGTCGGCGCGATCGGTCAAGTCACCGCGAGCCTGTCGGGCGGTTGTCCGAGTGATGATCGCACCGTGCAATGGACATCGAGTGACGTCAACGTCGCGACGGTTGACAATGCGGGCAAGGTCACCGCGACCGGCGGTGGCTCGGCCACGCTCACCGCCACCGCATTCGCCGGTCAGGCCCGCACGACCGTCGCGGTCACCGTGCGACCACGTGTCGCGACCAGCATCGATGCACGCCCAGACATCGATACGCTGTCACCGCTTGGCACACGCAATCTCAGCGTCACGGTCAAGGACCAGGATGGCGCGGTTCTCGCCAGCGCGCCGGCGGTCTGGCGTTCACTGACACCGTCGCTCGCGACCGTCAGCGCTGCAGGAATCGTGTCGGCCGTGGCCAGCGGAACCGCGACGATCGAAGTCGCAACCCCAGGCACCGGCACCGATTCGCTGCGTGACACCGTGCGCATCCTGATCGTACCGGCGTGCAGCCTGGTGCGACCGGCGCCGTTCGGCACCACGATCATCGGCAGCATCGACGCGTCCACGTGCCAGAACCTGTTCGGCTATCGGGTGGCGAACCAGTATTCCATCACGGCGTCGGAACAGACGTACTACTCGATCCGCCTCGTACCGGCCATCACGCTGGCGCTCGTGCCGCTCAACATCTCGAGCGGCCTGTATGGATTGCCCGGTGCTGATACCGCTGTCACGGCTCTCGGAGTGATCCGTGCCGGCACCTTCGGATTTCTCGTCACAGCCAATGTGCAGACACCGGGCACGTACACGGTGTCGACGACGCTCAATCCCGATCCGCGGCTGACCTGCGCGACAACGGACGTGACGACGGGTGTGTCGTTCCAGACGGCGCTCACACCAGCGTGTGTGCAACGTGATATCCGCATCCTTCCGGCATTCTCCGTCGGACAGCAGGTGCGTATCACGGCGACGGCGCCCGGTTTTCCGGTGACGATCGAGCTGCGCAACGCGACATCCGGCGCCGTCATCCAGCGCGCCACTGCGACCACGTCCGGCGGCGTCGCCACCATTGCGTTGACGAACACCACCGCGCGCTTCGGCATCGTTCGCGTGAGCGGGACGGGCACGGTGAACGATCTCGTGACGGTGACGGTCGCGCTGTAGGCACACGCGCCTCGCATTCCCCCCGTGATCACGCGGATCGTTCCTTCGTCTTCTGATACTTCTCGCGCAGGCGAGTTCCTTTGGCCGCCAGCTTCTTCGCGGCCGCTGCCGTCTTCGGCACTGGTTCACCCCACGCATGTGCCGACAAGGCGAGCCGTGTCGGCGAGCCGTCTACACCGACGAGCGGGCCGCGCAGTGTTGCGAAGTGACGCCGAAGAAATGATCCCTCGCGACGTATTTGCTCCGGCGTATCTGCGGGACCGCGAACTCCCGGATTTCGCGTCGCTGCGGTCATTTCCGACCTCCCCGCTTGCGGAGCGACCCCGGTTTATGCGCCGCGAGCGCACCAGTCTTGTCGCTCCGTACGAGAATCTCCGGATTGTCCTTGGATGCGGCAACGTCGTGCGTCTTGATCCGCGTGGGCTTCGTGAGCGTGCGTTCGACTGTCCCTTCGATGGTGCCTTGTGACGATTTCCATGACACGGCCTCGTCCTTCGTGAACGTCTTTTCGGCGGCCGTTTTCACCGGTGACTTCCTGACGGATGTCTTTCTGCGCTCGGGCATCGTGCGCTCCTGGATTGGTGGCGGTTGTTCGTGACCTAAAGGCTGCGCTCTGCTATTCGTGCCGAGCCGACCGCGGCTGTGTACAAGATGAGTGCAGGCGTGGGACTTCCCGATACGTGCACGCGGCAACCGCTGGCCGAGTGGCCGCCGAACGACGCACTACGCGAGCGGCGCGTCGGCAGGTTGCGCGCGAACGGGCTGCGGATCGGCAGGGTGCGCAACGCGTTCCGCTGTCGCGCGCGGACGGATGTCGCGTCCCCGACTGCGCGCATGTACCTGCGTGAATTCTGCGCCGAACAGGAGGATGAGTGACGAATAGTTCACCCACAGCAGAATCAGGACCAGCGAGCCGGCCGAGCCGTACACGGACGTCGTGGACTCGCGGCCGAGGTACCACCCGAGTACGAACTTCCCGAGGACGAAGAGGATCGCCGTCAGCAGCGCGCCGAAGCGTACGTCCTTCCATTCGATGTGTGCATCGGGCAACACCTTGTAAATCGCCGCGAACAGCGCGGTCGCCACGAGGAATGAGCTGACACTGCCAAGCAGGCTCCACACCGCCGCTGGCACCTCGAGCAGTCGGGCGATCCAGTCCGAGGCAATCTGCAGCGTCGTGGTGAGCACCAACGACGTGAGCAACAGGAACCCGATGCCGAGAATCATCGTGAACGAGCGGAAGCGATCGCGCAGGACGCTCACGATCATCCGGCCCGGCCTGGGCTTGATGCCCCAGACGGTGTTCAATGCATCCTGCAGCGCGGCGAAGACGCCTGTCGCACCAAGGATCAGCAGCAGGACACAGGTGAGCGATGCCAAGAGGTTCGTGGATGGCGTGCGGGTGCGCGCCACCATCTCCTGCACCGCGGTCGCCGCGCTCGCGCCGATGGCGGAACTGAGCTGCTGGGCGAGGACGCCACTGGCCGCATCCTTGCCGAACACGGCGCCAGCCACGGCGATCACGATCAGCAACAGCGGAGCCATCGAGAATATGGAGTAGTACGAGAGCGCCGCAGCGAGACGGAACACCTTGTCGTCGAGCGCCTTGTTGACGGTTTCCTTCGTGATGTCGAGAGCCTGCACGTCGCTGTTCGCTTTTGGAGGAGAATGTTCACTCCGGGATTGGCAATGCACGGTTTGCGCCGAAGGGATCCGCGTCGAGGTCGTCACACTGCAGTGTCAGGCATTGGGGAGCACGGCTGACAGTCGACGCAGGATCTGAAGCGCCAGCGATGCGCGCGTGCGGCGCACGCGGAGTGCACAGTCGCGAGCAGTGACGCAGGCACGGCCGCGCGATCGGATCACGCCACGCGCATCCGGATGAGCCTCATCCTTATCGTGTCGCCTCGACCATGCATCACCAGCGCTGTCGAAGACTCAGTGGCGACAATACGAAAAAGCGGCTCTGCGTATCCGCAGTGCCGCCTCTCTTTTCGTGATCCGGAACCTGTCAACGAGATCGAGACACCGCGTGGCTGACGTTTATTGAGCGTCGACCTCGGCGACGCATGGTGGCGGAGGATTGATCCAGGTGGCGGTCGGCAGCGCGCGTGGGGTGGGTGGGCGACACGCGTCAAATAGGAGGCGCATCGATCCGGTGCCGAGGCATTGGAGCGGTACTCTGGAGCTGGTATGCAGTGCGATGGCGCCGCGTCCGAGCGTGAGCGACTCCGCGTCCAGCATCGCGGTCAAGCCGTCTCCAACCCAAATGCCGAGGCCGCGCGCTGCGTCGGAAAGTGTGTCGAGCGTTGTCGGCAGCTCCGGACTCGTCTAGACGGCCGCGTCGCTCGCGCCGGAAACGGTCAGGAGCACCGAGGCCGTCATCGGCGCACCACCGCCGACGGACTCGCGTCACGCTGCATCGCCGGATCAACGGGACAGTTGTCCATAGAACGCCTCCAGCTGCGCGACGATCGACGGCCACGCATAGCGGTTGACCGCCAGCTCGCGGGCATTCGCGCCGAGCGCGCGACCGAGTGCGGGATCGGCAAGCACTGTGAGCACGTGCTGAGCGAAGTCTGCCGGTGTGTCAGCGAGAAGCACGTCATGTCCGTGGGTCACGTCGATACCTTCAGCCCCGATGTGCGTAGAGATGATCGCTTTCGACTTCGCCATCGCCTCGACGATCTTGAGGCGCGTTCCGCCGCCTACACGGAGTGGCACGACGATGGCCGCCGCGCGCTCCAGATACGGCAGAACGTCATCGACGAAGCCGACGATTTCCACATTCGGGTCCCGCCGTTCGAGCACCGCAGGCTGCACGCCCGGCCCGATGATCTGCAGCTTCACCATCGGCCTGCGCGCGACGACCTTCGGAAGGATTTCGTCGATAAAGTAGAGCAGAGCGTTGTGATTCGGGAAATAGTTGTTCGCCCCGAAAAACACGATCGTGTCGCCGTCCACCGGGCTGGCCGACGGCTGGAACTGCGCCACGTCGACGCCGTTTGGTACCACCACACTGTTCGTGCCCGGTGCGGCGGCGTGCAGCAACTCGCGGTCGCGGGCGGATGTCAGCACCACCCCGTCGAAACGGCGCCACGCGCTGCGCTCCTCACGCGCGAGCTTCCGCCAGTTCAGCGAGTTGTACATGAGTCGCGTGATGCCATCGGCGGCGCCGGCGCTACGACGTTGCAGGTCGTACTCGATGTTGTGCTCGTCGAGCACGAGTAGCGGGCGCCGCCCGCGTCGCGCATACCGGAAGGACGCCATGTTCGCGAATTCGACCTGTACGACGTCGTAGGCGGTGCGCTCCAGGTGCGCATCGATCTGTGCCTGGAAATCGGCGCGACGCGTGGCCTGCAGGTGCTCGAAGCTGTGCGTCGAGAGCATGGAATGCAGCTGCAGCTTCCGCTTCCCGGGCACGCTGATGGCGTCCAGCCCCGGCACTGTGGTCACCTGGTCGCAGTACGCACGCGTCGCGTCGATCGAGCCCGGCCCGTGTTCGTCGTCGGCGTTGAACGACAGAATGGAGACGTCGTGCCGCTGCGCGAGGCCCCGCATCAGTCCGTCGATGCGTCGCTGCCCGCCAAAACGCGCGGGGCTTGGCAGATAAGGTGCTACGAACAGGATCTTCATGGCAACACGCTCATGGCAGTGTACCGAACGCGGATCGCATGGCAGTGGAGTGCGTGCAATTGGAGGAGTGATGTGGCGGCGTCCGAAGCACGCGATGGAGCAGCGGGAGGCTGCAGTCTTCAGCCATCATGAGTCGTCGCGC
Source organism: Gemmatimonadaceae bacterium (assembly GCA_014379355.1). Classification (GTDB taxonomy): domain Bacteria; phylum Gemmatimonadota; class Gemmatimonadetes; order Gemmatimonadales; family Gemmatimonadaceae; genus JACMLX01. Next base: position 66,228 of record JACMLX010000083.1, read on the forward strand.
CCAAGTGCCCGGCTGCGTCACCCGCTCCGGCGTATCCCGGCTCGTAGGACAGCGGACATGATGACTGGCGTGATGCGGTCCGCATTGTCACGAAAATTTCGGTCCGGCTCGCTTGAGTATATGGCGCAATCGACGACCCCGGAAGCTCGACGGGTTGATCCGCTCAGCGTATGACGATTTCACGCGCGAAGCCAGTGTGGCTGGCTGGGCCAACCATACCGCGCGTCGTGAGGGATTCACGTCACCGTTTTCACCGGCCGCACCGGTGTGAACGGGCGCGGAATCGGACGCATGATGCCGATGAAGACACAAGGACGCACTGATCCGAGGACTACTCGCGGTCGATCACGACGAGGCACACACGACCGTGATCGCGTCGCACGATCTTGCCGAAATGGAGCTGCTCGTGGACCACCCGCTCGTGCTCGACGGTGGTTGCGTGCGGCTGGCCGATGACCTCGATGCGCTGCGCAGCCACGCGCCGAGCGCGGCGACTCTTCGGGACTTGTACGTGCGACACACCAGCAATTTAGCGACACGCATGGAGCCGGCCGCATGTCGCGGCGTGCGTCCTCGTCACGCCGCGCGAAAGCATGACGCGCCCAGTCGACGGTCGCACGCTGCAGTCAGATACTGCGCTGCGCACTACGACGATCTCTCGCGGGCGCAGAAGCGCGTTCGTGCGGTGGTGGCGTCATCACAATCTCGTGAAAAGCGGGGCTGCCTCAGCGAGGGCGAACACGCCCGTGATGGCCCGACCGCATTGGCAGCACGCAGGGGCACGCCGGCACTGGTGACGTGCAACGGCAGGCTGGTGTCGCTCGCCGAGCCACATCACGTCATTTCTGTCGGGGAAAGTGATGCCATCAACACGGCGCCCGCACAAATGAGCGTGGGCGGTGCAACGTTCAGTCGTTGCACCGCCCTCACGTACTGATATGGGCCTGCGAGGAGTTGAACCTCGGACCTCACGCTTATCAGGCGTGCGCTCTAACCACCTGAGCTACAGGCCCCATGAGCCGTCTAACATACTCCCGCCTGCCCTGTTCCGCAACGCAGACGGCGGCCGGAATCGGACGCCGAGCCCCGAAGCCGCATCGCACCGGAGCCCGCCCGAATCCGTCGCCTGTCGCACACTGCGCTGGCATCAGCCTTCAGCCAAATACCCCACAGCGTCGGAGCCAGGCTGGTGAGCCGGTCGCCTTGTCGCGCAGATTTCTTCGCCGAATTTTCGCCACGCTCGCAGTCCTATGGCACGTAGTAGAGGTCACGCCCGTCGCAGAGCTGCAACGTCGAATCCCGACGCTTGTTGACGCATTCCCGCGTGAACGTCGTCATCCCATCGCGGGACCACCCGTCCATCCAGTCAGCATGCAACGACCTGCCGCCACGAATCGACGACGAGTACATGTCACTCGAGAGCCGCCACCGCAGTGGACGAGAATTCGCCGTCACCGGGAACGCGACAATCTCCTCGACACGCGGCAAACCGATCGGGTGCGTCGACGGGCAGTACGACGTGCCAGCGTTCACATAGATCGCGTAGGCCATGTGCGACTGGTGATCCTGCGAATCCAGGTCGCGCCCATTCCAGCATTCCGGGAACGCCACGGACAACATCACTTCTTCGCCCACCGGACAGTCAGGAATGAACCCCTCGGTATTTGGAATATTGCTGCGCGAACAGTACCAGTTCGCGACTGACTGATAGCCCGTGGCATTCTTATTCCCCGCGATCATGCGCAGCCCAGCAGGAATCGGCTGGAGCCCTTCGGGCGGCAGAATATGACTCTTGTAATAGAACGTGCCGCGCGACGGGATCTGGATCTCCTGCGTGACGGCATCGTACACCGCCGGGAACCAATAGCTGGCGCGGTTCGCCGTTCCGCCGTGACAGGTGCTGTTCCCCGAGTTCGTGATGGACTGTGTCGTCGACGTGCCGGTCACGCCCGCGTTGCCGAAAAACATGTGCAAGTGGCCCGCGAACGGCTGATCCGGATACACGATAGGATCGAAGAATCCAAATTTCGTGAAGCCGCACGACATCCGGAAGTTGCCTTCGTAAGCCAGAACGCCGGGCTGACTGGTGGATGGCCGGATCAAGGCGACACCCTGACCAGGGTCGCCCATTGGCACCGTCACCGTCGCACCGAACCCACCCATGCCCGGCGAGGGGTTCGTAATCACTTCCGTGCGAAGCCGGCCAACGTCGCAGCGGCTGACATTCGAGCCTGACGGAAGCTGCGCCGAGAACGACGCTTGCTGGCACACGATGCGACCGAAAGCATCCTGCGTCACGAACTGCCCACTCGACGCCACGAGTCGCACGGTGTGGAGCCCCGTGAAGTTCTCGCAGAACGCGCCCGGATTCGAGCAGAACGTCCACGACGTGTCGGATGGCTGAGGAGACGGTGGCGTCGATGCTGCGCGCACGGTCAAAGGACGAGTGGACGTGATCGCAACCGAGGTGACCGTCGCGCGCACTGTCAATGCTGTACCGGCTGACGTACCGGTGAATGTGCTGCGGTAGGTCGAGTCGCTCGCGCTGTAGGTGACGGCGGTCAGCGTGCCCGCGCTTGTTCCGCCTGTGGCTGTCACGCTGACCGCGAGGCCCGCGCCGCGCTTGTTGCCCAGCGCGTCGCGCGGCGTGATGGTGACGACACTTGTCCCGCCAACCGACACCGTATCGAGACTCACCGCGAGCGTCGTCGTGCTGGCCGACACGGGGCCAGCCGTCACGCGCACGCTCCGTGTCTGCGTCAGTGTCACGCCAGCGGCAACCGCGCGCACGGTCATGGCCGTGCCGGCTGCGGTGCCTGTGAACGTGGCACGATAGCTCGAATCACCGGCGTTGAAGCTCACACCGCCGACGGTACCGGTCGATGTTCCGCCGGTCGCCGTCACACTCACCGTCTGACCACCGCCCAGCAGATTGGACTGCGCGTCGCGCGGCAAGACGGTCACCAGGCTGCTGCTCCCGACCGGAACGGTATCCGCACTCAGCGTCATCGCGCTGACGCCTGCGCTGGGCGCCCCGGCCGCAATCGTGATCGGAAAACTCACGGACGTGAGGCCGGAACTCGACAGCTGCACGCGTGCCTGGCCAACCCGCCCGGTCACGCCGATCGCGGGGAACACTGCGCTCCCGTTGCTTGACGTGCTGACGGGGCCAGCACCCGTAATCGTGCCACCGGTCAGCGCACCGCCTACCGGGTTCGTCACGCTTGCACTCATTGCGATGCCGCTCTGAGCGACTGTGGTGTTCGTTGCACTGCGGAGTTCGGCGACAGTTTGCGCGAGCGTCGAACCGCTGCGCACGACAATCCCTGCTGTGGTGTCACCCGGAAGCAGCGTGAAAGCAAGCCTCGTCGCAGGGACCGGCGGGACTACGGGCGCAATGATCGTCAGTTGCCGCGTGGTGCCCAAGGCTCGGCCGTTGACGGTGGCCGTTACGGTACTGGCTGTTCCAGCCGTCACACCGGTCAGCGTCAGGCGGTAGGTCGAGTCAGCCGCGTTGAAGGTCGGCGCTGAGGGGGTTGCCGCACTGGTTCCACCAGTCATCGACACCGCAACGGGCTGGCCTGCAGCCAGCCGATTGCCGGCAGCATCCAGCAGCGCAATGGTGACCTGTGAGGTGCCGCCCACAGGAACGGTGTCTGGAAGCACGGTGACGGCGGACGCCTGCATCGACGCTGCACCGGGACGCAGACGAATGGACCAGCGGGTCGGCGCGAGCGCCGGCGCGGCAAAGGTGAGCCGACCGGACCTCGCTGGGCCGAGGATGGCCAGTCCGAGGAAGGTCGCGATGCCGTCGGCGGCGGTGGTGGCCGTGTCGCCACTCAATATCCGGGCACCCGGTACGGGCAGGCCGGCCATATCCGTCATTGCGACCGTCACGCGGACGCCGCTCTTCGCGACCGCGAGCCCGCGGGCGTCGACCAGCTGCGCCGTGATGGCCTGTGCGATGGTGTCGCCGCTGTTAACGGAGAATTCGGTCAGCGAATCGCCGGCGATTCCGGCCACGCGGAGCGCCGTCGCGGTGCGACCAGATATCGGTTCTACAAGCGGCTCTTCTGTTGATGCGGCATCGCCGCAGCCGGCCAGCAAGAGAAACGACGCCATTGCAAGCGTCTTCGGGATGGAGCGTGACGAGCTTCGGACTGAGCGCTCGATGCGGCCGTGCACGGTCTTGGTCGGCGTGTTCGCCGTCGACGTGTTCGAAGCAACGGTCATCGACCGCGCGCCGTCAGCCGGCACACGGATGCGTGAGTTCTCTACTTGCACACGTGGCTTCGTCGCGAGTGTGTACGTCATGACGCTCTTCCTCTTGCTGTCGATTTTTTTCGTGCGAGTCGATCGATCTCGTGGTGATCAGTGTGGTGCACGGCCACGCACGCCCTCAGTCCAGAAAATACGTCGCGCTCGAGTATCCGGCGCTTCAACCCGCAAGGCCACAAGCCGCCCGTAGCTGACCCAGGAACCGGCGGTCGGGTGCACAGGGCAAGCGCATCGAGGCGCCCTGCCCTTGCGTCTCCGGTGACGCCGACTGCAGCATGGCGACTGCCAGCGAGCGATCCAACTGAATCCCCGGTAGACGTGGACGCCAGAGGACACAGCGTGGAGCCTTGGCCCGCTCGCAATCACACCGCTGAATGGCAGTCTGAGCCGTGCCGGAACGAGAGCAAGTGCTGTGCCAGCCACATCCCGCGAAATGAAACACCGTTCGGCACACGATACCGACGGGTGTGGCTGGATGAGGTAACCACGACCTGTTGCTGTGGTCGGCAGATCGGAGCGCGTCAACCTCCGCCCTGCGTGGCGCGCAAAGCCGGCAGTTGGCCATTCCTCAGCCTCGCCGGCCGCGCGAACGGCACGACGCAAAGGCACAGCGTAGAACCATGAGGGCGGTGCAACGACTTTCAGTTGCACCGCCCTCACCTGCGGACATGGACCTGCGAGCAGGTGAACGTCGCACCTCATGCGTCTCAGGCGTATCACGCGTGAGCGCTAACCTCCTGCGCCGTTGGCCCCCCGGAAACTCAAAGCATAGGGTCGTGAGCCCGATCTGGCAACGCGATCTCATCGCGCACGCACTCCTGAAACGCGCGAGGCGCCCGGAGCCGTACCGGAATACCAGAGCAGCGTCGCCCTGATCCCCGATCGACTCCGGACCCACATGCCTGCCGATCATACAGTCGCGCGGCTGATGCACTGACCCACTACCGTCCACTCATTGCGAACGGTGTGGGTTCAGAGGACAGCGAACATGCCAATGCCGAGCTTACGGCTTGCTCATGGCAGTGCCCTGCGGCCATGCAGGTGCGCCGGTCGCCTTGTCGCGCAACACGACCTTCGTCTCGCCCTTCTTGATCTCGGTCGCGACGAGCATCGACTTGCCGGCCATCATCAGCTTCGAGCCCGAGATATCGATCACGTCGCCAGCGGCGAGCGTCAGCGAATTCGACGACAGGAACGTGACCGGCGCGATCATCGCCGTGATCGAGTCGGAACCGCTCACGAACAGCGCGCTGACCGACGAGTTCTCACCCTGCTTGAGCGTATCGACGCGAATGATGCTGACACCCGTGAGTGACACCGCCGATGCCGCGTCGAAGGTCCGGATCTTCGCCGCTGCGCTGTCCTGCGCGGATGCCGACGAGATCGGCAATGCACATGCAGCAAGCATTGCAACAGCAGAGAGTGCCTTGAGTGAACGTGTCATGATGTGTGTACTCCTTCCATATAGTGAACCGCACGCGAGGTTATCCCACGCCCGTCGTACGAGCCCAGTACAAGGCACACAGTGTGCCTTTCGTGCCAGAAGTCCATGCCCCGTATGGTCATTTCCTCACCATGCGGTCAGGCATCATCGAGCAGACGCATCGATGCACGGAACACGCCGGCGATGTGATGCGCACTCGACAATGGCACGCGATCACGCCGCGCGTGTGCAGTCGAATCGCGTTGTGATCATGCGGCGCCGTGCGGCCCGCATCACATCGTGCAGCGCAACGCGGAGTCGCTGAGTTCGTCAACCGCTTTAACGCCAAGCCGCAAAGGCGCACAGCGCTCCGTGCAATACACAGCAAGGACATCGTACGGAATCATCAAGGCTAAAGGCTTACTGTGAAGGCCGTCATCGCGAGTGCAGGTCGCCAGGCCTTTGCGTCGAGTGATGAAATTGTGCGCGGACGCTGAACTGAACGGTTCGCTTTGCGCCTTTGCGGCTTGGCGTCAAGGCGGTTGACGTCCGCAGCGCCTTCGCGTTGAAGCAGTTCGGGAATGCAGAAGGGCAAGCAACTCCTCGTTGACGTCGTTGCGTGCGCCGGCAGCAGAACGCCCCCGACGCTCGTGAGAGCGCCGGGGGCGAGGGTCCTGCTATGCATGGCAATCGAGAGAGGCGCGCGTGGTGATGCGACTACTGAGTCACGGTCGGCCACGGCGGTTGCCCGTCGGGTCTACTGGTGGACTCCGTTAAGGAGGTGATCCAGCCGCAGGTTCCCCTACGGCTACCTTGTTACGACTTCGCCCCAGTCATGATGCTCGCCTTCGGCCGCTTGGTCCTTGCGGTTCCGACACGGACTTCGGGCGCTCACCACTTCCATGGCGTGACGGGCGGTGTGTACAAGGCCCGGGAACGTATTCACCGTGGCGTAG